>NZ_JBICMM010000020.1:0-313398 GCF_043106425.1 Pseudomonas sp. FYR_2
CCTTGTGTCTCAAGTCGCCCTCAGCGCTGCCGTTATACTGGCAACCACGGGCGCTCGGCATTATTACATGCGCCGCCGCGCTGCCAAGAGGCCGGGTTCGACAGGTTGTATACAATCATGACTGAAATCAATAGTCTCGCTGCACAAACCGCGGTCAACACCCAAGCCATGAAGGCGGGCATGACCGGCGAACTGCTGCGCCTGACGCAACCGCAGCCTGGCTTGATGGCCCCTGGCGAGACCGCACAGGCCGAAGTGGTTGCGATGCGCCAGGTGGGCAGCGACTTTCAGCTGGTGCTACGGCTGATGCAGGCCAACGGCCTTCAAACCCAACTGCAAGCCAGTGCCAGCCAGCCCCTGCCTCAAGGCAGCCAGGTCACCGTCAGCCAGACCGAAAGCAATCATCTGGCGATCATGCTGCAGCAGGCCAGCGCCAGCCAGGTCGCTACCCTCACCCGCCTGGACACCAGCAAGGTGCCCGTCGGCACCCTGCTGCAAGGCAAGGTCATGACCAACCAGCTACTGCCCCAGGCCGCTGGCCAGCCTGCGGCCTACCGGGCCCTGATCAGCCTGCTCAACAGCGCCCAGGCCGGCGCCACCCTGACGGTGGACAGCCCACGCCCACTGGCTATCGGCAGCCTGCTCAGCGCGCGGGTGGAGGGTGACCAGTCACTGCGTTTCGTGCCACTCAGCGGCAGGCAGGACCAGCTCAACATCGCCCAGCAGCTGCTAACCCAGCAAAACCGCCAAGCCTCGTTGCCCGGCCTGCTCAACGCCCTGCAACAGATGACCCGAGACCCTGGCATCGATGGCGACCTGCGCGCCAGCGCCGAACGCCTGTTGGTCAGCCTGCCAGATGCGCGCCAGCTGGGCGATGCGAAAGCGGTTGCCCAGGCCTTGAACAACAGTGGCGCTTTCCTTGAAGCGAAACTGCTGGGTGGCTTTCCTGCCAGCGTCGCCACCGATCTGAAAGCGCATTTGTTGCGGCTGGTCGCCCAGGCTTCAACTACGCCGCCCGGCACGTCCAACCTTGCACCCGCCAGCCTGGCCGTGACCATGCCGGCACTGGCCCGCAGTGCGCTGGGCATGCTCGAACGGGTCAGCCCCAGGCCGCAGCCGGGCGCGTTCCCGCTACCCTCGCGCCTGCTCGAGGCCCTGGAAGACGAAGGCAACCTGCAACAACTGCTGCGCCTTGCCGCTGCGGCAATTTCGCGCCTGCAAAGCCATGCCATGAGCAGCCTGCAACAGACCGGAACGCTGGAAAACGGCAACCTGCAGACCACCTGGCAAACCGAAGTGCCGATCCGCCACGGTCAGGAATTCATCCCGTTGCAGGTCAAACTGCAGCGTGAAGAAACGCCGCAGCAGCAAGCCGACCGCCAGCATGAAGCACAAGACCCGCTGCAGGCCCTGTGGCGCATCGAGCTGGCCTTCGACCTGTCGCCACTCGGCCCCGTTCAGGTACAGGCGCAACTGAGCCAAGGCCGCCTGAGCGGGCAACTGTGGGCAGAGCGTGAGCAAACCGCCAGGCTGATCGACACCCAGCTCGGCGCCCTGCGCGAGCGCCTGCTGGCACGTGGCCTGGCCGTCGGTGACCTGGAGTGCCACCCTGGCACGCCGCCACAAGGCCCGCGCACGCGGGTAGAACAACGTTGGGTGGATGAAAACGCATGAGCCAGAAGCACACACGCCAGGCCATTGCCCTGAGCTACGACGGCCAGCAGGCCCCCACCCTCAGCGCCAAGGGTGACGATGCCTTGGCCGAAGCTATCCTGGCCCTGGCCCGCGAACACGAGGTGCCAATCTACGAAAATGCCGAGCTGGTGCGCCTGCTGGCGCGCCTGGAGCTGGGCGAGCAGATCCCGGAAGCGTTGTACCTGACCATCGCCGAAATCATCGCGTTTGCCTGGCAACTGCGCGGCAAAGTCCCGTATGGCTTCGATGATTCACCGATAGACGAACGTGACGTGACAGAGGTGCTTGCGCGCCTGCCTGGCCCGACAGGCTGAGCCTCAGGGCCAGCACTATTTACCACTCCCCTGCCAACCAGCCGGTCGATGCTGTGGTTTTCCCAACCCACGGAGACCGACATGGCCACCACGCACATCAATGCAGCTGGCGTGCAGTTCGTACGCAACCACCTCGCCACCCTTCCCCGCCCCGACCGCGAGGCCAAGCGCGCCATTGCTGCCTGGCTTGCCACCCAAGGGGTACACCAGGACCCAGACCTGATCGATGTCGTCACACTGCATGTTCACCCTGATGGCATCGCCAGTTACCAGGCCAAAGTCGTACAGCGGGTCAGCCTCACCCAAGCGGTGCTGATGAACTGGCAAGGCGAATCCAACAACGACTTCTTCGGCGGGCTGTTCAGGCAACCCTGGGCCGGCACGTTGCCGGACGATGGCCCAATCACGCTGGTCGACCACTTCCCCCCACAGCCCATTTACGACAACGGCGCCTGGTACGAGGTGTTCAATGGCCTGTTCAAGCACAGCACACCCGCCCGTTACGATCATTCCACACTGCTTGACATCCGCGCCGAAGCCTTGCAAAGCCACATAGAAGCGCTGGACTTTCACACCCTCTACAAGGCGACACTCGATACCTACTGGCGCGAGCAACTTGCTGACTATCGCTTGAGCTGCAAACTCAACTTCATCGCTGCCTGCAACAAACAGGTCGCAGAAGGCAGCCTGAGTGATGCCGCTCGCATGCTGGCCTGGCGCGCGGCCGAACTGATTCCTCAGGGCAAGGGGCTGCGCCTTAGCACGCTGAGCATCTACGGCTATGCCTCCACCGACTTGCTTTACATCAACGACGCCGGCAGTGGCTTAACCCTGCTCTACGCCCCCGGCAACAGTTCACCGCTACTGGAGTTCGCCAGCGAAGACCTGTTGAAAGACTGGGTTGGCCAACAGTGCAAAGGCGCCGACACGCGCCAGGCACTCAAGCAACACTTTCGCCTGGCCGACGGCCCACAGGGCATCGACTTCAGCGGCCTGGACACCGCCCTGGAAGGCCTGGGCGTTTACCCGCACAACCACCGCTTGCCACCGGAGCATGGCTTTTTCAACAACGACGGTACATGGCCGCCGCGCACCTACGTCAATTACCGCCCCGGCAAGTACAACCCACGCATTAACGGTGATCTGTTCCAGGCCATGGCCGAGCGAATGCGCCAACGCTGCTACGACGATGCCGACTTTCTGATCACCAGCGATGCGCAGGTAACCAAGGCACGCTGGCGTGGCTACCTGGTAACCTCGCTCAACCTGCTGGCGCCCCTGGCCCTCGTGGTTCCGGAACTCGTACCCCTGCTGGCTATCGGCGGTGTAGCACAGTTTGGCTTGGGGCTCGATCAGGCAATCAACGGCAAAAGCCTTGAAGACAAGGACGCCGGCGTGAGCAACATCGTTTTCGGCCTGCTCAATGCCACGCCCTTGGTCACCCTGCCAGCGACCCGCCCGCGTATGCTCTTCCCGGGCAAAAGTCCGCGCTTCGTCATGCCCACGCGACTGAATGATCAATGGGGCTACCCACTGAGCCCCAATAGTCCACCCCGGTTACCTGAAGAATCAATAGCAGACTACTTTTCACCCCCCAAACCCTCAATGCCGACCACGCGAATCATCAGAGGCTCGTTGGATCGCGCAACGGGCACCCATCCGCTGCTGGCGATCAACGAAGGAAAAGAAGTCAAAGTACTGTATGACACTGAACACGATGCGTTCATCCTGAAGTCGGATGCCAACGAGGTATTACCAACCTATTATCAAGTCACTGACAACCATCGCGGCTTGACTGCAATTGACCTGACCAACCGCCCAGTGACAAATCAGATGCGCATGGACACGTTGCGCGCATTGGGTGTGGACATAGAACTGCCCATCACTATCCCCACGGTGAACAGCGCCGAAGTACGGCCAATTCCCAAGCAAATCCTCAGCATCTGGGTCGGCGACAAAAGCATCCCCGACGAGCTGGTGGAGACCGTTGCCAAAAACGCAAAACGCCTGGAGCACACCCGTTTCTCTTACCGTCTGTACCTGTCGAAGGCCAACCCGAAAGTATTCAAGAGCAACTACGCAAGGCTGACCGGAAAAGCCCCTCGGCTGCAGGTGCTCACACTGGAGGACCAACCCTTCTTTGATAACTTCAGGGCAACCAGGCACTTTCAACAATATGAACAGGCACTTGATGCACCGGGGGCAAACTTCGCCTCAGCATGCGACATACTCCGCTACCCACTCCTTCGATCAGAGGGTGGCGTCTACATGGACATCGACGACACCTTGCGCACCTTGGGTGACAATCCACAGGCCTATGCGGTGATCGACTCAACCCCCTTGGCCACTACGCCTGACGGCCTTGTACTGGGTGGTCCGGTGAACAATGAACTGCTGGGCATGCATTGCGCATACAACACCAACATGATCGGCAGCCATGCGGGCAACCCGACCCTGAGCCGGATTTCTGAAGCGATGCACCAGCGCTTTCTCGACAACCTGGCGTTCTACAACACCCGGCCTCTACGCGGCAGTGCCGGGTTCGAGGCGTATGCCCAGGCGTTGAGCAACATGACCGGACCTGGCGTGTTCACTGATGTGGTTGACCAGCAACTGCCCAGGCTGCGTATTCTGCGACAGATCAGCAAGCTGGAATCAACGCCTCTTAATGATCCTGGCTTCGTCACAGGAGACTTGACCTTCCCCCTTTTCAACGCGAGACACAGCGATCAGGCGCTGAGTTACGTCGTGGAGATCGGCAACTACCACTCGTGGAGCAAAGCCTGACACCTGCTGGGCGACTTACGTCGCCCGCTTGGCTGAGCCATAAAGCCAGCACTATCTACCGCCCCCCTGCCGATCAATCAGTCGATGCTGCGGTTTTCCCAACCCACGGAGACCGACATGGCCACCACGCACATCAATGCAGCTGGCGTGCAGTTCGTACGCAACCACCTCGCCACTCTTCCCCGCCCCGACCGAGAGGCCAGGCGCGCCATTGCTGCCTGGCTTGCCACCCAAGGGGTACACCAGGACCCAGACCTGATCGATGTCGTCACGCTGCATGTTCACCCTGATGGCATCGCCAGTTACCAGGCCAAAGTCGTACAGCGGGTCAGCCTCACCCAAGCGGTGCTGATGAACTGGCAAGGCGAATCCAACAACGACTTCTTCGGCGGGCTGTTCAGGCAACCCTGGGCCGGCACGTTGCCGGACGATGGCCCGATCACGCTGGTCGACCACTTCCCCCCACAGCCCATTTACGACAACGGCGCCTGGTACGAGGTGTTCAATGGCCTGTTCAGGCGTACCACACCCGCCCGTTACGATCACTCGACGCTGCTCGACCTCCGCGCCGAAACCTTGCAACGCCATATAGAGGCAATGGACTTCCACTCAGGTTACAAGGCATCACTCGACACTTACTGGCATCAACACCTTTCAGACTACCGGCTGTGCTGCAAACTCAACTTCATCGCTGCCTGCAACAAACAGGTCGCAGAAGGCAGCCTGAGCGACGCCGCACGTAAGCTGGCCTGGCGGGCAGCCGACCTGATCCCGCGTGGCAAGGGTTTACGCCTGAGCACGCTGAGCATCTACGGCTATGCAGCCACTGACCTGCTGTACATCAACGACACCAAGACCGACCTGACCCTGCTCTACGCCCCCGGCAACAGTTCACCGCTACTGGAGTTCGCCAGCGAAGACCTGTTGAAAGACTGGGTTGGCCAACAGTGCAAAGGCGCCGACACGCGTCAGGCACTCAAGCAACACTTTCGCCTGGCCGACGGCCCACAGGGCATCGACTTCAGCGGCCTGGACACCGCCCTGGAAGGCCTGGGCGTTTACCCGCACAACCACCGCTTGCCACCGGAGCATGGCTTTTTCAACAACGACGGTACATGGCCGCCGCGCACCTACGTCAATTACCGCCCCGGCAAGTACAACCCACGCATTAGCGGTGATCTGTTCCAGGTCATGGCCGAGCGAATGCGCCAACGCTGCTATGACGATGCCGATTTCCTCATTACCAGCAATGCGCAAATAACAAAATCCAGATGGGCCAGCTACCTGAACAGCACCCTCACGCTTGTGGCACCGCTGACATTCGTGGTGCCGGGCCTAGCCCCACTGCTTGCGCTGGGCGGTATAGCGCAGCTTGCGCTTGGCCTTGACCAGGCCATCAACGGGAAAACCTTGAGCGAAAAACAGCAAGGGCTGGGCGATATCGCTTACGGTCTTTTGAATGCAACCCCATTGGCCGCTGAGGCCGTGATCAAAAGCACTGCGCTGTTTCGCTATCAGGAAGACGGCTTCGTTCTCCCGCGCAAAATCAATGATCAATGGGGATACCCCCTGAGTCCCGTAAGCCCGCCCCATCTGCCGGAGGTGGAGGTAGCGCCCTATTTTCACCGCCCGGCGCGCATAGCGCCCCTGCCGGACGCTGATGCCGTCGTTGCCAACTCGGTAAGGCGCTTTCCTCGGTACAACGGCGATGTGGACCAACTGATCGGCTACTACGAAGAAGTGCCCGACTACGCAGAAGTGCTCGAGCTGGTCTACGACATGGAAGCCGATCTGTTCATCACCGAGGAAGGCACCAATGAGGTAGAACCGGTTTACTATGAAGCCGAGCCCGAAACCGGTAACTTGCGCATCGTCAACCCCGAAGGGCGCCAGGTAACAAACCAGATGCGCATGTCATCCCTGCGAGCGCTGGGTATCGATGTGCAGCTTCCCGTACATTTACCAGCGCCCGTCCCGCCAGGTGCTCACCCGATCCCCAAGCTGATTTCATCGCTTTGGGTCGGCAATAAAACGCTCAGCGACGAGCTGCTTGGCACACTGGCTGCCAACGCACTAAAACTACGCGACAGTGCGTATCGATATCGGCTATTCCTGTCAAAAGCAAACCCCGAGGCCTTTGCGGAAAACCTGCGCATGCTAGAGGCAAGAGTGCCCGATATGCAGGTATTAACACTGGAAGACCAGCCTTTCTTCACCGCCTTCGAACAAAGCCAATACTTTGCCCAGTACCAGGCAGCAATCGACGGCAACGGAGGTGTAGCCACCAACTTCTCCTCAGCATCGGATGTATTGCGCTACCCGATGCTGCATGCTGAAGGCGGGATATACATGGATGTCGATGACCAACTGCTGGATGCGGCGGCGAGTGCCGCTCATAACACTGCGGCTATCGATACCGTAGAATTGCTCGCCACCGATGACGGGCTGCTGTTACACCCACCCATGCACAACGAAAAGCTGGGAATGAACACGCAGTTCAACACCAGCATGATCGGCAGCCACGCCGGCAACCCGACACTGCTGGCCATTTCCGAAGAAATGCATGCCCGCTATCTAGGCAATGCGGATTTCTACCAGGTACGTCCCACGCTGGCAGATGACCCCGCTGGCTTCTATCGCTACGCCAACCGGCTCAGCGAACTGACCGGCCCGGGAATGCTCAATGCCGTGGTAGACCGGTTGCTGCCAGACCTCTATTGCCTGCGGCAGCTTCACAACCTGTACATGATGCCGCGCATCAACAGCTTCCTGTACGTTGACCTGGACGCTTTCCTCGCACTTCAGCGACAGCGCCTGCCACTGTCCCGCGTGGCCAACGTGGGCGGCATGCATTCCTGGGCCACTACCTGACGCAGCACCTGAAAGAAAGGCGACATCATGGTCGCCTTTGTGCATTCACCCGCTGCGGTGCAGCTTGCTCATCAACTCCGCCTCGGCCTGGGTCAGGCCGCAGCTTTCGGTCAATTCGGCCACGCTGGCGCCCATGCCCACCAGTTTGGCAGCCTGGGTGAAGGTGACGTTGTTGGGGTCACGCTGTTCCAGCTGCTGAATCTTGTCGGGCAGTGGCGCCACCGCCACGCTCAGCTCGTGCAGCGCCTCGCCCATGCGCACGGTACCGTTCTGGTAGTCGTCCAGGCGTTTGGCCAAGTCCTTGATGCGCTGGTCACGCAGCGCATCGCCTTCGGCCTGTTGCGCAGCCAGCTCGCGCTGGCGCTTGCTGTAGTTGAGGAAAAACCACAGGCTCAGCGCCCACACCAGCGCCAGGAAGATGACAGCAACCTGTAGGATCAACTCAGATATTCTCCAGCTCGGACCACTCTTCCTCGGTCATCATCTTGTCCAGCTCAACCAGAATCAGCAGTTCGCCATTCTTGTTGCACACGCCCTGGATGAACTTGGCCGACTCTTCGTTACCCACGTTTGGCGCGGTCTCGATTTCGGACTGGCGCAGGTACACCACCTCGGCCACGCTGTCGACCAGAATGCCGACCACTTGCTTGTCAGCCTCGATGATGACGATACGGGTGTTATCGGTGACTTCGGTCGGCATCAGGCCGAAACGCTGGCGGGTGTCGATCACCGTCACCACGTTGCCGCGCAGGTTGATGATGCCCAGCACATAGCTTGGCGCACCCGGCACCGGGGCGATTTCGGTGTAGCGCAACACTTCCTGTACCTGCATCACATTGATGCCGTAGGACTCGTTGTCCAGACGGAAGGTAACCCACTGCAGGATCGGATCTTCGGAACCTTGTGCAGACGACTTTTTCATTCCCCTAGCCCTCAAAATCCGCCATTGGCGGTGTGTTCGGTGTCATTTTTGTCTAGCGTGCATCTGCTTGACCGCGCCGCTGGCGATCAGCTCGGCCAACGCGGCGACGTCGAGCAGTGCACACATGTGTTCGATTACGGTGCCGGCCAGCCACGGGCGCTGGCCGCGCTGGCTGCGCCATTTGATTTCGGACGGGTCCAGGCGCAGCGAGCGGCTGACCTGGTGCACGGCCAGCCCCCATTCGTAGCCCTGCACGGAAATCACGTAATTCAGGCCTTGGCGAAAATCATCCCGGTAACGGTCGGGCATCACCCAACGCGCAGTGTCCAGCACCTTCAGGTTACCCGCCTGGCAGGTCAGGATGCCGAGAAACCAGTCGGGTTGGCCGAACAGCGGCGTCAGCTCCTGGCCGGCCAGGTTGTAGATCGACCCCAGGCACACCAACGGCACCGCCAGGGTCAGGCCAGCCACGTCGAACAGCAGGCATTCGAACGGCTCGGCGGCCCACACCGGACGGCCGTCGACGCTGGCTGGCGGCACCGGCAGGTCCGGCGCCGGCAAATGCACATCCACCAGCGGAACCGCCAGCTCCACAGCCTGCTCTTCAACCAGTACCGGAATACTGGCCTCGGCTACCACCGCTTGCTCGACCACCGTCACCACAGGTGCTTCCACCGGCATGACGGCAGGCAGCACCGCCAGCTTTGGTTCGGCGAAAGGCCGCGGCGGGAAGTTAGCAGCGGTTTCGGCCGGCGCCGGCACGGTCGGTTGCCGGGCATCACGCGCCTGTTCCTCACGCACCGCTTCGGCGAAATCGTCCGCTACAACCGGCGGCTCGAACAGGCCTTCGGCCTCGGTAGCCTCCTGCAGCAGGCCATCGAGGTACGACTGCAGAGCCAGCTGCGGGCGGGTGCCGGTTTTCTGTATCTGGGTCATCAGGCCACCTGCGCCGCAGTCTTGTAGGTCAACAGGTGCTTGAGCAGCGCCCGGTAGGCAACCAGCCCACGGCTCTTGCTGTCGAACTGCGAGGGCGTAACGCCCTTGCGGCTGGCATCGCGCAGGCGCGTGTCCACCGGGATGTAGCCTTGCCACACCTGCTGGCCGTAACTGTCACGCAACTGCTTGAGCGTGCCCAGCGAGGCCTGCGTACGGCGGTCGAACAGGGTTGGCACAATCTGATACGGCAGCGCCTGCTTGCGCGAGCGGTTGACCATGGCCAGGGTGCCGACCATACGCTCCAGGCCCTTGACCGCGAGGAACTCGGTTTGCACCGGGATCACCAACTGCTGGCTGGCGGCCAGGGCATTGACCATCAGCACGCCGAGCAAGGGTGGGCTGTCGATCAGGGCAAAGTCGAAATCCTGCCATAGCTGCGCCAGACTCTTGGCGATTACCAGGCCCAGGCCGTTCTGCCCCGGCGACTGGCGCTCCAGCACGGCCAGCGCAGTGCTCGACGGCAACAGCGAGATGCGCTCGTCACTGGTGGGCAGCAGCAATTGCCCAGGCAAGCCGTCGGGTACCGCACCCTTGTGCAGGAACAGGTCGTAGCAGCTGTGCTCCAGGGCATCGGGGTTGTGCCCGAAATAGCTGGTCATCGAACCGTGCGGGTCGAGGTCGACGACGACCACGCGCTTGCCGGCCTCTGCCAGCAGGCCGGCCAGGGCGATGGTCGTGGTGGTCTTGCCGACGCCACCTTTTTGATTGGCTACTGCCCAGACTCTCATCGTGCGTTGCTTCCTCCCGGTATGGCCGCCTGCCCTGCCGGGAACGGTGTGAAATTCAGTGACGGAGAATTGACGAGTTACTGCCCCGCCACCGTTGCTGGCGTTGCAGGTGCACTTTGTGTGCCAGCGCGTCGTAATGCAGCATCCGGCGTGGCATTGGCACTGCCCGAGCCGGTCAGGCTACGGCGCACTTCAAGGTTGCGCGATATCACCAGTACCACACGGCGGTTGCGCGCGCGGCCGTCGGCGGTGTCGTTGCTGGCCACCGGCTGGTACTCGCCGTAGCCCACCGAAGCCATGCGCGCCGGATTCACCCCTTCCATCGCCAGCAGCCGCACGATGCTCGCCGCCCGTGCCGACGACAGCTCCCAGTTGGTCGGGTACTGCGCGGTGCGGATTGGCAGGTTGTCGGTAAAGCCCTCGACGTGCACCGGGTTGGCGAACGGCTTGAGAATGTTGGCCACCTTTTCGATGATGGCGAACGCCTTGTCACTGGGCATGGCATCGCCGCTGCCGAACAGCAGCGACGAGTTCAGCTCGATCTCGATCCACAACTCGTTGCCGCGCACAGTCATCTGATTGCTGTTGATCAGGTCGCCAAAGGCATCACGCACATCATCGCTGATGGTTTTCAGCGGGTCGACGTTGGTTGCCGCCAGGCCCGCCTCGGTCTGCTCGCTGTCCTTCACCAGCGGCTCTGCCGGGCGCACGCTCAACGGCTGCTCATCGCCGATGGGGATGGGTTTCATGCTGCGTTCAGGGTCGTTGAACACCCCGAGCAAGGCCTGGGAAATGACCTTGTATTTGCCCTCGTTGATCGAGGAAATCGAGTACATCACCACGAAAAAGGCGAACAGCAAGGTGATGAAGTCGGCGTACGACACCAGCCAGCGTTCGTGGTTTTCGTGTTCCTCGGTATGACGACGGCGGCGCATGGGTTACTCCATGAAGCCTTGCAGCTTCAGCTCGATCGAGCGCGGGTTCTCACCCTCGGCAATCGACAGCAGGCCTTCGAGCAGCATTTCGCGGTAACGCGACTGGCGCATGACAATGGCCTTGAGCTTGTTGGCGACCGGCAGCAGGATCAGGTTGGCGCTGGCCACGCCGTAGATGGTTGCAACGAAGGCCACGGCAATACCGTTGCCCAACTGCGACGGGTCGGCCAGGTTGCCCATGACGTGGATCAGGCCCATTACCGCACCGATGATGCCGATGGTCGGCGCATAGCCGCCCATGCTTTCGAACACCTTGGCGGCCTGGATATCACGGCTTTCCTGGGTCAAAAAGTCGACTTCAAGGATGCTGCGGATGGCTTCCGGCTCGGCGCCGTCCACCAGCAGTTGCAGGCCCTTGCGTGCATACGGGTCGGGCTCGCTGTCGGCCACCCCTTCCAGGCCCAGCAGGCCTTCCTTGCGTGCGGTCAGGCTCCAGTTCACCACGCGGTCGATGCCGCCCGGCAGGTCGACCCGTGGCGGGAACAGGATCCAGCGCAAAATCTGCAAGGCACGCTTGAACGACGACAGCGGCGACTGCAGCAACGCTGCCGCCAAGGTGCCGCCCAGCACAATCAGCCCCGCCGGGCCATTGATCAGGGCCCCGACATGGCCGCCTTCGAGGAAGTTGCCCCCGACGATGGCGACAAAGGCGAGGATCAGGCCGATCAGGCTGAGGACGTCCATCAGACACAGGCCTCCACCAAGTGTTTGCCGATTTCGTCCAGGCTGTACACCGCGTCTGCCAGGTTGGCCTTGACGATGGCCATGGGCATGCCATAGATCACGCAGCTGGCCTCATCCTGGGCCCACACCGTGCTGCCACCCTGCTTGAGCAGGCGCGCACCTTCGCGGCCATCGGCGCCCATGCCGGTGAGCACCACCGACAGCACCTTGTCGCCATACGACTTGGCCGCCGAACCAAAGGTGATGTCCACGCACGGCTTGTAGTTCAGGCGCTCGTCACCTGGCAGGATCTTCACCGTGCCACGGCCATCGATCATCATCTGCTTGCCACCCGGGGCCAGCAGCGCCAGGCCCGGGCGCAGCATGTCACCGTCCTCGGCCTCCTTGACGCTGATGCGGCACAGTTTGTCGAGGCGTTCGGCAAAGGCCTTGGTGAACGCCGCCGGCATGTGCTGGATCAGCACGATCGGCGCCGGGAAATTGGCCGGCAACTGGGTCAGCACCCGCTGCAAAGCCACCGGGCCACCTGTGGAGGTGCCGATGGCTACCAGTTTGTATGGCTTGCGCTTGGGGGCAGGCGAGTGCGATGCCACAGGGGCCGGGGCCGGGGCCGCCGCTCGGGCAGGCGCCGCAGCGCGAGCTGGCGTCGGGCTGGCAAAGCTGCTCGTCGGCACAGGGCTGCTGGCTGGCGCAGGCGCTGCGACCGGCGCGGTGCGGGCATAGCTGCCAAGGCGACGGTTGCTGCGCGAAATGGTGTGCACCTTCTCGCACAGCATCTGCTTGACCTTTTCGGGGTTGCGCGAGATGTCTTCGAAGTTTTTCGGCAGGTAATCCACCGCCCCCGCATCCAGGGCATCGAGGGTGACACGGGCACCTTCGTGGGTCAGCGAGGAGAACATCAACACGGGCGTCGGGCAGCGCTGCATGATGTGCCGCACTGCGGTGATGCCATCCATCATGGGCATTTCGTAGTCCATGGTGATGACATCGGGCTTGAGCGCCAGCGCCTGGTCGATTGCTTCCTTGCCGTTGGTCGCGGTACCCACTACCTGGATCGTCGGATCCGCCGAGAGGATTTCCGAGACGCGGCGGCGGAAGAAACCGGAATCATCCACCACCAGGACCTTGACTGCCATAAACACTCCATTAGGCGGCGCACCCCGCCAGGGTGCGCCACCGAAATCAAATACGCCGCGCGGCGTAACGCTTGAGCATGCTCGGGACGTCGAGAATCAACGCAATGCGCCCGTCACCGGTGATGGTGGCCCCGGACATGCCCGGGGTGCCCTGCAGCATCTTGCCCAGCGGCTTGATTACCACTTCTTCCTGGCCCACCAGTTGATCGACGACAAAGCCGATGCGTTGCGTGCCGACCGACAGGATCACCACGTGGCCCTCGTGCTGCTCTTCGTGCACCTGGCCCTGCACCAGCCAGCGCTTGAGGTAGAACAGCGGCAGCGCCTTGTCGCGCACGATCACCACTTCCTGGCCGTCGACCACATTGGTGCGCGACAGGTCGAGATGGAAGATCTCGTTGACGTTGACCAGTGGGAAGGCGAACGCCTGGTTGCCCAGCATCACCATCAGCGTGGGCATGATCGCCAGGGTCAGCGGTACCTTGATGACGATCTTCGAGCCCTGGCCCTTGGCCGAGTAAATGTTGATCGAACCGTTGAGCTGGGAGATCTTGGTCTTCACCACGTCCATGCCCACGCCACGCCCGGACACGTCGGAAATCTCGGTCTTGGTCGAGAACCCTGGCGCGAAGATCAGGTTGTAACAGTCCGACTCGCTCAAGCGCTCGGCGGCGTCCTTGTCCATCAGGCCCTTTTCCACGGCCTTGGCACGCAGGATGTTCGGGTCCATGCCCTTGCCGTCGTCAGAAATCGACAGCAGGATGTGGTCGCCTTCCTGCTCGGCAGACAGCACCACACGGCCCGTACGCGCCTTGCCAGACGCTTCCCGCTCATCAGGCATCTCGACACCATGGTCGACAGCGTTGCGCACCAGGTGCACCAACGGGTCGGCCAGGGCCTCGACTAGGTTCTTGTCCAGGTCGGTCTCTTCGCCGACCAGCTCCAGGTTGATCTCTTTTTTCAGCTGGCGAGCCAGGTCGCGCACCAGCCGAGGGAAGCGGCCAAACACTTTCTTGATCGGCTGCATGCGGGTTTTCATCACCGCTGTCTGCAGATCGGCAGTGACCACATCGAGGTTGGACACGGCCTTGGACATGGCCTCGTCGCCGCTGTTCAGGCCCAAGCGCACCAGGCGGTTACGCACCAGCACCAGTTCGCCCACCATGTTCATGATCTCGTCCAGGCGCGCAGTGTCCACACGCACGGTGGTTTCCGCTTCGCTGACAGCATGCTTGTCGGCGGCCGGGGCCGGCGCACGGGGTGCCGCCGCTGGCTTGCTCGCCGGCGCTGCAGCGGCAGGCTTGGCAACCGGCTGGCTGTCGGCCTTGGCTGCGACGGGTGCTTGCACCTTGGCTGCAGCAGACGCTTCGACTGCTGCAACGTCACCGCCGAACTTGCCCTTGCCATGCAACTGGTCCAGCAACGCCTCGAACTCATGCTCGCTGATTTCGTCGCTGGCCGCTGCGGGGTTGCCCTCCACGGCGGGCGCCGGCGCCTTGGCGGCTGGCAAGGCATCCGCCTGGAAGGTGCCCTTGCCATGCAACTGGTCGAGCAGCGATTCGAACTCGGCGTCGGTGATTTCATCGCTGACCGGCTCGGCAGACGCGGCTACCGGCGCGGCCGCCACCTCGGTGCTGAACTGGCCTTTGCCGTGCAACTGGTCAAGCAACGACTCGAATTCGGCATCGGTGATTTCGTCACCCTCGCCGCTGACGGTCTCGCCCTGCATCTGCTCGTCGGCCGCCGCTTGCGCCTTGACCGCATCGAGCGAGTCGAGCAACTGTTCAAACTCGCTGTCGGTGATGTCCTGGTCTTCGACCGGGGCTGCGGCGGGCGCCTCGGCAACCGGCTCGGGTACAGCAACAGACGGCGCAACCGCTTCGGCGCCACCGGGCTCGGCCAGGCGTGACAACGCCGCCAGCAGCTCGGGGGTGGCCGGGGTCACTTCGGCGCGCTCGCGCACCTGGCCAAACATGCTGTTGACCGTATCGAGTGCCTCGAGCACCACGTCCATCAGTTCCGCATCGACCCGGCGCTCACCCTTGCGCAGGACGTCGAACACGTTCTCGGCAATATGGCAGCACTCCACCAGCTCGTTCAGCTGAAGGAAGCCGGCGCCCCCTTTAACAGTGTGGAAACCGCGAAAGATCGCATTGAGCAGGTCGGCATCGTCGGGCCGGCTTTCCAGCTCGACCAGTTGCTCGGACAGTTGCTCAAGAATTTCGCCGGCTTCTACCAGGAAATCCTGGAGGATTTCTTCATCGGCGCCGAAGCTCATCAAACGTGCTCCTTAAAAACCCAGGCTGGACAGCAGATCATCGACATCGTCCTGACCGGACACGACGTCTTCACGCTTATCGGCATGAATCTGCGGACCTTCACCCCGAGTCGGATGTTTTTCTGCATCTTTTTCTGCGCGCAGTTGATCGTGGTCATGTTTTATGCCGGCAAACCGGTCGACCTGGCTGGCCATCAGCACCAGCTTGAGCAAGTTGCTTTCGACTTCGGTCACCAATGCGGTGACGCGCTTGATCACCTGACCGGTCAGGTCCTGATAGTCCTGAGCCAGCAGAATGTCATTGAGGTGACCGGCGACCTTGCGGTTACCTTCGGCGCTGTGCGTCAGGAAACTGTCGACACGCTTGACCAGGTCACGGAATTCCGGCGCAGCCACTTCGCGGCGCATGAAGCGCTGCCAGTCGGTGCTCAGGGCCTTGGCCTCGCTGGCCAGGTCGTTGAGCACCGGGGTGCTTTCCTCGACCAGGTCCATGGTGCGGTTGGCCGCGCCCTCGGTCAGCTTGACCACGTACGACAGGCGCTCGGTGGCGTCGGTAATCTGCGACACCTCCTCGGCTTGTGGCATGGTCGGGTCGATCTGGAAACTGACGATGGCGCTGTGCAGCTCGCGGGTCAGCTTGCCGACTTCCTGGTACAGGCCACGGTCGCGGGTCTGGTTCAGCTCGTGAATCAGCTGCACCGCCTCGCCGAAGCGGCCGCGCTCCAGGCTTTCGACCAACTCCTGGGCGTGTTTCTTCAGGGTCGATTCGAACTCGCCCAAAGAGGTTTGTGATGAATCCATGGCGCGCCCCCTGACGTGACTCAACCGTTGACGCGTTCGAAGATCTTCTCGATCTTTTCTTTGAGCACCTGGGCGGTGAACGGCTTGACCACGTAACCATTGACGCCGGCCTGGGCCGCTTCGATGATCTGGTCGCGCTTGGCTTCAGCAGTCACCATCAGTACCGGCATGCTTTTCAGCTTGTCGCTGGCACGCACTTTACGCAGCAGGTCGATGCCGGACATGCCCGGCATGTTCCAGTCGGTCACCAGGAAGTCATAGTGGCCGTTTTCCAGCATCGGCAGCGCCGTGGTGCCGTCATCGGCTTCGTCGGTGTTGGTGAAGCCCAGGTCACGCAACAGGTTCTTGATGATCCGCCGCATCGTCGAAAAATCGTCAACGATGAGGATTTTCATGTCTTTGTTCAAGTAGACCTCCAAGCAGTCTCAAACGCGCTCGGCCCCGAGCGCGCATTCAATCAATTCGGTGCAACATGGAAAATGCATGTGGAAAACGACTGCAACGACAGCAGGCTCAACGTGCCCGCCATTCCCCCAAGCGGCTGCGCAGACGCGCGGCACACTGGCTGTGCAACTGGCTGACTCGCGATTCGCTGACACCCAGCACCTCACCGATTTCCTTGAGGTTCAGCTCTTCGTCGTAGTACAGCGCCAGCACCAGGCGCTCACGTTCCGGCAGGTTGGCAATGGCTTCGGTCAGGGCAGCCTGGAAGCGCTCGTCCTCCAGGCCACGCGCAGGTTCGACGTGGCCACTGGCACCATCCTCGTGAAGCCCTTCGTGCTCGCCGTCCTGCAACAGGTCGTCAAAGCTGAACAGTCGGCTGCCCAGGGTGTCGTTCAAGATCCCGTAGTAATCATCGAGACTCAATTGGAGTTCGGCAGCAACTTCATGATCTTTAGCGTCCCGGCCCGTTCTGGCCTCCACGGCACGCATCGCGTCACTGACCATACGGGTATTGCGGTGCACCGAACGCGGTGCCCAGTCGCCTTTGCGAACCTCATCCAGCATGGCCCCGCGAATGCGGATGCCGGCGTAGGTTTCAAAGCTGGCGCCCTTGCTGGCGTCATACTTGCTGGCCACTTCCAGCAGGCCGATCATGCCGGCCTGGATCAGATCCTCGACCTGCACATTGGCTGGCAACCGCGCCAGCAAGTGGTAGGCAATACGCTTGACCAGCGGCGCATAACGCTCGATCAGCTCGTATTGGGCGTCTTTGGCCGCCCGGCTGTACATCCTGAAGCCGCTGGCGTTCATAGCACAGGTCCCGCGCTGGTGGGCTGCACCAGCCGCTCGACGAAGAACTCCAGATGGCCGCGCGGGTTGGCCGGCAACGGCCAGCTGTCGACCTTCTGAGCAATCGCCTTGAAGGCCAGCGCGCACTTGGAGCGAGGGAAGGCCTCGTAGACGGCACGCTGCTTTTGCACCGCCTTGCGCACGCACTCGTCGTACGGCACGGCGCCTACGTACTGCAGGGCAACGTCAAGGAAGCGGTCGGTGACCTTGGTCAGCTTGGCGAACAGGTTGCGCCCTTCCTGTGGGCTCTGTGCCATGTTGGCCAGCACGCGGAAACGATTCATGCCGTAATCGCGGTTCAGCAGTTTGATCAGGGCGTAGGCGTCGGTGATCGAGGTGGGTTCGTCGCACACCACCAGCAGCACTTCCTGGGCAGCGCGAACGAAGCTGACCACCGAGTCACCGATACCCGCAGCCGTGTCGATCACCAGCACGTCGAGGTTGTCGCCGATTTCGCTGAACGCCTGGATCAGACCCGCATGCTGGGCCGGGGCCAGGTGCACCATGCTCTGGGTGCCCGAGGCCGCCGGCACGATGCGCACACCGCCAGGGCCTTGCAGCATCACGTCACGCAGCTCACAGCGCCCTTCGATGACATCGGCCAAGGTACGTTTGGGGGTAAGGCCCAGCAACACGTCGACGTTGGCCAGGCCCAGGTCGGCGTCAAGCAGCATGACCCTGCGGCCAAGCTCGGCCAGCGCCAGGGACAAGTTCACTGAAACGTTAGTCTTGCCGACGCCACCTTTGCCACCGGTCACGGCGATCACCTGTACGGGATGCATGCTACCCATGTCTGTTCTTTACCTTGTCTCGCTGGGACTCAGGCCACACGTGGGGCAATTCTGCGTACCCCTTGGCATAGCTACTTTGCACACACTTCATGGTCAACCCGCTCGCCGTGGGTTGTGATAGAGATCAGCGAACATGTCGGCCATGGCCTCTTCGCTGGGCTCGTCCTGCTGCTGCACATTGACTGCGCGGGAGACCAGTTGGTGGCCACGCGGCAGGTGCAGGTCGTCAGGAATGCGTGGGCCATCGGTGAGGTAGGCCACAGGCAGTTCATGACTGATGGCAAGGCTCAACACGTCGCCAAGGCTTGCCGTTTCATCGAGCTTGGTCAGGATGCAGCCCGCCAGGCCACAGCGCTTGTAGCTGTGGTAGGCGGCGGTCAGCACCTGCTTCTGGCTGGTGGTGGCCAGCACCAGGTAGTTCTTCGCAGCAATGCCACGCCCGGCCAGGGTTTCCAGCTGCATGCGCAGCGCCGGGTCGCTGGCCTGCAGGCCGGCGGTATCGATCAGCACCACGCGCTTGCGCAGCAACGGTTCCAGTGCGGCTGCCAGCGACTGCCCCGGGTCGACGTAGGTCACCGGCACGTTGAGGATGCGGCCCAAGGTCTTGAGCTGCTCCTGGGCGCCGATGCGGAAGCTGTCCATGCTCACCAGCGCCAGGTTATGCGCGCCGTACTTGAGCACGTAGCGGGCGGCCAGCTTGGCCAGGGTGGTGGTTTTGCCCATGCCGGCCGGGCCGACCATGGCGATCACCCCGCCCTCTTCGATCGGCTCGATTTCCGGGATTTCGATCATGCGCGCCAGGTGCGCCAGCAGCATGCGCCAGGCCTGGCGTGGCTCCTCGATCTCGGTGGTGAGGTCCAGCAGCTCGCGGGCAATCGGGCCGGACAGGCCGATGCGCTGCAAGCGCCGCCACAGGTTAGCCTGCTGCGGCTTGCTGCCCTGCAACTGGGTCCAGGCCAGCGAGCCGAGCTGCACTTCCAGCAACTCGCGCAGGCCCGACAGCTCGGAGCGCATGGCATCGAACAGGCGCGGGTCTACTGGCGCAGCGGCCGGGGCAGCAACGGCCTCAGGGACATCGACGTGCGGCTCGATCAATGGCTCGGCGGCGGTCAGCGACTGCCCGGCGAACAATTGGCGGTTGTTGTCACTGCTGTCCTGGCGGTGGTCCAGCTCGGCCTGGGCCGTGGCAATGCGCGTGTGCGTCTTGCGCAGCTCTTCTTCCAGCTCGGCGTTGGGCACGCGTGGGGCCAGGGCGGACAGCTTGTAGTCCAGCGCGGCCGTCAGTTCGACACCACCGGCAATACGGCGGTTGCCAATGATCGCGGCATCGGCGCCCAGCTCATCACGGACCAGTTTCATGGCCTGACGCATATCGGCGGCGAAAAATCGCTTAACTTGCATTATCCACTACCTCAGCCGTTAGGGCCCACGGTGGCAACGATGGTGACTTGCTTGTTGTCCGGTATTTCCTGATACGCCAGAACATGCAAATTCGGTACAGCCAGACGACCGAAACGCGACAGCATGGCGCGGATCGGGCCGGCGACCAGAAGAATGGCCGGCTGACCCTGCATTTCCTGGCGCTGGGCCGCTTCGATCAGCGAACGTTGCAGCTTCTCGGCCATGCTAGGCTCCAGAAGAACACCCTCTTCCTGACCCTGCCCGGCCCTTTGGAGACTATTGAGCAAAATCTGTTCCAACCTTGGCTCCAGGGTAATCACTGGCAGCTCCGACTCAACGCCGACAATGCTTTGCACGATGGCGCGACACAATCCGACGCGCACTGCCGCTACCAGCGCGGCGGTATCTTGACTCTTGCCAGCGTTGTTCGCGATGGCTTCGGCAATACTGCGAATATCGCGCACTGGCACCTGTTCCGACAACAGCGCTTGCAGCACCTTGAGCAGGCCCGACAAGGAAATGACACCCGGCACCAGCTCTTCTGCCAGTTTAGGCGATGCCTTGGCCAGCACCTGCAGCAATTGCTGGACCTCTTCGTGGCCGATCAGCTCGTGGCAGTGCTTCTGCAGGATCTGATTGAGGTGGGTGGCCACCACGGTGCTGGCGTCGACCACGGTATACCCCAGCGACTGCGCTTGCGAGCGCTGGCCAACGTCGATCCACACCGCTTCAAGGCCAAACGCCGGGTCGCGCGCAGCAATACCGTTGAGGGTGCCGAAGACCTGCCCCGGGTTGATCGCCAGCTCGCGGTCCGGGTAGATCTCCGCCTCGGCCAGGATCACCCCCATCAGGGTCAGGCGATAGGCGCTGGGTTGCAGGTCGAGGTTGTCACGAATGTGCACGGTCGGCATGAGGAAACCCAGGTCCTGCGACAGCTTCTTGCGTACACCCTTGATCCGTGCCAGCAACTGGCCGCCCTGGTTGCGGTCGACCAGCGGAATCAGCCGGTAGCCGACTTCCAGGCCAATCATG
The DNA here is from genome assembly GCF_043106425.1 of Pseudomonas sp. FYR_2. Lineage (NCBI taxonomy): Bacteria > Pseudomonadati > Pseudomonadota > Gammaproteobacteria > Pseudomonadales > Pseudomonadaceae > Pseudomonas > Pseudomonas sp. FYR_2. The sequence continues at coordinate 20,725 of NZ_JBICMM010000020.1, forward strand.
TCGATCGGCGTGACGTCGTCCCAGCCCAGCTCCTTGGTCTCCAGCGCACGCTGAGGCGAGGGCAGCAGGTCCTGCTGGCGCTGCGCTTCCTGCTGCGCCTGCAGCTTGGTCTTCTGTTGTTTCTTCCACACCAGGTAGGCGCCACCACCGGCCAACAAGCCGAGGCTGAGGAATGCTACGTGCGGCATGCCCGGCACCAGGCCCATGACGATCATCAGCGCGCCCGACACGGCGAGCGCCTTGGGCGAATCGAACATCTGCCGGTTGATCAGCTTGCCCATGTCCTCGGAGCCCGAGGCACGGGTGACCATGATCGCGGCGGCGGTGGACAGCAGCAGTGATGGCAATTGCGCCACCAAACCGTCACCGATGGTCAACAGGGCGTACACCTTGCCGGCATCGCCGAAGCTCATGCCGTGTTGCAGCATGCCGATGAGCATGCCGCCGATCAGGTTGATGAACAGGATCAGCAAGCCGGCGATGGCGTCACCACGGACGAATTTGCTGGCACCGTCCATCGAACCGTAGAACTCGGCCTCTTGCGCCACCTCGGCACGACGGTGCTTAGCCTGGGCTTGGTCGATCAGGCCGGCGTTGAGGTCGGCATCAATGGCCATCTGCTTGCCGGGCATGGCGTCGAGGGTGAAACGCGCACTCACTTCCGAGATACGCCCGGCACCCTTGGTCACCACCACGAAATTGATGATCATGAGGATGGCGAACACCACGGCACCGACCACGTAGTTGCCGCCGATCACCACCTCACCGAAGGCCTGAATCACTTTACCGGCGGCGCCATGACCCTCCTGGCCGTGCAACATGACCACACGCGTGGAGGCCACGTTCAGGGCCAGACGCAACAGCGTGGCCACCAGCAGGATGGTCGGGAATGCAGCGAAGTCGAGCGGGCGCAGGGCGTACACGCACACCAGCAGCACGACGATCGACAACGCGATGTTGAAGGTGAAGAACACGTCGAGCAGGAACGGCGGAATCGGCAACATCATCATTGCCAACATCACCAGCAGCAACAGCGGCACACCCAGGTTGCCCCGGCCGAGCCCGGCCAGGTTGTTACGGGCGTTGCTGATTAACTGAGCGCGATCCACCGGGAGTCCTCTTGATGCAAAACTTTGACGCACAGGGGGCGCCTGGGCGTGGCTTTGCAAGAAGCTTTCCAACTTTGTATGCCTTGAGGGATTTAGCGCCTGTCACACCGAGCGCCGCCCGCGCGGCGCATCGCGAGCTGCGCTCGCTCCTACGTTTGTTTCGGGCCAATTAGTCCTGTGGGATTTGCGCGCGTACGCCTTGGCGCATGGCTCGATTTCGCGTCGTTCAGACAAGGCGGTCGCGCGCGCCTGCCACAAGCGTTACTGGCCAGAAACAAACGTAGGAGCGAGCGCAGCTCGCGATGCGCCGCGTGGGCGGCGCTCGATCTAACACCACACAAACATCACCAAACGCTTCAACTGTCGCGCCGCAGGTCCGGCGGGATCGGCAGGTCGTCTTTCAGCGGCTCTGGCCGCTTGCCCTTGCCCGCTCGGTACTGGCGGATCTGGAACACATAGGCCAGCACCTGCGCCACCGCAAGGTAAAGGCCTGCGGGGATTTCCTGCTCGATTTCGGTGGAGTAATAAATCGCCCGCGCCAGCGCTGGCGATTCGAGGATCTGTACCTTGTGCTCCACGCCAATCTCGCGGATTTTCAAGGCAATGAAATCGGTACCCTTGGCCAGCAACAGGGGCGCCACCCCACCCTTCTCCGGGTCGTATTGCAAGGCTACCGCGTAGTGCGTCGGGTTGGTGATGATCACATCCGCATCCGGAACTGCCGCCATCATGCGCCGCTGCGACACCTCGCGCTGCAACTGGCGAATACGCTGCTTGACCTCGGGCTTGCCTTCGGTGTCCTTGTATTCGTCACGCACTTCCTGCTTGGTCATCTTCAGCTTGTTGTGCGCCTGCCACAACTGGAACGGCACATCCGCCGCCGCAATCAGCAACAACCCGGCCGCCATCCACAACGCACTCCAGCCGACCACCTGAACACTGTGAATGATCGCTTGCTCCAATGGCTCGTTGGCAATGGAGAGCAACGCCTGGCGGTCGTTGACCAACACCACTACCGCCACCACCAGAATCACGAAAAATTTGGCGAGCGCCTTCAACAATTCGGTCAGGGCATTCACCGAGAACATGCGCTTGATCCCCGACAACGGATTCATGCGGCTGAATTTCGGCTGCAACAGGGTGCCGGAAAACAGGAAACCGCCCAACGCGATGGGTGCGACAAACGCGATCACGAACAACAGGATCAGTATCGGCTGTACCGCCCAGATGGCCATCTTGCCCGAAGCCAGAAGAAAGGCACCCATGGCGCGCTCGTCGACGATGATGTCGCGCGTCAGGCTGAAGTTCATGCGCATCATGGCCAGCAGGGTCTCGGCCAGATGCCCACCAAACGCCAGCAAGCCACCCGCGCCGGCCAAGGTCACCGCCACGGTGTTCAACTCTTTGGACCGCGCGATCTCGCCTTTCTCGCGAGCTGTGCGCTTGCGCTTTTCGGTGGGTTCTTCTGTCTTGTCCTGACCGCTCTCGCTTTCCGCCATGCTCAGCGCGCCCTCGCCAATTCACGCAGCCATTGCAGCGCTTCGCTGGCCAATGCCTGGTAGTGGGAAAGGATATCGGCCAGGCCGACCCAGAAAATGGCCATGCCCATGACCAAGGTCAACGGAAAGCCGATCGAGAAGATATTCAACTGCGGCGCCGCGCGGGTCATCACACCAAAGGCGATGTTCACCACCAGCAGCGCAGCGATCACCGGCAGGATCAACAACAGACCGGCACCGAACACCCAGCCCATGCGCCCGGCCAGCTCCCAGAAGTGATTGACCACCAGCGCACTCCCCACCGGCAAAGTGGTAAAGCTCTCGGTCAGCACCTCGAACACCACCAGGTGCCCGTTCATCAACAGGAACAGCACACTCACCAGCATGGTCATGAACTGGCTGATGACCGTGACGTTGACGCCGTTGGCAGGGTCGACCATCGAGGCGAAAGCCATGCCCATCTGCACCGCGACGATCTGACCGGCGATCACGAAGGCCTGGAACAGCAACTGCAAGGCCAGGCCAAACAATGCGCCAACGATGATTTGCTCGACGCACAGCAGCATACCGCGCAGGCTCAGCGGGTCGAATTCGGGCAGCGGTGGCAATGCCGGCACGATCACCACGGTAATCGCCACCGCCACGTACAGGCGCACCCGCGCCGGCAACATGCGGGTGCCGAAAATCGGCATGGTCATCAGCACCGCAGTTACCCTGAACAACGGCAGAATGAAGGTGGCGACCCAGGTGCCGATCTGCGTATCGGTCAGTTCCAGCATCGCCACGTCAACCAATCAGCTGCGGGATGCTGGTGTAAAGGCTGGTGATGTACTCCATGAACTTCTGCACCAGCCACGGCCCGGCGATAATCAGCGTAATCAACATCACCAGCAGGCGCGGCAGAAAGCTCAGGGTCTGCTCGTTGATCTGCGTGGCGGCCTGAAACATCGCCACCATCAGGCCCACCAACAGGCTCGGCACCACCAGCACGGCGACCAGCAGGGTGGTCAGCCACAGGGCATCACGGAACAGGTCGACAGCAACTTCAGGTGTCATCGGCGGCTCTCCTTGACGGCGTCAGACGCCGCCGAAACTGCTGGCCAGGGTGCCCATGATCAGCGCCCAGCCATCCACCAGCACGAACAGCATGATCTTGAACGGTAGCGAGATGATCAGCGGCGACAGCATCATCATACCCATGGCCATCAGCACACTGGCCACCACCATGTCGATGATCAGGAACGGGATGAAGATCATGAAACCGATCTGGAAAGCGGTCTTCAACTCGGAAGTGACGAAAGCCGGCACCAGAATGGTCAGCGGCACCTGATCGGGGCCTGCGATGTCGGTACGCTTGGACAGGCGCATGAACAGGTCGAGGTCGCTTTGCCGGGTTTGCGCCAACATGAAGTCCTTGAGCGGCCCCTGGGCTTTGTCGATGGCCTGCTGGGCTGTCATCTGCTCTTTCAGGTAGGGCTGCAGGGCGTCCTGGTTCACCCGGTCGAACACCGGGGCCATGATGAACATGGTCAGGAACAGCGCCATACCGGTCAGCAACTGGTTCGAGGGTGTCTGCTGCAGGCCCAGAGCCTGACGCAGAATAGAGAACACGATGATGATGCGGGTGAAGCTGGTCATCAGGATGACGAACGCCGGAATGAAGCTCAGCGCAGTCATGATCAGCAGGATTTGCAGGCTGACCGAATACTCCTGCTGCCCGTCCGGGGTATTGGACAGGGTAATGGCCGGGATCGACAGCGGGTCGGCAGCCAGGGCCAGCGGCGCAGCCAGCAGCAGCGCCAGAGTCAACAACGTACGCAGCGCGCCGCTCATCACTTGTTGTCCTTAGGGTTTTTGCCCATCAGCTCCATCAGCCGCTGAGCAAACTCCGGCGTCGCCTGACGAGCGCCGTCCGGCACTTCCACGGGTTCGGCCAGCACATGCAGGGCCTCGATGCTGCCCGGGGTATGGCCGATCAGGATCTGCTCCTTACCCACCTGCACCAGCAACAGGCGGTCACGCGGGCCAATGGCACGACTGCCGACAATCTCGATCACCTGCCCGCCCTTCACCGCCGTGCTCTGCAGGCGCCGCAGCATCCAGGCCAGGAAGAAGATCAGGCCCACCACCAGCAGCAGGCCGAAAACCATCTGCGCCAGCTGCCCGCCAAGGCTGCCAGGTGGCGTCGCCGGGGTAGCGGCCGGCGTGGCTGCGGCCAGGCATGCGTTACTGACCAGCAGCACCGCCAACGCCGCAAGGGCGCGCATCGTGCCCTTCACTCAGCGCAGCTTCTTGATACGTTCGCTGGGACTGATCACGTCGGTCAGGCGGATGCCGAACTTCTCGTTGACCACCACTACTTCGCCATGGGCGATCAGCGTGCCGTTGACCAGCACGTCGAGTGGCTCGCCGGCCAGGCGGTCGAGCTCGATCACCGAACCCTGGTTCAGCTGCAACAGGTTGCGGATATTGATCTCGGTGCTGCCCACTTCCATGGAAATGTTCACCGGGATGTCCAGGATCACGTCCAGGTTCGGGCCTTCGAGGCTGACGTTTTCGTTCGGCTTCGGCGAGCTGGCGAACTCTTCCATCGGCAGGCGGCCCGGGCCGCTGGTGCTGCCGGTGTCACCGCCCAGCAGTGCATCGATATCGGCCTGGCCGGCCGCGCCGGTTTCTTCCAGGGCCGCGGCCCACTCATCGGCCAGCGCCTGGTCCTCTGGGGAGGTGATCTCGTTTTCGTTAGCCATGGTTTCCTCGACAGGCATTCAATTCGTTATGAGCGACCGGCACGCCGTCAGCGGCGTTCGATCGGGTCGATGATCTGCAGGGCCAGGTTGCCCTTGTGCGAACCCAGCCGCGCCTTGAACGCCGGCACGCCATTGGCGCGCAACACCAGGTGCTCGGGCAGCTCCACCGGGATCACGTCGCCAGGCTGCATGTGCAGGATGTCGCGCAGTTTCAACTGGCGCCGGGCGACCGTGGCGGTCATTGGCACGGCCACGTCCAGCACGTCTTCGCGTAGGGCCTTGACCCAACGCTCGTCCTGGTCGTCCAGGTCGGACTGGAAACCGGCGTCGAGCATTTCGCGCACGGGCTCGATCATCGAATACGGCATGGTGACGTGCAGGTCGCCGCCGCCGCCGTCCAGCTCGATGTGGAAGGTGGACACCACCACCGCCTCGCTGGGGCCGACAATGTTGGCCATGGCCGGGTTGACCTCGGAGTTCATGTACTCGAAGGTGACCGGCATGATCGCCTGCCAGGCTTCCTTGAGGTCGACGAAGCACTGGTCCAGCACCATGCGCACCACGCGCAGCTCGGTAGGCGTGAATTCACGGCCTTCGATCTTGGCGTGGCGGCCATCGCCGCCGAAGAAATTATCCACCAGCTTGAACACCAGCTTGGCGTCGAGGATGAACAGCGAAGTGCCGCGCAGCGGCTTGATCTTGACCAGGTTGAGGCTGGTGGGCACGTACAGCGAGTGCACGTATTCGCCGAACTTCATGACCTGTACACCGCCCACGGCCACGTCGGCAGAACGGCGCAGCAGGTTGAACATGCTGATACGGGTGTAACGGGCGAAACGCTCGTTGATCATTTCAAGGGTCGGCATGCGACCCCGTACGATACGGTCCTGACTGGTCAGGTCGTAGCTTTTGATACTGCCAGGCTCGGATGCACTCTCGGTCTGCACCAGCCCGTCGTCGACGCCGTGCAACAGGGCATCGATTTCATCCTGGGACAGCAGGTCCTGTACGGCCATTGCGGACTCCTACTGCAATACGAAATTGGTGAACAGCAACTGGTCGATGACCGGCTTGCCGACTTCCTTCTGGGCCACTTCCTGCACCACCGCAGTGGCCTTCTGACGCAGCATCTCCTGCCCGACCGGGCTGCTGGCCAGGGTGTCGAAGCCTTGCCCGGAGAACATCATCACCAGGTTGTTGCGAATCACCGGCATGTGCACCTTCAGCGCATCCAGATCGGCCTGGTTGCGCGCCTGCAGGGTGATGCTCAACTGCATGTAGCGCTGGCGGCCGTTCTGGTTGAAATTGACCACGAAGGCCGGCGTCAGCGCCTCGTAGATGGCCGCAGGCTTGACGTTGCTGGCCGCAGGCTCGGCGGCCGGGGCCGACTCGCTCTTGTGCATGATGAACCAGGTAGCGCCCACCGAAAGGCCGATCGCCAGCAACAGCCCGACGACAGCCAGCAGGATCAGCTTGAGTTTGCCTTTAGTGGCGGGGTCTTTGACTGCTTCGCTCTTCGCCATGCCAATAATCCGTCGTCCATCGGGGGTTCAAGGGAGGATGGCTTGGCTTGAGCAAGTGTTATGCCAGATTTTGCAGGGGATGGGTTTCAGCAGGATTTGCGGCGTTACCTTCTTCGCGGGCAAGCCCGCTCCCACAGGTACTACACAGGGTTCGAAATCAATGAAATGCCTGTGGGAACGGGCTTGCACGCGAAGAGGCAAGTACAAGCAACCTGCAATCAAGCGTAGAAGTCGACCGCACTGTCACCAATAACGACCTGTTGCTCCACAGGCCTGGCGCTGTCGACAACCTCACCCCCAACCTGCTCCGCCCGCCGCGCGGCCACGCCGGACAGGTTACTGCCCTGCGCCTGCCCCTGCTGCTGTTGCTGCCCGCGCGACTGGTCGGCCACGTTGACGTCTGGCTGGGCCAGCCCCTGTTGGGCAAACAGCTCGCGCAGGCGGTGCACCTGACTGTCGAGGGCGTCACGCACACCGGCGTGGCCACTGATGAAGGTGACCTGGGTCGACTGGTCCGCCGCAACATTGACGCGAATGTCCAGGCGGCCCAGCTCTGCGGGTTCCAGCTGGATGTCTGCAGATTTCAGGTTCTGGCTGGACAGGTACATGACCCGGTTGACCAAGCCTTCCGCCCACGCCCCCTGGTTCATCGGCAACGGCTGGTGCAACGGGCTGGCGTTGGCCGGCATGGCGCTGGCGGTCTTGGCCGTGGCAGCCTGGGTCAGGCTGGCCAGGCGGTTGGCGAAATCATCGACACGGGTGTCGCTGCTGGCGCTCTTGGTGTCCTTCAGGCCATCCTCAAGCAAGGCACCAAAGGCCTTGTCGCCAGACTCTCCCGCCTCACCCTCGGCACTCTCGACCAGATTCGCCAAGGTATTGACGGCGGCCTGGCCTTCCTCGCCCTGCGCCTGGGAAGGGTCAAGGGCATGGGCCGACGTAGCCCCCTTGGCTTGCGCACTCTGCTCCAGCGCCAGGCGCAAGGTCGGCAGGTTGGCCAGAGGGTCTGCATCCGGGTCGAAAGCCTCTTCGGCGGAAGGCTCCTCGGGCAGCGCGCCAACCTGCGCCGTGGCGGCCTGCAGCACCGGCGCCACCGCCTCGGCCTGGGCCTGGATCAGTTGCGCACCGGGCTGGGCGTCGGTGACCTGGCCGGCCACCAGATTGGCATCACGCACCCCGGTATCGGCCTGGGACACATCGTCTGCTGGCAATTTGTTGCCGTCATCGGCAACAGCCGTTTTGTCAGCCGGGTCTTTCTTGCCGTACGCTGGCGCCTCAGGTTTATCCTTGGGCTTGGCCTGGGCGGCTTTGTCATCCTGCGAGGCTGCCTTTTCACGCCCCTGCCGTGCCATCACCTGGCCAAAGCCGTCGCCCTTGTCGCCCAGCGCCTGCAGCGGTTTGTCCGCCTGCGCGGTGGCAGAGCGCGAGGCACTGGCAATGGCGTTGGTTTGCAACAAAGGGTTGGGTGCGACAGGCATCGAGCGGTCTCCGCGCCAGAAACAAAAAAATAATCCGCTCAGAGACAGGCAAGACTCGCGCCAAGTTGTGTATCAGCCCGCTGAAATACGCTGCTGCTCACCCCGGTAGAAGCGCTGCACCTCGACGAATTCCTCGTCGATGCGGTTGATCAGGTCCTCTATGCCATACAGCGGGGGCCGCCGTGCGCGCTCCTCCAGCTGTTGGCACAGGCCGGCCAGGGCTACAGCCCCCATGTTGCTGCTGCTACCCTTGAAGCTGTGGGCAGCCGCACCCAGCTCTTCGGCGCTTTTGGCCGCGTGCAACTGGCCCAGCCGCCGCTCGGAATCGTCGAGAAACGTCTGCACCAACTGCAGGTAGCCATCCTCCATGACCTCACGCAGGTCACTGAGCACCTTGTGGTCAATATGCATGTCAGTCACTTGCTCACTCCTTGATCAAGCCAGATTATGCCCGAGCCAGCCAGTGGCTCACCATACGAACGCCACATACGCGCACCGCCCGCCTTCACTCCAGCGCGCATCGCTGGCTAACCGCCGCACCAGGTTCAGGCCACGCCCGCTCAGCCCCTGGTCCAGCGAAGGCTGCGACAGTACCCGCTGCACATCGAAACCCGCACCGCTGTCGCGAACCTCGATACTCAGACGCCCGCCATCGGCAAGCGGTTCAACCTTGAAATCGATGCGCACAAAGCCGTCTGTCAGCACGCCCAGGCGCCGGGCACGCTCCTGATAATAGTCGGCAAAACCCTGCACATCGCGCTTGAGCCGCGAGTCCAGCCCTAGCACACCATGCTCCAGGGCATTGGAATACAACTCGCTGAGGACGCTGTGCAAACTGCCGGTACGCGCACGAAGCCCATGAATCTCCTGCAACAACTGCACCAGGTAAGGGATCGGGTTAAAGCACTTCAGGCTCTCGCCGCGCACTTCGAAGCCCAGCGACCAGTCCTGCGGGCTGAAACGACCGCTATCAGCGTAGATCATCGGCGCGGGCACCCGCTCCTCGGCGCCGAACATGCGAATATCACACAAACTGATGTCGTCGCGCGGGCGCCCGCCAAAGCGCGCCAGGGCCTGCATCACTTCGTCGAACAACCGCACCGGGTCGCGGTTGTTGGCCAGCACCGCCAGCAGGCGCTGCACACCGAACAGGCGCTCCTGGTCATCAGCCGTGTCGAGCACGCCGTCCGATAGCAGCAACAGGCGCTCACCCGGCGCCAACGGAAGCACTTCGGCGCTGTCATCAAAACGCTCGGCAGCCAGAATACCCAGCGGCAGATGCCGCGAGCTCAGCGCTGACAGCACCTGGCCATCCACCGACAGCCGATAGCCATCGGGCATACCGCCATTCCACACTTCCACCGAGCCGCGCTGCACGCTGAGGTTGAGCAGTATCGCGCAACAGAACATGTCCACCGGCAGGATGCGTTTGAGCTTGGCGTTCATCTCGCGCAGGATCGGCGCCATGCCGTAACCCTTGGCGGTCATGCCGTAAAACACCTCGGCCAGCGGCATGGCGCCAACCGCCGCTGGCAAGCCATGGCCGGTAAAGTCGCCCAGCAGCACGCGCATGTCACCGGACGGCGTGAACGCAGCCAGCATCAGGTCACCATTGAACAGCGCATACGGCGACTGCAGGTAGCGGATGTTGGGCGCAGAAAGGCAACCGGAGTGGGCCACCTTGTCGAAAACGGCCTTGGCCACCCGCTGCTCGTTGAGCAGGTGGTGATGGTGCCGGGTGATCTGGTCACGCTGCTCCAGCACAGTGGCTTGCAACCGGCGCAACCGATCCATGGCACGGATCTTGGCAGCGAGGATCACCGCGCTGTAGGGCTTGGCCATGAAGTCATCGCCACCCGCCTCCAGGCAGCGCACCAGGCCTTCCTCTTCGTTCAGCGACGTCAGGAAAATGATCGGCACCAGTGCCTCGCCGGCCAGGGCCTTGATCTGCCGCGCCGCCTCGAAGCCGTCCATTACCGGCATCAGCGCGTCCAGCAACACCAGCTGTGGGCACCGCTCCTGAAACAGTGCCACTGCCTGCTCGCCGTTTTCCGCGGTGAATACCTGGTGGCCCTGGCGACGGACGATCTGCGCCAGCAGCAGGCGGTCGGCGGCACCGTCCTCGGCGACCAGCACGGTCAACGGCTGTTCGGCCGGCATGTCGGCGCTCAACTGATATCGAAGAGTTTTTCGAAATTGGAGATGGCGAGTATCTTGCGCACGTCGGAGCTGGCATGCACCACCCGCACATCCGACTCATCGCCACCCGCGTGGTCGCGCAACAACAGCAGCATGCCGAGCGCGGAACTGTCGAGGTAGGTGGTGTCTTTCAGGTCGACGATCACCGAATCGGGGCGATCGGGCTGGCGTTCGTAGGCGTCACGAAATTCCTGATGTTTGCCGAAATCGAAGCGCCCCTTGATCTTGATCGTCAGCTTTTTCCCGTCCTGCGAAAAGTCAGTCTCGACTGCCATGCTAGCGATTCCTTCGATGATGGCGGATGCAACTCCATTAAGGTTTAGCAGGCGATGGCAGGGGTGGCAAGGTCATACCTGTACCGGCGATAGGGCCGGCACAGGCTAGAGATGGCTTTGGCTGGGCAAGCGCTGAGACAACTCGTCCAGCAACCGCTGCTCACGCTTGTCCTCGGCTCGCCGGGCTTCGTCCCTGTAACGCTGCACCAGCTTGCGCAATCCCTCCACCCGGGCATAGGCCTGCTGCCAGGTACCACGGGCGTTGTTGAGGTTGTTCTGGTGCCACACCAGGCTCTGACGCTGCTGGGTCATGGCCGTTTCCAGCTGCCCCAGAAAACGCTGGTAGTTGACCAGCCAGCTGCCATTCACGCCCTGCCCGCCACGGTTGATCCACTGCAGCTGGTAGTCCTCGCGAAAACGCTCCAACTCGGCCAACTTGGCCTGGGCCGTGGCCACCTGCTGCTGGAAGTGCCCTAGGCGCTGAGCGGCCTTACGCTCGGCCTCCTCGGCCATGTCCACCACCGGCGCCAGACGCGCGGCGCGTCCGGGCAGCGCCATGGCTTATCAGCCTGCCGGGGGCGTGAAAATCGCCCCCAGCTGTTCGCGGCTCTGCGCCATGCCCACATTCTCGTGCAGCCCTTGGCGCAGAAACTCCACCAGCTTCGATTGCAAGGCGATGGCCAGGTCGGTCTCCGGATCACCGCCGGCCACGTAGGCACCCACGCTAATCAGGTCGCGGCTTTGCGACAGGCGCGACCACAGTTGCTTGAACTTCTGCGCCTGACGCAAATGATCGGCATCGACCACCTGGGGCATGACCCGGCTGATCGACGCTTCGATGTCGATGGCCGGGTAATGGCCTTCCTCGGCCAACCGGCGCGACAGCACAAAGTGACCGTCAAGCACGCCCCGCGCCGAGTCGGCGATCGGGTCCTGCTGGTCGTCGCCCTCTGACAGCACGGTATAGAACGCCGTAATCGATCCACCGCCCGGCTCGCCATTGCCCGCCCGCTCCACCAGCTTGGGCAGCTTGGCGAACACCGATGGCGGGTAACCGCGAGTGGCCGGGGGTTCGCCGATGGCCAGGGCGATTTCCCGCTGGGCCTGGGCGAAACGGGTCAAGGAGTCCATCAGCAACAGCACATTCTTGCCCTTGTCGCGGAAGTACTCGGCGATGCGCGTGCAGTACATGGCCGCGCGCAGACGCATCAGCGGCGCATCGTCGGCCGGCGACGCCACCACCACCGAGCGCTTGAGGCCCTCTTCACCGAGGATATGCTCGATGAACTCCTTCACTTCGCGGCCCCGCTCACCGATCAGCCCAACCACGATGATTTCGGCTTCGGTGAAGCGAGTCATCATGCCCAGCAGCACCGATTTACCCACGCCGGTACCGGCAAACAGGCCCAACCGCTGGCCACGGCCAACGGTAAGCAGACCATTGATGCTGCGAATACCCACGTCCAGCGGCTTGCTGATGGGGTCGCGGTTAAGCGGGTTGATCACCGGGCCGTCCATCGGCACCCAGTCCTCGGCCTTCATCCCACCCTTGCCATCCAGCGCGCGGCCGGCACCGTCGAGCACGCGGCCGAGCATGCTCATACCCATGGGCAGACGTCCGCCGTCGTCCAGCGGCACCACCCGCGCGCCCGGTGCAATACCGACGATGCTGCCCACCGGCATCAGGAACACCTTGGGCCCGGCAAAGCCCATGACTTCGGCCTCGACCTGCACCGGGTGGTAACTGTCGTCGTTGATCACCAGACAACGGCTGCCCACCGCAGCACGCAGGCCTTCGGCCTCCAGGGTGAGCCCGACCATGCGCAGCAGGCGGCCTTCGACGACGGGCTGGACCGGCAGCTCGATGGCCTCGGCATAACTGCCCAGGCGCTTGCCGAAGCTGGTGCGTTCAAGGCGCATCAGAAGTATCCACCGGGCTGGCCAGATCTACCGCCATATCCGGCGCTGCCGGGTGCAGTGCGTGGTCGTGCAATTGGTCGAACAGTTGTGCCACGGCTTTTTCGATGCGCGTTTCCATGGTTGCATCGATACGGCTGTGAAGCGTCTCGATACGGCAACCGCCTGGCAGCAGTGCACTGTCTTCCAGCAGCCGCCAGCTTTCCTCATGGCGTTCGCGCAGGGCCTTGGCCAGCTCGAAATCCTGCGGGCTGAGGTGGATGCGGATATTGTCTGCACCCATGGGCAGCAGCTTGAGCGCTTCGCGCAGCACTTGGGTGATCTGGCTGGAGTCGCTGCGCAGCTCGCGGCCGATCACCTGGCGCGTCATGTGGGCCACCAGATGCACCAGTGTTTTCTCGATCTGCGTGTCCTGCTCGGCGATCGGCTCCATCAGGTTGGCCATCAGCCGGTCAAGGCTTTCGAGCTTGGCCTTCAGAGCCTCTTCGGCCTCCTGTCGAACCTTGAGCTGGGTGCTGTGAAAACCTTCGCGCTCACCGGTGGCAAAGCCCTCGTTGTAGGCCTCTTGCCGGATCGCTTCGAGTTCTTCCAGGGTCAGCGGCTGGACTTCTTCCAGCGGCACTTCCTCGACTTCCTCGATGACCTCGGGTTCAGGCTCAGGCTCCGGTTCGGGCTCCGGTTCCGGGTCGAAGCTGGGCAGCGCCCACACGTCCACGCCCTCAAGGTCGCGGGCGCGGATCAGGTCGCTGGGGTGGTGTTCTTTGCTGGACATGTTTTCAGGTACTCAAAACCATGCGCAGCCGTCGCAATCCCTGTGGGAGCGGGTTTACCCGCGAATGCGTCGGCAGCGACAACCTCTATCTCCTGGCCTGACGCCTTCGCGGGTAAACCCGCTCCCACAGGGGACTGCGTAGGCGGGCAGATCGCGAAAAACCTAGATCATTTCCTCGGCGCCTTTGCCGCCGAGCACGATCTCGCCAGCCTCGGCCATACGTCGGGCAATGGTAAGGATTTCCTTCTGTGCCGTTTCCACATCGCTGACCCGTACCGGCCCCTTGGCCTCCAGGTCGTCGCGCAGCAGCTCCGAAGCACGTTTGGACATGTTCTTGAAGATCTTGTCCTTGACCCGCTCGTCGGCGCCCTTGAGCGACACCACCAGCACGTCGGACGACACTTCGCGCAACAGCGCCTGGATACCGCGATCGTCGACGTCGGCCAGGTTGTTGAAGACGAACATCAGGTCTTCGATCTGCTCCGACAGGTCGCTGTCGATTTCGCGGATCGCGTCCATCAATGCACCTTCCACGGAGCTGTCGAGGAAGTTCATGATGTCGGCAGCACGCTTGATGCCGCCCAGGGTGGTGCGCGCCGCGTTGGAGTTGCCCGAGAACTGCTTCTCGAGGATCTGGTTCAGCTCTTTCAACGCCGCTGGCTGCACAGTGTTCAGCGACGACACGCGCAGGACGATGTCCAGCCGCACTTTGTGGTCGAAGTTGCTCAGCACTTCACCGGCCTGGTCCGGGTCGAGGTACGCCACCACGATGGCCTGGATCTGCGGGTGCTCATAGCGGATCACGTCGGCGACAGCACGCGGCTCCATCCACTTCAGGCTGTCCAGGCCACTGGTGTTGCCACCGAGCAGGATGCGGTCGACCAAGCCATTGGCCTTGTCCTCGCCCAAGGCCTGGTTGAGCATCTTGCGGATGTAGGCATCGGACCCCACGCCCAGACTGGTCTGATCGCCGACGATGTCGACGAACTCGCTCATCACCTGTTCCACCTGGTCACGGTGCACATTGCCCATCTGCGCCATGGCCACGCCCACCCGCTGCACCTCCTTGGGCCCCATGTGCCGCAGCACCTGGGCCGCATCGGTCTCGCCCAGCGAGAGCAGAAGGATCGCCGCTTTGTCGACGCGGCTCAGCTTGGCGGTAACGGCTCGGTTATCACTCATCGGCGTTGATCCAGTCTTTCACGACCTGGGCGACACGGCCCGGGTCTTCGGCCACCAGGCCTTTGATTGCGTTGAGCTGTGCCTCGTAACCCTCGCTCGGGCTAGGCAGCAGAATGCTTGTCGGGCCACCCAGGCTGACGCGGTCGTTGGCCAATTCGCCATCCAACCCCACCATGCCGCCCAGCTCCATGTCGCTATCCGAGGCAGCCTGCTTGCCGCCCCCCGTGATGTTGTTCAGCACTGGTCGCAGCACACCGAATACCAGCACCAGGATGAACACCACGCCCAGCACCTGCTTGACGATGTCCCAGAACCACGGCTGCTGATAGAAGGCGATATCGGCAATTTCTTCGCCACGGTCGGCGGCGAATGGCACGTTGATCACCGTCACGCTGTCGCCACGGCTGGCATCGAAGCCCACGGCGTCCTGCACCAGGCGAGTAAAGCGCGCCAGGTCCTCGGCGCCCCACGGCGCGCGCGTGCTGTCGCCAGTGGCCGGGTCGATCTTGACCTGATCGTCCACCACCACGGCCACCGACAGGCGGGTCATACGCCCTTGTTGCTGGCGGGTGTGGCTGATGGAACGGTCCAGTTCGAAGTTCTTGGTGCTTTGCTGGCGTTTGTCCGACGGGTACGGCGCGAGCATCGGCTGGCCGGTGGCCGGGTCCATGATCTGCTGGCCGTTGGCATCCACCAGCGGCTGGCCAGGCTGAATGGCCGCAGCCGGGGTGGCAGCGCCACCGGTGGTTTGCGGGGCCGAGGCCGCGCCAGGTGGCTGGTTGCTCAGTGCGCCGGGCACACCTTGCGGCCCTTGGCTGCTGGCGCGTTGTTCATCGACCGATTGCTCGCTACGCAGCGCTGGCTGGTCGGGGTTGAACTGCTCGGAGGTGGACTCCACCGCACTGAAGTCCAGGTCCGCCGACACTTCGGCCTTGTAGCGGTCGTTGCCCAGCACGGGCTGCAGGATGTTGTGCACACGCTGGGTAAGCATACTTTCCACCCGGCGGCTGTAGTCGAACTGCTTGCCGGCCTGGGTGAGCGCGGAGTCCTGGATCTGTTCGGACAGCAGGTTGCCCTTCTGGTCGACCACGGTGACCTGTGATTTGTCCAGCTCTGGCACGCTGGTGGCGACCAGGTTGACGATGGCCATCACCTGCCCGGCTTCCAGGGCACGGCCCGGGTACAGCTCGACCAGCACCGAGGCGCTGGGCTTGCGTTCATCGCGCACGAATACCGAGCTTTTCGGGATGGCCAGGTGCACGCGTGCACCCTTGACATTGTTCAGGCTGGAAACAGTACGCGCCAGCTCACCTTCCAGGCTGCGGCGGTAGCGGGTGGCCTCCATGAACTGGCTGGTGCCCAGGCCCTGCTCCTTGTCGAGCAGCTCGAAACCCACGTTGCCGTCGCTCGGCGCCACCCCGGCGGCGGCCAGCTTCAGGCGCGCACGGGAGAGATCGTCGGCTTTGACCAGCAGAGCACCCGAGTTGGGTTCCACGTTATAAGGGATATCAGCAGCGGCCAGGGTGTCCATGACCTGCTTGGTGTCCATGCCCGACAGACTGCCGTACAACGGACGATAATCGGGTTGTTGCGACCACAGCACCACAGCAAAGCCGATCGCCACGCTGGCCGCCAGGCCGACCATGAGGCCGATCTGCCGCAGCATGGGCATCTGTGCGATGTTTTCCAGGAACGACATACCGGGCAGCGGCCGCTTGGCCGCTGGCGCGCCAGTCTTGGCAGGGGGGTTGTCGACGACTGCTTCAGCCATGGTTTACATCCGTCCTCAAACCGGCATCTGCATGATGTCCTGGTACGCCTGGACTACCTTGTTGCGCACCTGGGTCAGGGCCTGCATCGACACGCTGGCCTTTTGCGAAGCGATCATCACGTCGGTCAGGTCGACGCCGCTCTTGCCGATTTCGAAGGCATTGGCCAGCTGGGTCGAGGCCTGCTGAGTCTCATGCACCTTACCGATGGCCTGGCCGAGCATGTCGGCAAAGGTACTTTGCCCCGGCGCCAGCTCTGGGGCAGCAGTAACCTTCTGCAACGACATGGCATCGGCCTGCATGGCCCGCATGTCCAACATCAGACGATTGAATTCAACACCTTGGCTCATGACCCTTCTCTCTCCCTGCAGCCGCATTTTTTTGACACTCATGCGGCGGATAGCCTACGTAAAGCAACAAAGGTGCCAGCCTATGTATGTGAGCCAAGCAATTGGGGTCCGCTTTGCGGCCCCAAAGCTCTTCAGCCGAACAGGCTGGCTTCTACATCGAACCCGGCGTCACGCATCTGCGCCAGCTTGTAGCGTAGGGTGCGCGGGCTGATCCCGAGGCGCTCGGCTGCCTCCTTGCGGCGGCCGCGCTCGGCACGCAGGGTGTCGATGATCATCTGGTACTCGTGGCGGCGCATGTCATCACCCAGTCCGCTGGCCTCAGTAACCACCCCAGGTGATGGCTCGGTGCCGGCCGACAATGGAATGGCGCCCTCCAGACAAAAATCCGCCGCCTCAATCACCCCACCTTGCTGCAGGATCAGCGCCCGCTGCAGGGCGTTGTCCAGTTCGCGCACGTTGCCTGGCCAGGCGTGCGCCTGCAGGCAGGCCCGGGCCGCGGGCGAGAGGCGCACCGGGGCATGCTTCATCTTGGCCACATGCCGCGCCAACAGGCGCTCGGCCAGTTGCAGGATGTCGCCTGGGCGCTCGCGCAGCGGGCGCCAGGCCAGCGGAAACACCGACAGGCGATAGTACAGGTCTTCGCGGAAGCGCCCGGCCGCCACCTCGCCCGCCAGGTCACGGTTGGTGGTGGCCAGTACACGTATGTCGAGGCTGATCGGCTTGCGCCCGCCTACCCGCTCCACCTCGCGCTCCTGCAGCACACGCAGCAGCTTGGCCTGCAAGGCCATGGGCATCTCCGAGATCTCGTCGAGCAGCAACGTGCCACCTTCGGCCTGTTCGAACTTGCCGGCCTGGGCAGCGATAGCGCCGGTGAAGGCGCCCTTCTCGTGACCGAACAGAGTAGCCTCAAGCATATTGTCGGGGATCGCCGCACAGTTGATCGCGACGAAGGGCTGCGCGGCACGGGGCGACTGCTGGTGAATGTAGCGCGCCAGCACTTCCTTGCCAGTACCGGACTCGCCGGAAATCAGCACGGTCGAGTCGCTGCGCGCCACCCGGGCGGCCAGCTCCAGCAACTGGCGGCTGGCCGGCTCGCAGGCCACCGGCCCTTCTTCGCCGGTCACGCGCCCGGCGGCATGCCGCTCGACCAGGCTGAGCAGCGCCTTGGGCTCGAACGGCTTGACCAGGTAGTCGGCAGCGCCCTGGCGCATCGCCTCGACCGCACGCTCGACGGCGGCGTGCGCGGTCATCAGCAACACCGGCAACTGCGGTTGCTGGCGGCGCAGCTGGCTGAGCAACTGGTGCCCGTCCATGCCGGGCATGTTCACGTCACTGACCACCAGGCTGAAGGCGTCATCCAGCACGACGTCCAGCGCTTCTTCGGCACTGCCCACCGCCTGGTAGGCGAAACCGCCGATTTCCAGGGTATCGCCCAGCGCCTGGCGCAATACGCGGTCGTCCTCGACCAGCAGCACCTTGATTGCCATCACACCCCCTCCGCCAATTGCCCGTCGATCAAGGGCAGCTCTACCCGCACGCAAGTACCACGGCCCACTTTCGAACGCAGGCTGATCCTGCCGTGGTGTGCGCGCACCACGGCCTTGACCACGGCCAGGCCCAAACCGGTACCGGTGGCCTTGGTGGTCAGGAACGGCTCACCCAGGCGGCCGAGCAAATCGGCATCGATACCGCAGCCAGCATCGCTGACGCACAGGTGCAAGGTGCGTTCACGGCGATACACGTGCACCTTCAGCCGTGCCGGCCCGTCGCTGGCCTGCAGGGCATTTTCGACCAGGTTGAGCAAGGCCCCCACCAGGGTGTCGCGGTTGCACAGCAGCTCACCCAGGTGGCTGTCACACTGCCAGCGCACGGCATGCCCCTGCACATGCACCTGGGCCGCCTGCTGCAGCGCCTGGAACAAGGCTTTCGGAGTAACCCGATCACCCAGCGGCAGCTCGCCACGGGCGAACACCAGCATGTCGCGCACCTGGTGCTCGAGTTCGTGCAGACGTTCCTTCAGGGTGCCGGCAAAGCGCTGGCGGGTTTCCGCGCTCAGCTGTTGCTCGCTATCGGCCAGATGACTGGCGTACAGCATGGCTGCCGACAGCGGCGTACGGATTTGATGCGCCAGCGAAGCGACCATACGCCCCAGCGACGACAACCGCTCGTGGCGCGCCAGCTGGTCTTGCAGGCGACGGGTTTCAGTCAGGTCATTGAGCAGCACCAGTTGGCCGGGCTCGGCGTCCAGCGAACGGGTGGCGATCGACAGGCGACGGCCGTCGCGCAACGAGACTTCGTGGCCATCGTCCTTGCGCGGGGCAAAGCTGCGAGCGATCACCTGGCGCCACAACTGGCCAATCAGCGGCTCACCGAGCAACTCGCAGGCAGCCGGGTTGGCTTCACGCACCAGGCCCTGGCCGTCGATCACGATCACCCCGCCAGGCAGCAGGTCCAGCAGGTTTTGCAGGCGGTTGGCCAGGCGTTCCTTCTCGCCGAGTTCGTCGATGCGCTGGGCACTGACCACGGCCAACTCGCCCTTGAGCTCGCTGACCCGGGCTTCGAGCAGGCTATAGGACTGGCTCAACTGGCTGGACACCTGATTGAACAAGGCGAAGGCTTGCTCGACACCCTGGCGGCTTTCCTGTTCCACCGGGGTTTGCCCCTGCTGGTCGGGGGCTAGGGATACGTGGGCGGCCTGGGGCATCGTGCTCTCTCGCGTGGCTGACCGTCATAAAAACGGTATGGTGCCAGCGTTGTAGCAATAGCCGTGCCGGGGATGGGGGCTTTGGGTATGACTTGGGTTTTGTGACAGGGCGGAAATCGAGCGCCGCCCACGCGGCGCATCGCGAGCTGCGCTCGCTCCTACGTTTATTTCGGGCCAATTGCTCCTGGGGGGATTTGCGCGCGGACGCCTTGGCGCATGGCGCGACATTACGCCCTACAAACAAGGCGGTCGCGCGCGCCTGCCACAGGCGTTACTGGCCGAAAACAAACGTAGGAGCGAGCGCAGCTCGCGATGCGCCGCGCGGACGGCGCTCGATTTCCGCCTCACCACAAAACCCAAGGCGAACAACCCACCCCAACATCAGTCCTCTGCCTGGTCCTCGCCGCCCTGGCGGCTCATGCCGTACTTGCGCATCTTCTCGACCAGGGTGGTCCGGCGAATGCGCAAACGTTCAGCCGCGCGCGCAACGATACCGTTGGCATCGTCCAGCGCCTGCTGGATCAGGCCCTGCTCCAGGCTACCGAGGTAGTCTTTCAGGTCGAGCCCTTCTGGCGGCAGCATGGCATGGTTGCTGAAGTTCGGCGTATGGCCATTGATCGCCACGCGCTCTTCCAGGTCGCTGCGCAGGCTGTCGACCATCTGCTCGTCTTCATCATCGACGTAGCGGAACTTCTTCGGCAACTCGGACACGCCAATCACCCCGTACGGGTGCATGATCGCCATGCGCTCGACCAGGTTGGCCAGCTCACGCACGTTACCCGGCCAGCCGTGGCGGCACAGCGACATGATCGAGGCAGAGTTGAAGCGGATGGAACCGCGCTTCTCGTGCTCCATGCGCGAGATCAGCTCGTTCATCAGCAGCGGGATGTCTTCCACCCGCTCACGCAACGGCGCCATCTCGATCGGGAACACGTTCAGGCGGTAATACAGGTCTTCACGGAAGGTGCCGTCCTCGATCATGGTCTCGAGGTTCTTGTGCGTCGCGGCGATGATGCGCACATCGATGCTCTGGGTCTTGTTGCTACCCACGCGTTCGAAGGTACGCTCCTGCAGCACACGCAGCAGCTTGACCTGCATCGGCAACGGCATGTCGCCAATTTCATCAAGGAACAAGGTACCGCCGTTGGCCAGCTCGAAACGCCCGGCACGGCTGGTGATCGCACCGGTAAAGGCACCCTTCTCGTGGCCGAACAGCTCGCTTTCCAGCAACTCGGCCGGGATCGCGCCACAGTTGACCGGCACGAACGGCGCTTCGCGGCGCTTGGAGTGGTAGTGCAGGTTACGCGCCACCACTTCCTTGCCCGTGCCCGACTCGCCCAGGATCAACACGCTGGCATCGGTGTCGGCTACTTGCTGCATCATCTGCCGCACATGCTGGATGGCACGGCTGGTGCCGACCAGGCTGCGGAACAGATTGGGCTCGCGCTGGCGGCCACGCTCGCGCGCCTGGTCGTACATTTCGCGGTAGACCTGGGCACGGTGCAGTGAATCCAGCAGCTGGCTGTAGCTTGGCGGCATTTCCAGGTTGGAAAGCACACGGCGGCGAAGGTCTTCCGGCAGCTCGGCCGAAGAAATTTCACCTAAAAGCAGAACCGGAAGGAACTCATCCCAGGCAGCCACTGTCTTAAGTAGCCCAACAAGATTGCCCGGAGCATTTACGGTACCGATGAGCACGCACAGCACTTCGCGGCTCGAGGACAATGGCTCGACCGCCTGCTGCCAGTCATGGCTGGCGCACGCGAGGTTTTCTTCGCCGAGGAAGTTCAGCACCACCGCAAGGTCGCGGCGGCGCGCGCTGTCGTCATCGATCAGCAGAATCTTGGTTTCACGCCACATGCAATAGCAACTTCCCTAGTCATATCGGCGCCCTGCAGGGGCATGCTCGACATCATTCCGACTGAATGGTCAGTGTTCGGACGTCTGAAATTCGAAAACAGCCACTAGTAAAGTCAAAAAGGGCCACACAGTCAAATTTATGGCGCCTTTTGTTAAGTTGTGCGCATCTTAACTGAACAGATGGTAAACCTTCGAAGCATTTTTCGCTTGATTGATCTGCATCATCTCTTCGGCAATTGCCTGGCGTTCACCGGTTGTCACGTCGATCAGGTTGCGGTAGACCTGCAGCACCCCTTCCAGCTTCTCGCGCAGCAACGCCTGGTCCATCGCGTGGGTTTCCAGCACCTCGTCGATGCATGTACGGCACGCCACATCCAGTTTGGCAATGGCTTCCCAGTCACGCTCACCCAAGGCGCCGATCAGGGCATCGCAGGTGTCATCGAGGCGTTGCAGTGCGGTCACGGTAATCTCCTTGCCGTCAGCTGGCAGGCTGGGCATCGGCAATGCCGTCCCAACCGCTTTTCACGGTAATCAGCAGCTGGGCAACTTCATCGATAATGCCGGCATCGTTGTCGAGGTTGGCCTGCATCAGGCGATTGGTCATGTAGACGTAAAGGGCATCGAGTTTCTCTACAGCCTCTGGGTTTTCGCTTTTTTCGGGCTGCAGGCCGTCGCGAAGACCGATGATGATGTCGATCGCCTTGCCGAGCATCAGGCCCTTCTCCGCAATATCACCGCGCGCCATGGCACCCTTGGCCTGAGCCATGCGATCGAGGCCACCTTCCATCAGCATCTGCACCAGGCGATGGGGCGTGGCTTCGGAAATCTGGGCATGGGAATTGACCTTCTGATACTGACGAAGGGCTCTCATGGGATTCATCTTGCGACCTCGTGACGGGCAGGCTTAAGGGGGAGATATTCCTTGTATCGGGCAGGCGGCGAAAAACTTTACCGGCCGATGACATGAAGCCGGGCATGATGCCCGCACTTCATGCAATGTTCACGGATTAATCGTCGCTGTTCGACTTGTTCAGTGCATTGAGGGTGCTGAGCACTGAACTCTGCTGCTGGCGCAGCTGGGTGACCAGGGTATCCATGTTGTTGTACTTGTCCTGCAGGCTCTTCTGCAGGGCTTCCATACGGGCGTCCAGGGTGTCCTGCTCGGTCTTGAGCTTGGTCAGGCTTTCGCTCAAAACCTTGGAGCGCTCGGCGAGGGTACCGGTACTGGCTTTGGCGAAAGGCTCGGTGACCTTTTGCAGGCGTGCCAACAGGCCGTCCTTGCCATTGAAGATACTGGTCAGGTCCGCAGCATTGGTGGCGGCAGCCTTGTCCCACTTCTTGTCATCGAGACTAAGCGCACCGCCATCCTGAGCAGAGGTAACACCGAAGGCTGCGAGCGACTTCAGGGTACCGTTGCCGGATACTGCATTGAGCTCTTCACGAATGGAAGTCATCAACGTGCGCATGGTGGCATCACCGGTCAGCGCCGCGGCAGTCATGGTGCCGTCGGCGTTCTTGGTGACCTTGGTTTCTGCGTTCATCACTGTGAGCAAGGCGTTGTAGGTATCGATGAAACCTTTCAAGCCCGACTTCAACGTGGTGGAGCTGGTAGTCAGCGAGAGAATGGTCGCCGTGACTTCACCACTGGTACTTTTCGGCGAAGTTCCCACCAATTTGATGTTCAGACCGCTTACGGCATCAGTGATGTCGTTGGTCTTGGACTTCATGGCGATGCCGTCAAGTGTATATTCGGCGTCTGCAGGCTCGTCGACCACGGTGTAGTCAGTATCGATACCCGAGTTACCCGAAAGGGTAATGTCCGAGCCTACACCCATATTGGTCGAGGTGATGATCAAACGAGAGCCATTGGCATCCGTCAGTACGTTGGCACTCAGACCTGCCGTACCAAACTGACTATTGATGCTGTCACGCACCTGCTGCAAGGTTGCTCCGGCAGGAACGCTGAGATCGTGGGCCTTGCCATTCTGAGTCATCGTCAAGGTGGTCGGCGTACTGCCGGGGTTTACTACCGAACCCGCACCATTGGCGTAAACCTTGGTCGACACTTTTGACGCGGTCGCCAACTTGTCGACAATCAACTTGAACGAGCCGTTGGCAGCGCCCGTGCCCATGGTCACTGTCGCGACTTTCTCATCAGAAGACTTCAGGCTGAGGCCACCAAAGCTGTTGGTATCGGTCATGTTGGTCAGGGCGCCGCGGAACGCGTCCAGAGCCGCCTGAATCTTGCCAATAGAGGACAACGTGGTGGTTGCCTTCAGCGTTTGGGTATTGATCTGCGCTTGCTTCGGCGCCTTTTGCGCGGCTACCAGGGATTCGACGATCGCCTGGGTATCGATGCCCGAGCCAATACCGCTGACTGTTGTACCTGCCATCATTGCTCTCCTTGTTCAGTAGCTGCCGGATCCTTGGCGGACAAATCCATCAAAGGGTCGACAGCAACAAAAATCATGCCAGCCTATGCCTGATCATCGAACAGCAGGCTGCTGGCTTCACTGAGGCTTTGCGCCAGTTTCAGCGCAAGTTCCGACGGAAGCTGCCGGATCACCTCGCCGGACTGGGTGGCAATTACCTTGACCACGACCCGACCGGTGGAATCATCGATGGAAAAATCCAGCTGTCGCTGGCTCGATTGCACGAAATCACGAATCTCGCCAACCGCCTTTTCCAGGTCTTCGCGCGAGTGTGGCTGTTTTTCGGGTGCAGCGGCTTCCTGCACTTTGGCAGGTGCAGCAGGGTCCCGATCAGCTACTGGCGCCTGGGGTAACACGGACGGATACACCTGGCTCAGCTTGACACTCATGTCCATGTTTCGAACTCCTCATGTCAAAAAGGGCAAAAGGGCACGTAAACGCGCCCTTTCACCCTTTACTCAGGCGCCTGAATTACTGGAGCAGTTTCAGGACCGAAGATGGCAGCTGGTTAGCCTGCGACAGGATTGCGGTCGAAGCCTGTTGCAGAGTCTGCTGCTTGGTCAGCTCGGCAGTTTCCGAAGCGAAGTCTACGTCCTGCACGGTGGAGCGGGCAGCAGTGGAGTTCTTCTGGATGTTCTGCAGGTTGTCGACGGTGGTCTGCAGACGGTTCTGGGTAGCACCCAGGCCCGAACGGACGCTGTCGATGGAGCCGATGGCTTTGTCGATAACGGCCAGGGCGTTTTGTGCCTTGGTTGCGTCGGTTACATCAGTTTGGGCAATAGTAGTTTTTTCAGAAGTGCCTTTCGCGCCAAACAGCTCAGTAACTGCTGTACCAGTACTGGTCAAAGAATAGCCTTTCGCAGAATCCAGAGATACTGCACCAGTAGCGATCATTGTGTCAGCAATCGCTACAGCACCGCTATAGAGGCCATCACCGCCTTTGCTTGCAACTTTAATTGCAGCAGTGGCACCAGCGTTGGTGTCAGAGAAAGCAACGTTTTCACCAGTGTCAGACTTGATGGAAAGCGAGCCATTGCTTTCATCATAGTTAACGCTAATGCCCAATTTCGCGGAGTTGGACTTCAGCTGATCAGCAAGCGAAGCCGTGTCCCTCACGCCCAGCAGTTTGACGTCTTGGTCACCCACAGTAATCGTGAAATCTGCTGGTGCGGTTGAAGCAGCTGCATCAACAGTGAAGCTAACCTCAGTACTAGCAGTGGCGGTAAGACCACCAATGATACCATTAAGACCTTTGGCGATTTCTTTTGCAGAGGCGCCAGCTTTAACCGCGAAGTCCTCACTCTGACCATTACCTGTTACAGTAAGAGTACCGCCAGTCAGACCAGTTGTTTTCGGAGAGGCTGTAACACTCTTCACCTGCTGGGAACCGATCTGATTTGCTGCCACGTTCTCCAGCGACAGGTTGATCGTTTCGTTGGCATTTGCACCAACCTGAATGGCCTTGGTGCCATAAGAACCGTCCAGCAGCTTCTGACCACCGAAGGTGGTGGTCTGCGAGATACGGGTCAGTTCTGCAGTCAAAGCTTGGTATTCGTCGTTGTTCGACTTACGGTCGTCGGCGCTCAAGGAGCCAGTAGCCGAGGACAGTGCCAGGGTACGCATTTTCTGAAGGATGTCGGTCGAAGCCTGCATTGCGCCTTCAGCGGTCTGGGCAATCGAGATACCGTCGTTGGCGTTCTTCACAGCCTGGCCCAGGCCGTTGATCTGGCTGGTCAGACGGTTGCTGATCTGCAGGCCGGCAGCGTCGTCTTTAGCGCTATTGATGCGCAGACCCGAGGACAGACGCTGCATCGAAGTGGTCTGGGCAACGCTGGCCTTGGTCAGG
Source organism: Pseudomonas sp. FYR_2 (assembly GCF_043106425.1). Taxonomy (NCBI): domain Bacteria; kingdom Pseudomonadati; phylum Pseudomonadota; class Gammaproteobacteria; order Pseudomonadales; family Pseudomonadaceae; genus Pseudomonas; species Pseudomonas sp. FYR_2. The sequence continues at coordinate 46,381 of NZ_JBICMM010000020.1, forward strand.
TTGCCTTGGGTGGTGATCGACGCAATGTTGGTGTTTACAGTTAAAGCCATGACGAAATCCTCGTTGGATGGGTACTGCGGCTTCCGGCCTTGGCAACCGCCGGATTGGCCTAGAGAACCTTCGTAATAGTTATCGTCGGGTGCGCGGGTTGCTTGAGGGCTTTTTCGAAAAAAAATGCTGGCATGGGGCCAGCCCCTAGAAATCAAGGGGTTAAGGCCAGTTTATTGGCGTCAAAACCTCTCTCCGACCGACTGATGAGCATAAAAAACAGCGCCGAGCAGGTAGCCTGCTCGGCGCTTTTTTGAACCTCGAATCAATCAGTCGCGATACAGGATGGCCGAGCCCCACGACAGACCCACACCAAAGCCGCTGATCGCCACGCGCTTCCAGCTGCCGTCGAGCATGTGCTTCTGCAGCAGCAGCGGCACGCTGGAGGACACGGTATTGCCGGTTTCCAGCATGTCTTTTACGAACTTTTCCGGGTGCTGCTCTTCGAAGCGTCGCGCCACGGCGTCGACAATCGCCGCGCTGCCCTGGTGAATGCAGAAGGCATCGATATCCGACGACGTCAGGCCACTGGCATCCAGCAGCTCGTGCAGGTGCGCCGGCACCTTGACCAGAGCAAAGTTGAACACCTGGCGGCCGTTCATGAAGAACTTGCCATCCGTGACTTTCAGGTGCTCGGCACCGGAACCGTCAGTGCCGAAACGCGCCTGGCCGAGGTTCCACACTGCATCTTCACCCATCCAGGTCGCCGTGGCGGCATCGCCGAACAGCATGGTGGTGTTGCGGTCTTCCGGGTCGACGATCTTCGAATACGGGTCGGCGGTGATCAGCAGGCCATTCTTCAGCCCTGCCGCCTCCATGAAGCCTTTGATCGCATACAGGCCATACACGTAGCCGGAGCAGCCCAGCGACACGTCGAACGCCGCCACGCGGGTGGACAGGCCGAGTTTGCTCTGGACGATGGCGGCGGTGTGCGGCAGGCCTTCTTCGTCACCGTTCTGGGTGACCACGATCAGCGCATCGATCGATTGCGGGTCGAGGTCGGGGTTGCTGGCGAACAGCGCCTGGGCGGCTTCCACGCACAGGTCGGAGGTTTCCTGTTCAGCGGCCTTGCGCGGCAGGAACGACGCGCCGATCTTGCCGAACATGAACTCTTCGTCCTTGCCGAACTTCGCACCCTGGACATAGTTGTCCAGGCCAGCGGTGGGCACGTAACTCGCGATGCTTTTGATGCCAATCATTCTGGCTTCCCAATGAAAACAGCCAAAGACCACCACTCGATGAATTGAGGGCGCCAAATACCGGAGCGGTCACCGCCAAGGGTTGAAGGCAGAGCTCGCCTGCGCACCGGTAACAAAATGCTGCAACAGCTGCTGCATAGAATACAGGGAAGATGACCGTTTTGACTCATTGGTCACATTGAATTGCTACGAAAGCCTTGCAGAGGATGTGGGGACTGGAATTTTTGCCAGAAGAAAAAGCCGGGGCCGCTTCGCGCCCCTTCGCGGGCACGCCCGCTCCCACAAGGATTGAGTGTGCTTGAAACCTGCACAATACCTGTGGGAGCGGGCGTACCCGCGAAGGGCCGTGAAGCGGCCCCAGCCTTTGACAATGCGGATCAGAGCTTGTTGAACAGGCTCAATTGCGAAATGCGCGAGAAGGCCAGCTGCGAGGCCTCAAGCATGGCCTGCTGCAAGGTCAGGGTGATGGCCGCCTGTGACATGTCGGTGTTACCGATGGCGTTCTGGGTGGTCTTGTTGGCCAGGCCCAGGCTGGTGTTTTCCTGGCGCTGGATCTCCAGCGAGTTGCCACGGGCACCAATCGAACCACGGGTGATGTCGACCTGCTCGCGGGCGCTGGCCAGGTTCGCGATTGCCGAGGCCGCCGCGTCCTTCAGCGCATTGGCCGCGCCAGCGCCGGTCACCGGTGTATCCAGCGCAGCACGCAGCTGGCTGAGGGTTTCCAGCACGTTCTGGTTCTGGTGGGTATTGGCAGTGACCGCGAACTGGTCGCCTGCCTCCGGCGAACCGGACACCTGGTAGGTCACCCCGGCCACCGTCAGCGACGGTGCAGTGAAGGTACCTGTGGCTATCGCCTTGCTATCGGCCGTCAGCGGCTGAGCATAGAGCTCGTAGGCGCCCGGGCCGGTGAATTTGATCACCGCACCATTGCTGGGGAAGGTGCTGCGATAGGCGGCTTCGTCGGTCACGCTGCTGCTGGTGATCTGGGCACTGGACGTGTTGTTGCCGTTACGCGTGGCATTGAACGAGTCTGGGCGTGCCTCCAGGGAAAACTCGCGCCCCGCCACCGCCGCATCGGCATCAGCGCCCTCTTCCAGGGTAACGGTGATTTCGAACTCCACGCCACGCAGGGCAATGCGGTTGGCCCCTTCCGTCTTGCTGTCGAATGTACCGTTGGTAGGGGTTTCAGACGTAACGTCCCGGCCATTGGCATCGGTGATGGTGTATTGGGTTGCGCTGGTGAAGGTCAGCTTGTATGGCTGGCCTGCCGTGAAGCTGTTGTTGTAACTGGTGCTCGAGGTCATCAGGCCTGACGACACCCCGACCACGCCATCGTCGGTGGCAGGCACCAGCAGGGTCGACTGGGTGCGGCTCTTGTTGCTGGCCGAGTCGAAGATGCTGAAACCCGTGTCGTTGGTAGCCAGGTTCAGGGTATCGGACACCTGCAAGCTCAGCTGGGTCTGGTCGCCGTGGTAGCTGTAGGTGCCATCGGAATTGCGCACATAGGGCGGCGTAGTGCTTTTGGAGCCGCCAAACATGTAGTCGCCGTTGGCATCGCGCGAGTTGAGCAAACCGAAGATATTGGCCTCGATCTCTTTCAGCTCGGTGCTGATGGCTGTGCGATCAGAGTCGGTAACCCCAGCGCCACCGGCGCGAATCGCCAGCTCGCTGGCGCGCTGCATGGCGTCGTTGATGGTGGAGAGCACGCTCTCCTCCTGCAGCAGGGAATTGCTGACGGTATTGATGTTGCCGCTGTACTGGTCCAACAGCGCCTGCTGCTGTTGCAGCAGCAGCAGGCGCGCAGCACCCACCGGATCGTCGGCGGCGGTCTGGATACGAATACCCGACGTCACCTGATCGTTGGTCTTGTTCATGCTGGAGAAGTTCTTGGAGTAGCTACTGGCGCTGGCCTCATAGAACTGAGCAGTGGAAATACGCACGATAGTCTACTCCTTACAAGGCATTGATCAGGGTGCTGAAAGTTTCTTGCGCCGCCTTGATGATCTGCGACGACGCCGTGTAGTAGTGCTGGAACTTGACCAGGCTGGCCGCTTCGTCGTCCAGGTTGACCCCGGACACTGCGCTGCGGCTTTCACTGGCGCTCTTGAGCACCGCCTCGGTCGCGGTGGTGTCGATGGTCGCCTGGTTGGCCTTGGCGCCCACACGCTCGACCAGCGATGCATAGGCCGAGGTGAAACTGGTGCCGCCGCCGGAGCCGGTGTTCACCGTCGACTTGGTCTGCAGGCCCAGCAGCGCCGTGGCGTTGCGGTTGTCGGCCTTGCCGTCGGCATTGAACGACAAGGTAAAGCTGTCATTGGCTGCCGGGCTACCGCCGATGGTGGTCTCGACGGCGAATGTGCGCGGGTTGCCGCTGGCATCCTTGATTGGATTTCCGGCGGCATCGAGCATCGGCACGGCAATCGAGAGTTTATTGTCCGTACCCGGCACCACGCTGCCGGTGCCAATCTGGGTGCCTTTGGCATCGAATAGCTTGTACCCCTGGGAGCCACCGCTGGCGGCGTCGAACACCACGCGCACCGGCATCGAGTCGCGAATCGATTGCTGGATCAGCGCAGTATCGGCACCGCCGTAGATGTCCAGCGATTCACCCAATGTCGGCTGGGTGATGGTGCCGGTGCCGCTGTTGCCGCTGCCCGAGGTCGCGCTGATCGGCCCGGCGAAGGCCAGCTTGTTGGCATCGGTCAGGGTGGTGGTGATGCTGCCGGCTGCCGCACGGGTGGGGATCACCTTGAAGCTGTCGCCAGCCGCCAGGCCGCCGCCATTCAGCGACAGGCTGAAACCGTCGATCACCGGTGCCGGGTCGGCGTTGAGGTCGAAGCTGCCCATGTCGGTGCCGTCAGAACGGCGCACGCTGTACTGGTTGGCGCTGGTGAACTTGACCTCGTAGTCGTAGGTGGTCAGCGCACCGCTGTTGGCGATGGTCACATCCAGGTTGCCAGAGCCGGAACTGTTGTTCGACGAAGCCAGGCTGCGCTGGGCAATGGCAGTGGCACTGTTGATACTGGAGAACAGCGAGCTGCCGAATTGCCCATTGGCATCCAGGCCCTGGCCCAGCTGGCTGTTGATGCTGTCGGCCACCACCAGGGCGACGCGCCCCAGCTCGTTCATCGACGGCGTCAGCACATCCTGGCGATAGCGCAGCAGGCCGCCGATCGCGCCACCGGTCACCACCGACGTCACATCGGAACTGAACGACTCGTAGTTGATACGCAGGCTGGCCTGGCTCTTGTCGGCAGCGCCAGGCTCTACCGACAGGGTGTTGGCCTTGTTGCCGGTGACCAGCGACTGGCCGCTGCCCAGGTACACGTCGTAATTGCCGTCACGCTCCTGCACCGTAACACCGACCAGCTCGTTGAGCTGGCGCACCGCTTCGCTGCGCGCATCCAGCAGGCTGTTGGGGGTGTTACCCGTGCCGCTGGCCGCGGCGATCTGCTTGTTGTACTCGGCAATGCTGGCGGTCAGCTTGTTGACCTGGCCGGCCATGGTGTCGAGCTGGGAGTTGATCGTGGCGTTCTGCTGGGTGAGCTGCGTGCTCACCGCATTGAAACGGTTGCTCAGGGTTTGCGCTTGCGTCAGCAGCAGCTGGCGCGAAGCAACGTCACCGGGTTTGGCCGCTGCAGTCTGCAGGGCCGAGAAGAACGCGGTGAGCACCGAGCTGATGCCGGTGTCACGGTCGGCCAGCAGCTTGTCGATACTGGTGATCTGGTCCTGGAAGGCAACCGAGTCGGCCTGCAGCGAGGTGGCGGTCTGCAGCTGGTTATCCAGGTAGGAGCTATAGATGCGGCGCACGTCCGCCAGCGTGGTACCTGTGCCCAGGAACCCGGCGCCGATGTTGTGCGAAGCCCCCGCTGCCTGAATCGTCTGCTGGCGCGAATAGCCACTGGTCGCGGCGTTGGCGATGTTGTTACTGGTTACCGACAAGGCCGCCTGGCTGGCACTCAGGCCACTCAGGCCGATCGAAATCAGGCTCGACATGATTTAGTCCTTTTATAGATTCGTGGTTCTGCCAGCCATGGCGTATTGCGGGGTTGACTGCATTTGCTGGGCGATGCTGATGATCTTTTTCGCATAGCCCGGGTCGGTCGCATAACCTGCCTTTTGCAGCTCTCTTGCAAACTGCTCAGGGTTATCGGCCGAGTCCAGCGCATCTTGATAGCGCGAATTGCTCTGCAACAGGCTTACCAGGTCGTGGAAGCTGTCCTGGTACGAGTCGTAGCTGCGGAACGCCGCCGTTTCCTTGACGAACTGGCCGTCGCGAAATTCGCTGGTGATCGCCCGCGCCTGCTCGCCCTGCCAACTGCCAGTGGCTTTGATGCCGAACAGGTTGTGGCTGCTGCTGCCATCGCTGTTGCGCATCACCGACTTGCCCCAGCCGGTTTCCAGCGCGGCCTGGGCCACCAGGTAGCGTGGGTCGATACCAATGCGCTTGGCGGCCTGCTCGGCCATCGGCAACATGGTGGCGACGAATTCATCACTATCGGCAAACGCCTTGTTCGGCGCCAGCGGTGGCTGGGCCACGGCACGACCGACAATGCGCAGGCCGTTGTCGGGCACGGCGAAGGCCTTGGCCACTTGCTGGCCGTCACGGGCTGGCACAGCGGCGGTATTGGTGGTGGCCGCCGACGGCACGATACCGGCCAGCAGGCGGTCGGTGAGCTTGCTCGGCAAGGCCAGGCGCCGCGAGTTGAGCGCAGCGACGTCGTTGCGGGTCGTGGACGCGTCCGTGGCATGCACCGGCTCTGCGACCTTGTTGCCCCACAATGCCGGGCCGCTGTTATCGACGCGCGGGAACGGGCTGGTGTTGACCGACGCACTGCGGCCCTTGGTCAGCTGACGCACCAGTACGTCCTGCAAGCCGATACCCCCCCCTTCACGGGACATGCTCACGGCCAACTGCTGGTCGTACATATCGCGGTACTGCTTGACCGTTTCGGTGTTCATCGGGTTGTCGTCGGCCAGCACATCACTGGCCTTGCGTGAGGCCTTGAGCATTTCGCTGATGAACAGCGACTCGAACTCCTGGGCCACCTTGCGCACGTTGGCTTCGCTGTCGCGGTCACCGTGCTTGAGGGCACTCAGGCGGTTAAGGTCGGTATAGGCGCCGCTGTCGACTCTGCCGGAAACCTGGCTTTTGATGTTCATCCGCGCCGTCCTCAGATCACGATCAGGTCGGCCTGCAAGGCGCCGGCCTGTTTCAGGGCTTCGAGGATCGCCATCAGGTCGCCGGGCGCGGCGCCCACCTGGTTCACCGCGCGGACGATTTCATCCAGCGTGGTGCCTGGGCCAAACTTGAACATTGGCTTGGCTTCCTGCTCGGCATTGACCCGCGAACGCGGTACTACGGCGGTCTGGCCATTGGAGAAGGCCCCCGGCTGGCTGACAATCGGGTCTTCGGTAATGGTCACGGTCAGGCTGCCATGGGTGACCGCCGCCGGCGACACCTTGACGTTCTGGCCAATGACGATAGTGCCGGTACGCGAGTTGATGATGACTTTGGCCACCGCCTGGCCTGGGTCGATTTCGAGGTTTTCGAGGATCGACAGGTAATCCACGCGCTGGCTTGGGTCCATCGGCGCACTGACCCGCACCGACCCACCGTCCACGGCCTGCGCCACACCTGGGCCGAGCAGGTCGTTGACCTTGTCGACGATGCGCTTGGCGGTGGTGAAGTCGGGGCGATTGAGGTTCAAGGTCAGGGTATTGCCCTGGTTGAAGCCGCTTGGTACTGCGCGCTCGACACTGGCTCCACCCGGAATACGGCCAGCCGAGGGCACATTGACGGTGATCTTCGAGCCGTCACGGCCCTCGGCGTCAAAGCCGCCCACCACCAGGTTGCCCTGGGCGATGGCATAGACGTTGCCGTCGATACCCTTGAGCGGGGTCATCAGCAGGCTGCCGCCGCGCAGGCTCTTGGAGTTACCGATCGAGGAAACGGTAATGTCCACCACCTGGCCAGGCTTGGCGAACGCCGGCAGGTCGGCATGCACCGACACCGCCGCCACGTTCTTCAGCTGCACGTTGCCGGAACCGGCCGGCACCTTGATGCCAAACTGCGACAACATGTTGTTGAAGGTCTGCAGGGTGAACGGCGTCTGGGTGGTCTGGTCACCCGTACCATTGAGCCCCACCACCAGGCCGTAACCGATCAGCTGGTTGGAGCGCACGCCAGAAATGCTGGCAATGTCCTTCAGGCGCTCGGCCTGGGCGCCAAAGGCACAGGACAGAAGCAGGGTTGCGGCAATCAGCTGCCTCACGTTGAACATGGTCATCCGTACTCAGAAAGGCCAAAGCGGGCTGATGAAGAAGCGGTCCAGCCACCCAGGCTGGCTGGCATCGGCGAACGAGCCAGTACCGGAATAAGTGATGCGCGCGTCGGCCACACGGGTGGACGGCACGGTGTTGTCGGTGGCGATATCGTCGGCACGCACCATGCCGGCAATGCGCACCAGCTCTTCGCCGGTGTTCAGGGTCAGCCACTTCTCGCCGCGCACGGCGATGATGCCGTTGGGCAGTACTTCGGCCACGGTCACGGTAATCGAACCGGTCAGGGTGTTGCCCTGGGTGGCCTTGCTGTCGCCTTTGGTGGCGCGCTCGCCGTTGTAGCCGGCTTCCAGCGACAAGTCACCACCGCCGAACGGGTTGTTGGTGTTCGGTGTGCTGCCAAACAGCGAGGTCAGGCCGATGTCGGCTTTGCTGTTCTTCTGGATCTGCGAGCCCGCGTTCTTGCTGGCCGAGGTTTTCTCGTTGAGGGTGATGGTGATGATGTCACCCACCCGGAACGCCTTGCGGTCGCTGTACAGGTTCTGCTCGAACCCGGCCTGGTAGATCGAACCGTTGTTGGCCGCTGCCGGCAATGGGGTGCGCGGCAACACCGGCGCGTAGTACGGGTCGTTGGGCTTGGGCGTCGGCGCGACGCAACCTGCCAGCAACACCGCCCCCCCCAGGGCGAAAACGGACAACAGACGATTCATGACGCTTACCTCACGGGTGCAACGAAGTGACAGGGCTTAGAGCTGCTGGGTTACGAACGACAGCATCTGGTCGGCGGTGGAAATGACCTTGGAGTTCATCTCGTAGGCACGCTGGGTGGTGATCATGTTCACCAGTTCTTCCACGGTGCTGACGTTGGAGTTTTCCAGGGTCTGCTGCTGGGTGGTGCCGAAGCCGTTCAAGCCGGGGGTGCCGACTTGCGGCGCACCACTGGCGGCGGTTTCCAGGAACAGGTTGTCACCGATCGCCTGCAGGCCGGCCGGGTTGATGAAGTCGGCGGTCTGGATGTTGCCGATCACCTGTGCAGCCGGGTTGCCGGCGGTGGTGATCGACACAGTACCATCCTGGCCTACGGTGAACGTCTGCGCGTCGTTTGGCACCACGATCGCAGGCTCCAGGGCGTAGCCGTTGGCCGTGACGATCTGGCCGTCGGAGTTCAGGTGGAAGGTACCGTCACGGGTGTACGACACGGTGCCGTCTGGCTGCAGGATCTGGAAGAAACCACGGCCGTTGACCGCCATGTCCAGCGGGTTTTCGGTGGTTTGCAGGCTGCCGGCGACGAAGCTTTTCTGGGTGCCGACAATGCGCACACCGGTACCGACTTGCAGGCCCGAAGGCAGCTCGCTGTCCTGGGTGGACTGGGCACCAGGCTGACGCTTGATCTGGTAGAGCAGGTCGGCGAACTCGGCGCGATCACGTTTGAAACCGGTGGTCGAGACGTTGGCCAAGTTGTTGGAAATGACCGTCAGGTTGGTGTCCTGGGCGGACAGGCCGGTTTTAGCGACCCAAAGAGCCGGAAGCATGTAAGTTCTCCTCGTGCGCCTGTTTTACGGCACCCGTTCAAAAGTGATTAGCCGATTTGCAAAACCCGAGCCATGGCTTCGTCGCCTTCCTTGGCCGTGTTCATCATCTTGACGTGCAGTTCGAACTGGCGGGACAGCGCCAGCACCGAGGTCATTTCCTCGACAGCATTGACGTTGCTGCCTTCCAGGAAGCCTGCCACCACCCGCACGTTGACGTCGGCATCGGCCGGCTGGCCGGAGGTGGTGTGGATCAGGCCATCCAGGCCCTTCGTCAGGCCTTTGGTGTCGGGGTTGACCAGCTTGATGCGGTCGACCTCGGCCATCACCCGCGGGTCTTCACCCATGGAGCGAATGCTGATGGTGCCGTCGGCGCCCACCTCCACTTTCTGCTCTGGCGGGATGGCGATCGGGCCACCGTTGCCCATCACCGGCATGCCATTGCCAGCACGCAGAACGCCGAGTGCATCGATGTTCAGGCTGCCGGTGCGCACATAAGCCTCGCTGCCGTCCGGTGCCTGCACGGCGATGAATCCCTTGCCGGTCACGGCAACATCCAGGTCACGCCCCGTCTCGACCAACGGACCTTCGCTGAAGTCGGTGGCCGGGCGCTCGGTCATGGCAAAGGCGCGCGCCGGAAAGCTGTCGCCAAACACCGGCATCGAGCGGGCCTGCTCTAGGTCACGCTGAAAACCGTTGGTGGAAATGTTCGCCAGGTTGTTGGCGTGGGCCTTCTGCGCCAGCGCGTTCTGGCTGGCACCGGTCATGGCCACATAAAGCAACTTGTCCACAGTATCTCCTCTGCGCGTCGCTGCCGCGCTGTCACTGAGCGGGTTCGAAGCAATAATCGAACCAAGTCTGAAACTGCCTGTTTATGGGGGTTTCAGCGTGACAAGGGACAACAAACGTCAGTTTGTCGGCGGATGTTTGCCGCCAGCGGCAAGGGCTTGCTCAGTTGGTGCGGCAAGCAGCGTTGTTATAGGGGCCGGAATGCCGCACCCAACCATCGCCTGGGTTGCTGGCCGAGCACATGTAGCGGCCGGTGGCCAGGCTTTGCCATTGGTAGAACGGCGCGGGGGCGGCCGAGAGCGGCAAGGCCATGGCCAGAAGGGGAAACAGGGCCAGTAGCGAAAGCCGTTTCATGAGCATGAACCCTCAAGATGTTGGGGCCGCATAGCGGCCCCAATTACAGACAAAACCACACCAGCAAGCGACCATCAGGTCATCTGGATGATGGTCTGCATGATGGTGCTTTCGGTGGAAATGGTCTTGGCGTTGGCCTGGTAGTTACTTTGCGCCTTGATCAGGTTGACCAACTCACCGGTCAGGTCGACGTTGGAGTCTTCCAGCGCGCCGCCGGTAATCTGGCCCAGAGTACCAGTGTCCGGAGCGCCGATCACCGGCACGCCCGAAGCGTAGGACTCTTTCCAGCTGGTGCCGCCAATCGGGGTCAGGCCCTGCAGATTGGCAAAGTTGGCGATAGCCACCTGGCCGATCACCTTGTCCTGGCCGTTGGTGAAGTTGGCGAACATGTTGCCGCTTTCGTCGATGGTCAGGCCCGACAGCTCACCGGTGGCAAAGCCGTCCTGGCTCTTGGCGGTAGTGGCGGAAGCGGCGTTGTACTGGGTGGTGCCCAGCATGTCCAGGTTGACCCCGGCAACGTTGGCGGTAGCACCGTTGGCACCCCATACACCGGCAGCGTTCTTCTGCGCCGGGATCCAGTTGCTAAGGGTAAAGGTCTTGTTGTCTGCGATGGTCAGACCACCCGTTACCGGGCCGGCGGTCATGGCGGCAGTATCCAGGGTACCGTCAGACTTGAATGGCAGCTTGTTGGCCAGCGGCGTGGTCGACGTCGGGTCAGCCGGGTTGCGGCCATCGATGGTGGTGTACATGGTCCAGGAGTTGCTGGCGGCATCCTTGACGAAGTACTGGTTCAGCTGGTGCGCGTTACCCTGGCTGTCGTACACGTCGGTATTGAACGTGTAGTTGTAGGTGCCGGTGTTGGTCGGATCGAACGGCGACTGGGTTGGCGCGGTGGCGGTGGAGTTGAGGTTGACGTTCTCGGAGATGCGTCCGGTCGGGTTCGGCGTCAGGTTCGAGGTGTCGATCTGCAGGTTGGTCAGCACACCCTGGATGATCTTGCCATTGGCATCCACTGCGTAGCCTTGCAGATTGGCGCCCGACGAGCTGACCACATAGCCATCCTTGTCGCTGTAGAAGGCACCGGCACGGGTGTAGATTTTCGAGCCGTTGTCGTTCATCACGAAGAAGCCGTTGCCATCGATGGCCATGTCCAGCGCCTGGCCGGTGCCATTGATGTTGCCGGGGGTGAACAGCTGCGACACGGCGGCAGTCTTCACACCTGTACCCACTACGTTCTTGCCGGCACTGGTGCCGCGAATGGAGTTGGAGTACTGGTCGGCGAACTCGGCACGCGACGACTTGAAGCCGGTGGTGGCGACGTTGGCAATGTTGTTGCCGGTAACGTTCAGGGCCTTGTTTGCTGCATAGAGGCCGCTAAGGCCGATATTGAAAGACATGTGTAACTCCTGTCGTTTTGCTCAGGCCCTAGATGCCGATGCTTTGGATTTTGGAAAGTGCGACACTGCCCAGCCCAGCCAGGTTGAGTGTCATCTCCGAACCGTTGGTACCCATGGTCACACTGGTAACCGAGGCCGGCAGATTGGTGGTCATGGCCGTGGCCTTGCCGTCGATCGAAGCGGTAGCCTTGAAGGTGTAGGTACCTGCCGCCGCCACTTCGCCGTCTTCGTTCTTGCCATCCCAGGTAAAGTCGATCTTGCCGGCTTTCTGAGTACCCAGGTCGAGGGTGCGTACCAGCTTGTCGTCCTTGTCGTAGATGCCCACCGAGGTTGAGGTGCTGGACGACGTCAGGTTGACCGTGCCTTTCATATCCTTGCTGGTGTCGACCACAGCCTTGTCGGTCTGGACAATCACATTGCGCCCGACCAGTGATGAAGCCTGCAGGGCCTGGGAGGACTGCAGCCCTGCCGCGATATAGGTCACCGAATCATTCAGCGATTGCATGCTCTCGAGACTGCTGAACTGTGCCAGCTGGGCGACGAACTCGCCGTTTTCCTGCGGATCGAGCGGGTTCTGGTTTTTCATCTGGGTAACCAGCAACTGCAGGAAAGCATCCTTGCCCAGTGCACTGCCTGCAGCGCCGGTGCTGCTGTCGGTCTTCGACGTCTGCTTCTGCAGCGAGGTCAGGTACGCACTGCTGACGTCAGAGGTGGAATTGGTAGTGGTCATGTAGGCTCCCTATCACTGCCCCAGGGTCAGGACTTTCTGCATCATGTTCTTGGCCGTATTCATCAGCTCGGCGTTGGTCTGGAACGCGCGACTGGCGGAGATCATGTCAGCCATCTCCTCGACCACATTGACATTCGGGTAGTAGACGTAGCCGTCCTTGTTCGCCGCCGGGTGGTTTGGCTCGTAACGTGCCTCGAGGGTGCTCTGGTCTTCGACGATGCCTTTTACCTGCACGCCCTGCCCTGCTTCACCCTGGTCTTCGAACAGCGACTGGCTGCTGCCGGCCTGTGCGTCCTGGAAGGTGGTAGCGAACACCGGATGGCGGGCGCGGTAGGTCTGGTCAATGCTCGAGGACACGGTCTCGGCGTTGGCGATGTTCGACGCCACGGTGTTCAGGCGCGTGTTCTGCGCGCTCATGCCGCTACCGGCAATGTTGAAAACACTGGAAAGGGACATGGTCATTCTCCCCGCAGGGCGGAAACCAGCCCTTTGAATTTACTGTTGAGCAACGTGAAGCTGGCCTGGAAGCCAATGGCGTTTTCGGTGTAGTTCGATTGCTCGATCTGCGCGTCCACGGTGTTCTGGTCGATCGACGGCTGCAGCGGCGTGCGGTACTTGAGGGTATCGTCAGCGGCGATGGCGAGGCCTTCGGCTTCGATGTGCCGGCTGTTGGTACGGTCCATGGCGAAGCGGCCGCTTTGCTGCTTGCTGGTTTCGGCGGCGAGCACCGAAGAAAAGTCCATGTCACGCGCCTTGTAGTTGGGCGTGTCGGCGTTGGCAATGTTGTTGGCCAGCACTTCGGCGCGCTGGGCGCGGAAGCCGAGTGCCTTTTCGTGAATGCCAAGCGCCTTGTCGAAACTGATGCTCATGTCGGGGAAACCTTCAGAGGTTGACCGGAATGTCGTTGAGCAAGATATAGCAAGGGCTATGCCAACGCGTGCAAAGCCCGGAAACACGGGCTTTCTGGGTAGGGTGGGGTCAGGGTAATGCCAGAAAAGCGGCAAAGGCCTTCCGCCTTGGGCGGCGAAAGCGGCAATTGGTGGGTGGCAAAAGCGGCAAAACAAAAAATTGACGTCAGGGCTTGGCGGTAGAGGTGTTGCGCCTGCGAGATCGAGCGCCGCCCGCGCGGCGCATCGCGAGCTGCGCTCGCTCCTACGTTTGTTTCGGGCCAATTATTCCTGGGGGATTTGCGCGCGGACGCCTTGGCGCATGGCTCGATATCGCGTCGTACAAACAAGACGGTCGCGTGCGTCTGCTACAGGAATACTGGCCCGAAACAAACGTAGGAGCGAGCGCAGCTCGCGATGCGCCGCGCGGGCGGCGCTCGATTTCACTGCCACCACAACCCTTAAGGCAAACCCTACTTGGCCTGGTAAATGATCCCCGGACTGCACTGCACCATCTGGTAATGGTCCGGCAACCCGTTCAGGGCTTCCGAGGCGCCGAGGAACAGGTAGCCACCCGGTTTCAGGGTGCTGTGAATGCGCAGCAGGATGTCCTTCTTCACCTGGGCCGAGAAGTAGATCAGCACGTTACGACAGAACACGATGTCGAACTTGCCCAGGCTGGCATAGCTGTCGAGCAGGTTGAACGAGCGGAACTCGACGCGACTGCGAATGGCCGGTTTCACCGCCCAGCGTCCTGGCCCCTTGGGGTCGAAGTAGCGCTGCAGGCGCTCCTGCGACAGGCCGCGGGCAATCGCCAGGCTATCGTACTCACCGGTCTTGCAGTTGGTGAGCATGGTGCCGGACAGATCAGTGGCCACAATCTGCGCGCCCATCTTCAGCTGGCCCAGGTTGCTGCGCTCGAACTCGTCGATGGCCATCGAGATGGAATACGGCTCCTGCCCCGACGAACACGCCGCCGACCACATGCGCAGGCGCTGGCCGGGGTTGTTGCGGATGAACTCGGGAATCACCTTGTTCTTCAGCACTTCGAACGGGTAGGTATCGCGAAACCACAGGGTCTCGTTGGTGGTCATGGCATCCACCACCTGCTCGCGCAAACCGCCGCGCGGCTGGGCCTGGATACGCTGCACCAGCTCGCCCAGGCTCTTGATGCCCTGTTGCTCCATCAGCTTGTTGAGACGGCTGGAAACCAGGTACTGCTTATTCTCGCCCAGCAGGATGCCACAGGCTTTCTCCAGGAATACCCGGAACTGTTCGAAATCCAAATTACCCGTAGACACTACTGCCGCCTCTTTTCAATCACTGGTGCCGGGGGGCTGCCCCCGGCTGCTTCAATGCGCTGCCTTGATCCGGTCGACCACCCGCTGGGCCAGGTCGTCCGGCTTGAACTTGGCCAGGAAGTCATCGGCGCCGACCTTCTTGACCATTGCCTGGTTGAACACCCCGGAAAGCGAAGTATGAAGGCAGATGTGCAATTTTTGCATGCGCGGGTCGCTGCGGATCTCTGCCGTTAGCGTATAGCCGTCCATTTCCGGCATTTCAATGTCCGAGATCATCATCAGGAACTCTTCTTCCGGCTTTTTGCCCTCGTCCACCAGCTGACGCAGGTAGTTCAAGGCCTGACGGCCATCATTGAGCGCCACCACTTCCACCCCCACGGTCTGCAGGCAACGGCTGACCTGCTTGCGCGCCACCGACGAATCGTCGACGGTCAGCACCCGCATCAGTACGGCCTTGTCCTGCACTTCGGCGTCGATCACCCCGGCCGATACCGATTCCGACGATGGCGACACTTCGGCCAGTACCTTCTCTACATCGATGATCTCGACCATCCGGTTGTCCACCCGGGTAACCGCCGTCAGGTAGTGGTCACGGCCAGTACCCTTGGGTGGCGGATGGATCTCTTCCCAGTTCATGTTGACGATGCGCTCCACCGAGTGCACCAGGAAGCCCTGGGTCTTGGTGTTGTACTCGGTGATGATCACGAAGCTGTTGCGCGTGTCTTCCTGCAGCGGCCGCAACCCGGTGGCCATCGACAGGTCGAGAATCGGGATGGTCGCCCCGCGAATGTTGGCAACGCCACGCACCACCGGGTGCGCCTTGGGCAGCAGGGTCAGCGCAGGGCACTGCAGCACTTCCCTGACCTTGAACACGTTGATGCCGTAAAGCTGCTCGCCATTGAGGCGAAACAGCAGCAATTCCAGGCGATTCTGCCCCACCAGCTGCGTGCGCTGGTTGACCGAATCCATAACACCCGCCATGCCAGACTCCTTAATCTTTCAGCCTTTCGTTGCAACTCGGGTAGCGAGTCGGCACGGGCTTTGCTTTTTTGAGCGTCATGCACACGAAAACGACATTTTTCCGACGATTGACGCGCCTGCTGACCGGCTTACTGGCCACGCTGTGCCTGCTGGCGCCCGGCGTTCGTACGTTAGCGGACGCGTTCACCTTGCCTGAACAACTTATCGGTGTCACCCAAGGGTTTCTTGAATTCACCGTAGAAGATTACCTGGCCACCACCCAGACAGCCGGCCGTTACGAAATCCAGGTCAACCCGCTGGACCCGCGCCTGCGCATGCCGCTGTGCAGCCAGCCACTGGACGCCTCGCTGGAAAGCCCCGCGCAGCCACTGGGACGGGTGACGGTGCGGGTTCGCTGCGACAGCGCAGCCCCGTGGACAGTGTTTGTGCCGGCCACCGTGCGGCTGTTCCGCGACGTGGTTGTGGTAACCCGCCCGCTCAAGCGTGACAACACGGTTGGCGAGGGCGACGTGGCCCTGCGCGAGCGCGATGTCGGCACCCTTGGCCAGGGCTTTCTGACCGAGCTGGACCAGGCAGTAGGCATGAAGATGCTGCGCCCCACGGTGATCGACCAGGTGCTCACCCCGCAACACCTGGAACAGGCCGAGGTGGTCCGCAAGGGTGACCAGGTGGTGATCATTGCCCGCAGCGGCAGCCTGAGCGTGCGCATGCCGGGCGAGGCCCTGAGCAAGGGCGGGCTGAGCGAGCAGATCCGGGTACGCAACCTCAATTCCAAACGGGTGGTCAAGGCCAGGGTGACCGGCCCCGGCCAGGTCGAGGTCAGTATGTAGGCCTGCCACCAGATTGCGCTGGCAGAGAGGAACCGCTTTTCCTAAACTGTGTCAGAAAACGGGTTCGCGAGCTTGCTGACAGGCGGCAATGCATTTGTGCCTAAAGTTTCTATCGGGTTGGCCGAAAACAAGGCAAGCGTCCAAATACCCAGAGGTTTCTGATCATGGTCATCGACTTCAGTCGTGTAAATAACTCTCCGTCCGTCACGGGCGGCGTGCGCGGCAACACCGCGTCCGGCAGCGCCGAAAAGCCGGCAGCCAGCCAGGAAGCAGCCAGCGCCACCAGCACCAGCGGAGAAGCGGTACACCTCAGCCAAGAGGCACAGCAGTTGCAGAAGATCAGCGACAAGCTGCGCGACGAGCCGGTGGTCAACAGCGCCCGTGTGGCCCAGTTGAAACAGGCGATCGCCGACGGCAGCTACCAGGTCGATGCCGGCCGGGTCGCCAGCAAACTGCTCGATTTCGAAGCCCAGCGCTGACCGTACGGCGCGCTGACTTCACGGACGCTAGAAAAGCCAAGAGTTAGCCATGCACGACACGACCTTGCTGCAACTGATCGAAGATGACATTGCCCCGATGCAGGAACTGCTCGACCTTCTGCACAAGGAGGCGATCGCCCTGCATGGCCGCGACATGCCGCTGCTGGAGCAAATCCTGGCGCGCAAACAGTCGTTGATCATCTTGCTCGAGCAGCACGGCCAGCGCCGCAGCCAGTTGCTTGGAAGCCTGGGCCTGAGTGCCGATCGTGCCGGCGTGCAAGCAGTGGCCGCCCAATCGCCCCACGGCGAGGTGATGCTTCAGCGGCTCGATATGCTGTCGCAACTGATGGACGAGAGCCAGCAGGTCAACCAGACCAATGGCCGGATCATCCAGGTGCAGCAACACGTCACCAACAACCAGATCAGGATCCTCATGGGCGGCGACTCGCCGTCGCTCTATGACAGCCGCGGCAGCACCTCGCCGCTGGCCAAGCCGCGGGCCCTCAGCCAAGTGTGATTTTTCTATCAAGGCACAGAACATACTGGCAAAATGCCGTTACTTGCGTGTGTCGCTTTTGCCTGGAGAACGATAAGCCGTGTTCAATGAATCCGATGCCCCGCAACCGCCAAAGGTGCTGAGCACCCCCTTGGAGATTGCGGCCAACTTGCGGCAGCTGCAGGAAAGCCACGACCCCCTCATCATCACCTTCCACGACCGTAGCCAGCGCTTCCAGAGCTATGTGGTGCACGTGGACCGTGAAAGCAACACCCTGGCCCTGGACGAAATGATCCCCCGCGACGGCGAGAAGTTCATCGAGAACGGCGAGCACTTCCGCATCGAAGGTTTCCACGATGGCGTGCGCATCGCCTGGGAATGCAACCACGCGCTGAAGATTACCGAAGTCGACGGCCACCGCTGCTACAGCGGCCCCCTGCCAGAAGAGATGACCTACCACCAGCGCCGCAATGCCTTCCGCGCCGCGCTGAAGTTGTCGCAGCTGGTCGATATCATCCTCGACGGTGCCCACCTGAAGGGCAACGGCGCCCTGCGCGGCAAACTGCTGGATATCTCGGCTACCGGCTGCAAACTGCGCTTCGACGGCAATGTCGAAGACCGCCTGCAACTGGGCCAGGTGTACGAGCGTTTCAAGGCGGGTAACCCGCTGGGCCTGGTGGACACCATGGTCGAACTGCGCCACCTGCACTATGAAGAGCGCATCAACACCACCTTTGCCGGCGTACGCTTCCATAACCTGAGCGGGCAGGCACAGCGCAAGATCGAGAGTTTTGTGTACCAGCTGCAGCGTGAGGCGCGGCGGTTCGACAAAGACGACTATTGATCGTCGGCTGAATGAAAAAACGCCACCTATTGAGGTGGCGTTTTCATTTGTGTTCTTCCTGTGCCGGCCTCTTCGCGGGTAAACCCGCGAAGAGGCCGGTACAGGCTTACACCGACTTGCTGACTTCTTCCGGCTCAGCGGGCTGTGGCTCAGCCCCCTTCCCTTCATCCTCGGTATCCTCAGCCGCCACCGGTGCCTGCATCACCTCCTGCACGGTCTGCTCATCCACCCGCGGGTCCAGCGCCGCCGACAATGGCGAACCCGCCGCCGGCATCGCCACGTGGCCCAGCGGCGCATCCTGCACCTGATGCAGCCCGGTAACCGCTTTCGGCCGAATGCGCCACACCAGCACCAAGGCGAAGAACACAAAGAACGCATACAGCATCTGTGCGCCCAGCACATTCATCAGCACGCCCGCCGCCAGTGGCCCGATGCACGCACCCACACCGTAGGTCACCAGCAGCATGGCGGTCAGCGACACCCGCCGCTCGCTTTCCACATGGTCGTTGGAAAACGCCACCGCCAGCGGGTACAGACAGAACTGCAGCAACGAAATCAAAAAGCCGATACCGAACAGCAACTCAAGCGGCACACTGGGCAGTATTGCCAAGGGCGCAGCGGCCAACGCCAGGCCAATTGCCACGCTGCGGATCAGCACCGCCCGGTCGTAACGGTCAGACAACCAGCCCAGTGGCCACTGCACCAGCAGGCCAGCAAAAATACAGCTACCCATGAACAGACCGATCTGCTCGGTCGTCATCCCCTGGCTGGAGGCATACAAGGGCGCCAGGCCGTAGAACGAGCCGACGATCAATCCCGAACCCAACACCGTACTGAGCGATTGCGGCACACGCTTGATGAAGAACTTCGGCTCCATCGGCGCCGGGCGCAAGGGCGCCGGGTGAATGCGCCGGGTCATCGCCACCGGCACCAGGCACAAGGCAAAGCACATCGCCACCAGCATCAGCAGCTCCGGGCCGAGCGCGGGGTGCACCACCAGGATCAGCTGGCCAAGCACCAGCCCCAGGTACGATGCGATCATGTAGCCGCTGAACACCGCGCCACGGTGCTTCACGTCAGCCTGCTCGTTGAGCCAGCTCTCGATGACCATGTATTGGCACATCATGCCCAGGCCCACGATCATGCGCAGCCCGACCCAGGCCGGCAGCCAGCTGGTCAGGCCATGGCCGAGCACCGCCGCACCGACGATGCCGGCGCAGGTGGCGTAGGCGCGAATGTGCCCTACCCGGCCGATCAGCCGGTGGCCGACCTTGCCGCCCACCGCCAGGCCAAAATAGTTGGCCGCCATCAACGCCCCCACCCACAGGCTGTCGACGTGATCGGCCGCCAGGCGCAAGGCCAGGTAGGTACTGAGCAGGCCCGAACCGATCAACATCATCAGCGCGGCGAAATACAACGACTGAAACGGCTTCCATACATTTCGCATACGTCCCGCAATGCTCCCTGGTCAGGTGGCGGTAGGTGCTAGCAGCATAAGGGCAAACGACGATCCGTGCAGGCCCCCGACTGCAAAATGGTGCAACCGGGGCGTGTCCGGTGCAGGTCCTGTCGCGATCAGGCCTGTGCCGCCAGGACCCGGCGCTCCCACGGGGTGATTTCGTCGAAGAAGTCGGTCAGCTCCAGGGTCTTGCTGGCGATGTAGCCTTCGATGAACTCACTGCCGAACAGTTCCCGCGCCAGCGCGCTGCGCTTGAGCCGCTCCAGCGCCGCATGGAGGGTGCATGGCAAGCTCAAGTGCTCCGGCACTTCGAACTCGCCCTGGATGGCCGGCGAAGGTTGCAGGCGCTGCTCGATGCCGTGCAACCCCGCGGCCAGGCTGGCGGCGATGGCCAGGTAGGGGTTGGCGTCGGCGCCGGGCAAGCGGTTTTCCACCCGCCGCGCGACCGGCGCACTGGCCGGGATGCGCAGGCCCGCAGCGCGGTTATCCTCGGACCAGCAGGCGTTGTTCGGCGAAGCATAGGGGTGGCACAGCCGCTGGTACGAGTTGACGTTGGGCGCAAAGAGCGCAGTGAAGTCGGCCATGCATGCCTGCAGGCCGCCGATGAAATGGTGGAAGGTATCCGTTGGCTGCCCTTGCTCATCGCTAAACACGTTACGCCCGCTGCGGGTATCGACCAGGCTCTGGTGAATATGCATGGAACTGCCAGGCGTACGCGCCAGCGGTTTGGCCATGCACACCACGGTCAGCCCGTGCTTGAGTGCCACCTCCTTGAGCAGGTGTTTGAACAGGAAGGTATGGTCGGCCAGCAGCAGCGGGTCGCCGTGCAACAGGTTGATTTCGAACTGGCTGACACCCATTTCATGCATGAAGGTGTCGCGCGGCAGGCCGAGCGCGGCCATGCACTGGTACACCTCCTTGAAGAACGGGCGCAGGCCGTTGTTGGAACTGACACTGAATGCCGAGTGGCCAAGCTCACAGCGGCCATCGATGCCTACGGGTGGCTGGAACGGTTGCTGGGGGTCGCTGTTGGGGGCAAAGACGAAAAATTCGAGCTCGGTCGCCACCACTGGCGCCAGGCCCAGCGCCGCATAGCGGGCGATCACTGCCTTGAGCTGGCCACGGGTGGACAGCGCCGAGGAGCGACCATCCAGTTCATTGGCGTCGCAAATGGCCAGGGCGCGGCCGTCGTTGCTCCAGGGCAGGCGATGGACCTGGCTGGGTTCGGCGACCAGTGCCAGGTCGCCGTCGTCACTGCCGTAGAACTTCGCCGGCGGGTAACCGCCCATGATGCATTGCAGCAGCACCCCGCGTGCCATCTGCAGGCGGCGGCCTTCGAGGAAGCCCTCGGCGGTCATTACCTTGCCGCGCGGCACGCCGTTGAGGTCGGGGGTGACGCATTCGATTTCATCGATGCCCTGAAGCTGAGCGGTGCTCATGACGCTTGTCCTTGTTGTTGTGCGCTGACAACAACATAGGCTGGGGGTGTTTAAAATATCAAGCACCCTCTTTAGCACCTGTGCTGCCCGCTACTCCCGCAAGGTCATGCCATTGGCCGGCAAGGGCAAAGCAGTCTTGTACCGCACCTGCTTCAAGGCAAAACTCGACCGTATATTCGCCACCCCCGGCAACCGCGTGAGGTAATCGAGAAACCGCTCCAGCGCCTGGATGCTCGGCAGCAGCACCCGCAACAGGTAGTCCGGGTCGCCCGTCATCAGGTAGCACTCCATCACCTCGGGCCGTTCGGCAATTTCTTCCTCGAAGCGGTGCAACGACTGCTCTACCTGTTTTTCCAGGCTGACATGGATGAACACATTCACATCCAGCCCCAACGCTTCGGGCGACAACAAGGTCACCTGCTGGCGGATCACCCCCAGCTCTTCCATGGCCCGTACCCGGTTGAAACAGGGCGTAGGCGACAGGTTGACCGAGCGTGCCAGCTCGGCATTGGTGATGCGGGCGTTTTCCTGCAGGCTGTTGAGAATGCCGATATCGGTACGATCGAGTTTGCGCATGAGACAAAATCACCGGTTTTTTGTGTTTATGCGGAATGTTTATCTGCCCCGCTCGGCAAAGGCAATCAACTTGAGAGAAAAATTCTCCTGCCGGGCCACTAAGATGTAGGGGACGCTGACTTACCAGTCACAAGCCGGTACTCAGCGGCGGCCGCTTCAGAGCTCACAAAAACAAATACCCGAGCGAGCGTAAAAAGCATGAACGAGTACGCCCCCCTGCGTTTGCATGTGCCCGAGCCCACCGGCCGGCCAGGCTGCCAGACCGATTTTTCCTACCTGCGCCTGAACGATGCAGGTCAAGCCCGTAAACCCCCTGTCGATGTCGATGCTGCCGACACCGCCGACCTGTCCTACAGCCTGGTCCGCGTGCTCGACGAGCAAGGCGACGCCCAAGGCCCGTGGGCCGAAGACATCGACCCGCAGATCCTGCGCCAAGGCATGCGCGCCATGCTCAAGACGCGGATCTTCGACAGCCGCATGGTGGTTGCCCAGCGCCAGAAGAAGATGTCCTTCTACATGCAGAGCCTGGGCGAAGAAGCCATCGGCAGCGGCCAGGCGCTGGCGCTTAACCGCACCGACATGTGCTTCCCCACCTACCGTCAGCAAAGCATCCTGATGGCCCGCGATGTGTCGCTGGTGGAGATGATCTGCCAGTTGCTGTCCAACGAACGCGACCCCCTCAAGGGCCGCCAGCTGCCGATCATGTACTCGGTGCGCGAAGCCGGTTTCTTCACCATCAGCGGCAACCTGGCGACCCAGTTCGTACAGGCGGTCGGCTGGGCAATGGCCTCGGCCATCAAGGGCGATACCAAGATTGCCTCGGCCTGGATCGGTGACGGCGCCACCGCCGAGTCGGACTTCCACACCGCCCTCACATTTGCCCACGTTTACCGCGCCCCGGTGATCCTCAACGTGGTCAACAACCAGTGGGCCATCTCTACCTTCCAGGCCATTGCCGGTGGCGAGTCGACCACCTTCGCCGGCCGTGGCGTGGGCTGCGGCATCGCTTCGCTGCGGGTGGACGGCAACGACTTCGTCGCCGTTTACGCCGCTTCGCGCTGGGCTGCCGAGCGTGCCCGCCGTGGTTTGGGCCCGAGCCTGATCGAGTGGGTCACCTACCGTGCCGGTCCGCACTCGACCTCGGACGACCCGTCCAAGTACCGCCCTGCCGATGACTGGAGCCACTTCCCGCTGGGTGACCCGATCGCCCGCCTGAAGCAGCACCTAATCAAGATCGGCCACTGGTCCGAAGAAGAACACCAGGCCACCACGGCCGAGTTCGAAGCGGCCGTGATTGCTGCGCAAAAAGAAGCCGAGCAGTACGGCACCCTGGCCAACGGTCACATCCCGAGCGCCGCCTCGATGTTCGAGGACGTGTACAAGGAGATGCCCGACCACCTGCGCCGCCAACGCCAGGAACTGGGGGTTTGAGATGAACGACCACAACAACAGCATCAACCCGGAAACCGCCATGGCCACCACTACCATGACCATGATCCAGGCCCTGCGCTCGGCCATGGATGTCATGCTTGAGCGCGACGACAATGTGGTGGTGTACGGCCAGGACGTCGGCTACTTCGGCGGCGTGTTCCGCTGCACCGAAGGCCTGCAGACCAAGTACGGCAAGTCCCGCGTGTTCGACGCGCCCATCTCGGAAAGCGGCATCGTCGGCACCGCCGTGGGCATGGGTGCCTACGGCCTGCGCCCGGTGGTGGAAATCCAGTTCGCTGACTACTTCTACCCGGCCTCCGATCAGATCGTTTCTGAAATGGCCCGCCTGCGCTACCGTTCGGCCGGCGAGTTCATCGCCCCGCTGACCCTGCGCATGCCTTGCGGCGGCGGCATCTATGGCGGCCAGACCCACAGCCAGAGCCCGGAAGCGATGTTCACTCAGGTGTGCGGCCTGCGCACCGTGATGCCATCCAACCCGTACGACGCCAAAGGCCTGCTGATTGCCTCGATCGAATGCGACGACCCGGTAATCTTCCTGGAGCCCAAGCGCCTGTACAACGGCCCGTTCGACGGCCACCACGACCGCCCGGTTACGCCGTGGTCGAAACACCCGCACAGCGCCGTGCCCGATGGCTACTACACCGTGCCACTGGACAAGGCCGCCATCACCCGACCCGGCAATGACGTGACCGTGCTCACCTATGGCACCACCGTGTACGTGGCCCAGGTGGCCGCCGAAGAAAGTGGCGTGGACGCCGAAGTGATCGACCTGCGCAGCCTGTGGCCGCTAGACCTGGACACCATCGTCGAGTCGGTGAAAAAGACCGGCCGTTGCGTGGTGGTACACGAGGCCACCCGTACCTGTGGCTTTGGCGCAGAACTGGTGTCGCTGGTGCAGGAGCACTGCTTCCACCACCTGGAGGCGCCGATCGAGCGCGTCACCGGCTGGGACACCCCCTACCCCCACGCGCAGGAATGGGCTTACTTCCCAGGGCCCTCGCGGGTAGGTGCGGCATTGAAAAAGGTCATGGAGGTCTGAATGGGCACGCACGTCATCAAGATGCCGGACATTGGCGAAGGCATCGCGCAGGTCGAGTTGGTGGAATGGTTCGTCAAGGTCGGCGACATCATCGCCGAGGACCAGGTGGTAGCCGATGTCATGACCGACAAGGCCACCGTGGAAATCCCGTCGCCGGTCAGCGGCAAGGTACTGGCCCTGGGTGGCCAGCCTGGTGAAGTGATGGCGGTCGGCAGTGAGCTGATCCGCATCGAAGTGGAAGGCAGCGGCAACCATGTGGATGTGCCGCAAGCCAAGCCGGCCGAAGCGCTTGCGGCCCCGATAGCCGCTAAACCTGAACCACAGAAAGACGTTAAACCGGCGGCGTACCAGGCGCCTGCCAGCCACGAGGCAGCGCCTATCGTGCCGCGCCAGCCGGGCGACAAGCCACTGGCCTCGCCGGCAGTGCGCAAACGTGCGCTGGATGCCGGTATCGAACTGCGTTATGTGCATGGCAGCGGCCCGGCCGGGCGCATCCTGCACGAAGACCTCGACGCGTTCATGAGCAAACCGCAAAGCGCTGCCGGGCAAACCCTCAATGGCTATGCCAGGCGCACCGACAGTGAGCAGGTGCCGGTGATCGGCCTGCGCCGCAAGATCGCCCAGCGCATGCAGGACGCCAAGCGCCGGGTCGCGCACTTCAGCTATGTGGAAGAAATCGACGTCACCGCCCTGGAAGCCCTGCGCCAGCAGCTCAACAGCAAGCACGGCGACAGCCGCGGCAAGCTGACACTGCTGCCGTTTCTGGTGCGCGCCCTGGTCGTGGCGCTGCGTGACTTCCCGCAGATCAACGCCACCTACGATGACGAAGCGCAGATCATCACCCGCCATGGCGCGGTGCATGTGGGCATCGCCACCCAGGGTGACAACGGCCTGATGGTACCCGTGCTGCGCCACGCCGAAGCGGGCAGCCTGTGGACCAATGCCAGTGAGATTTCACGCCTGGCCAACGCTGCGCGCAACAACAAGGCCAGCCGCGAAGAGCTGTCCGGCTCGACCATCACCCTGACCAGCCTCGGCGCCCTGGGTGGCATCGTCAGCACGCCGGTGGTCAACACCCCGGAAGTGGCAATCGTCGGTGTCAACCGCATGGTTGAGCGGCCTGTGGTGATCGACGGCCAGATCGTCGTACGCAAGATGATGAACCTGTCCAGCTCGTTCGACCACCGCGTGGTCGATGGCATGGACGCCGCCCTGTTCATCCAGGCCGTGCGTGGCCTGCTCGAACAACCCGCCTGCCTGTTCGTGGAGTGAGCATGCAACAGACTATCCAGACAACCCTGTTGATCATCGGCGGCGGCCCTGGCGGCTATGTGGCTGCCATCCGCGCCGGGCAACTGGGCATCCCTACGGTGCTGGTGGAAGGCCAGGCGCTGGGCGGTACCTGCCTGAACATCGGTTGCATTCCATCCAAGGCGCTGATCCATGTGGCCGAGCAGTTCCACCAGGCCTCGCGCTTTACCGAAGCCTCGCCGCTGGGCATCAGCGTGGCTTCGCCGCGCCTGGACATCGGCCAGAGCGTGGCCTGGAAAGACGGCATCGTCGACCGCCTGACCACCGGTGTCGCCGCCCTGCTGAAAAAGCATGGGGTGAAGGTGGTGCACGGCTGGGCCAAGGTGCTTGATGGCAAGCAGGTCGAGGTGGATGGCCAGCGCATCCAGTGCGAGCACCTGTTGCTGGCCACGGGCTCCAGCAGTGTCGAACTGCCGATGCTGCCGCTGGGTGGGCCGGTGATTTCATCGACCGAGGCCCTGGCACCGAAAACCCTGCCGCAACACCTGGTGGTGGTGGGCGGTGGCTATATCGGCCTGGAGCTGGGCATCGCCTACCGCAAGCTCGGCGCCGAGGTCAGCGTGGTGGAAGCACGCGAGCGCATCCTGCCGACTTACGACAGCGAACTGACCGCCCCGGTGGCCGAGTCGCTGAAAAAGCTGGGTATCGCCCTGCACCTTGGCCACAGCGTCGAAGGTTACGAAAATGGCTGCCTGCTGGCCAACGATGGCAAGGGCGGACAACTGCGCCTGGAGGCCGACCAGGTGCTGGTGGCCGTGGGCCGCCGCCCACGCACCAAGGGCTTCAACCTGGAATGCCTGGACCTGAAGATGAATGGCGCCGCCATTGCCATCGACGAGCGCTGCCAGACCAGCATGCACAACGTCTGGGCCATCGGCGACGTGGCCGGCGAACCGATGCTGGCGCACCGGGCCATGGCCCAGGGCGAGATGGTGGCCGAGATCATCGCCGGCAAGGCACGCCGCTTCGAGCCCGCCGCGATAGCCGCCGTGTGCTTCACCGACCCGGAAGTGGTCGTGGTCGGCAAGACGCCGGAACAGGCCAGCCAGCAAGGCCTGGACTGCATCGTCGCGCAGTTTCCGTTCGCCGCCAACGGCCGCGCCATGAGCCTGGAGTCGAAAAGCGGTTTCGTGCGCGTGGTCGCGCGGCGTGACAACCACCTGATCCTGGGTTGGCAAGCGGTTGGCGTGGCGGTTTCCGAACTGTCCACGGCGTTTGCCCAGTCGCTGGAGATGGGTGCCTGCCTGGAGGATGTGGCCGGCACTATCCATGCCCACCCGACCCTGGGTGAAGCGGTACAGGAAGCGGCACTGCGCGCCCTGGGCCACGCCCTGCATATCTGACACTGAAGCGGCCGAGGCCGATTTGGCCCGCCGCGCCGAGAGGCGCTGCGGGTCTTTTTTCATTCATGCGGCCAGCACCGGTTACTCGGCAATGGCGTTCTTGCCAGCCCCCTTGGCCCGGTACAGCGCCTTGTCAGCCCGTGCCAGCAGTGCATGCTGGTCTTCCCCTTCCTGCCACTGCACCACGCCATAACTCATGGTCAGCCGGCAATCGCCCACCGGTTCCCGTTGCGCCATCACCTGACGCAAGCGCGCAGCCATTTCAAGCGACTCCCCCAACGTGGTCTGCGGCAGTACGATAACGAACTCATCCCCGCCCCAGCGCGCCAACAGGTCCAGTTCGCGCAGGCAGGTCCGCAGGCTGTCGACCACCCGCACCAGCGCTGCATCGCCCCGGGCATGCCCGTAGCGGTCGTTGATCGGTTTGAAATCATCCAGGTCCATGGCGATCAGCGACAACGGCTGGCGGAAACGCTGCGCCCGCTCACACTCCTGCTGCAGGGCTTTTTCCAACCGATAGCGGTTGGCAATACGGGTTAACGCATCGCGCTCGGCCAACTCACGGTTCTCGTCCAGTTGCCGCTGCAACTGCTGGTTCACCCAGGACAACTCACGGGTGCGCTCGGCCACTTGCCCTTCCAGCGACTGGTTCTTCTGCTCCAGCTGCGCTACCAGGCGTTTGCCGGCGTCGATGTTGCGGTGCGCACCGAGCATGCGCGCCACCGAACCGTCTTCGTTACGGTCGATGATGTAGCCGCTGTCCTCGATCCACAGGTAGCTGCCGTCGTGGCAACGGCAGCGGTATTCGATGAGGTAGCGCTCGTTGCGCTGGCTGATGTACGCCTCGAAATGCGCCATTACCCGTGGGTAGTCCTCCGGGTGAATCACGCTTTCCCAGGAGAGTACCGAGTTGGCCATGGAGTGGCTGGCGTAACCGAGCATCGCGTACCAGCCCGGGTTGCGGTAGACGTAGCCGGTGTTGGCATTCCAGTCCCAGATGCCATCGCTGATCAACTCGAACAATGTGTGCAACTGCTGTTCACTGAAGCCGGCGGGGGCCGGCCTGGTTTCCTGATTCATGGACGCTCTCCCTGATGCCCAGCAACTGCGCTCCGGTCAAGGGGCTGCCGACAATGTGTAATTTGCCGCAGGCGGCAAGGTCATGCCTCTGACGGGCAAGCATATGCCCGCCGTGTCACGACCGGAATAGCCCCAGCGCTCTATTTACGCGCCACCCCGGCTGGCATGGCATTTGCCCCTCCTCGCCTGCCACTCACATTTCCAAGGAGGATTTCATGACGATCGCCCTCAACGGCCTCGGCTGGCAGGCCGCAGTCCACCAGCAACAACGCACCAGCGGCGTCGACCCGGCGGCAGGCGATATGCTGCAGTTCCACCTACCGGTAGTGGCCAGCAACGCCACGGCGCAACAGGGTAGTGAGAATACCTCGCAGCAGGACGCCGAAGACGCCCGCGAAGAAGCGTTTGCCAAGCTCAAGCTGCAATTGCAGAACCCTGGCACCAGCATCGGCCCGTCCGCTGACGCAAGCACGGAAGTAACCAGCAGTGCTAGGCAGGCGTTTCACGACTTCATGTCCAAGTCGCCCGCTGAGATGATCAAGGAAAAGCTGTTGCGTGAACTGGGCCTGACCGAGGACGACTACAACGCCTTGCCACCTGAGAAGAAGGAGCTGGTCGACCAACAGATCGCCCAGCGCATGAAGGACGATGTCGAGGCCAAGACCCAGGCGAAGGTCGACGCCTTGGCCACCGGCAACGAGGAGGAAGCACTGACGACAAGCCAGGTGTAAACCACTGCAGGCACTGAGCTGCTTGCTCAAGAAGTAAGGCTCAAGCCAACTGCAACAGCGCCTCCTCCACCGCAGCCACCACCTGGTTGCCCTTGGCACCCGGCAGCCGCCACGCGGCAATGGTCATGCCCAAGGGCACCGCGCAGTCGATTGGCGCCACCAGTTCGCCGCTGTCCAGGTAGCGTTGCACCAGGCTTCTGCGCCCCATCAGTACACCCGCAGCGAGCAAGGCCTGCTGCAATGCAATCGAGTACAGGGAAAAACCCGGACCGCGAGCCACGAACTTGTGCCCGGGCATAGCTACGCCGGTCCACACCGCCCAGTCATTCCAGCCTACGTCAGCAATGCAACGGGCATTGGCAAGGTCCGCAGGGGTGATGATGCTCTCTGCCAGGGCCGGTACGCATACGGGCAGCACTTCTTCCGTGGCGATCCTGCGCTGCCAGCGCTCGGTTTTTTCGGTGTAGAACAGGCACAGGTCGAATGGGCTGCGTTTGAGGTTGGGCGGCTCATCCACCGCCGTAACCGAGATCTCGATGGGCGCCAACAAGCGGGTCAGTTCCGGCAGGCGTGGCCCTATCCACAACTGCGCCAGGGCCGGCGACGTCACAATGTGCACCCGCTGCGGCGCAGCCAGCCGCCGTAACGTGCGCGCGGCAGCTTCCACTGCATCGAACGCCTCGGTGAACTGGCTTTTCACGCTTTCACCCAAGGGCGTGAGGCGCACGCCCTTGGCATGGCGCTCGAACAACGCAGCGCCGTATTCGTTTTCCAGCGTCTTGACCAAAGCTGCGATGGCCCCTGGGGTGACCTTGAGTTCGAGTGCGGCACGTGCGAAACCACCCAGGCGCGCAGACGCCTCGAAGGCGCGCAAGGCATTGAGCTGGAGCGAGTGCCGGGTGGGGCTGTCGAGATACACGGTAGAAGACCTATATTTTTTAGGCCTACTATTCCAGAAATCTGACGTTGTGGCCAACTGTCAGGCGCATTAACGTGAGGGTGTCCATGCGCCTTCCGAACATATCCAAGGAACTCCCATGCAGTACCCAAGCGCGACCCAAGCATTCAAGCAGGGCGCACAAAGCGTTCTGCCGTTGACCTCCGGGATTGTGCCTTTTGGCCTGATCACCGGGGTTACGGCAATCGGCATGGGCCTGTCACCGGCCGACGCCATTGGCATGACCTTGCTGTTCTACTCCGGCTCTGCACAAATGGTGGTGATGCAGTTGATGCAAAACGCCGCCCTGCCAGTGACGATGGTGGTTACCGCACTGGTGATCAACCTGCGCTTTCTGATGTACAGCGCCAGCCTGGCCCCACACCTGGGCCACCTCCCGCGCCGCCACAAGTGGCCAATGGCGTTCATGCTCTCGGACCAGTCCTTTGCCCTGTGCACGCTGAAAATGGGCGCAGGCGGGCTAGGCCAGCAGGCCTACCCCTATTACGCCGGCACGGCGATCACCATGTGGTTCGGCTGGAACCTCTCGGTGCTGGCGGGCATGTACTTGGGCGCAGGCATTCCGGAAGACTGGTCATTGGGTTTTGCCATACCGTTGTCGTTCCTGGCCTTGCTGATACCCGGCATTCGCAATACCGCCATGCTCGGCGCCGCGCTGACCGGTGGCGTGCTTGCGGTGCTGGCCGTTGACCTGCCCTACAACCTTGGCCTGCTGACCGGCGCCGTGGGCGGGATCATTGCCGGGCTGGCCATCGAGAGCCGGCAAAAACAGCACGCCGTACCTGAAGCCCATACAGAGCAGAACGCATCATGAGCGAAACGACCCAGTGGATAACCTTCGTGCTGATTGGCCTGGGCACCTTCGCCATCCGGCTGTCGTTTATCGAACTGCACACGGTGTTGCGCATCCCGCCGCTGTTTCGCCGCGCACTGGCCTATGTGCCGGCCAGTGTACTGGCTGCGCTGGTTTTGCCGGCCGTGGTCTTCCCTGACCGACATGCCGGGTTCGACTGGACGAACCCGCAGCTACCCGCGGCAATACTGGCGGCGCTGGTAGCCTGGCGCACACGCAGCACGATGCTGACGCTGGTTGTGGGCATGGGAGTGTTGTGGGCGCTGAAGCACTGGGGGCTTTAGGGGAAAGTGTCAGCCACGCGGCATGAAGCGCAACAGCCCTTAGGAAAAATCCGCAGGATGTTGTGCACAGAATTCGTTTGAGGTCCTTGGCCTTATTGTCCATGGTGGCAGCCTGGTAGCTATTTGCCACGCGTGGACGCAGGCGCATGACAGTGCCTGCGTAGGGGGACGTTGTCGGCCCCCAATAATAAGAGAGGACAAGGAAATCCAATCCAACAGTTTGAAACAAAGCCTGAAGCAGCGGCACATCACCATGATTGCCCTGGGCGGGGTAATCGGTGCCGGGCTGTTCATGGGGTCTGGCGCGTTAATCGCCTCCGCGGGCCCTGCGGCCATCCTGTCGTACTTTATCGGGGGGTTGGTGGTCACCCTGGTCATGTTCATGCTCGGCGAAATGGCCTGCCGCAACCCGGATGCCGGTTCGTTCTCGACCTACGCCAACACCTACCTCGGTGACTGGGCCGGGTTTGCTGTCGGCTGGCTGTACTGGTTCAAGTCGATGATGACCATCACCCTCGAAGCCGTGCTGTTGGGCGCGATCCTGCATGACTTTCTACCTTGGTTGCCGATCTGGGCAGGCGCTTTCCTGATGCTGGTAACGCTGATGGCCAGCAACGCCTACTCGGTACGTTCCTTTGCCGAAGTGGAATACTGGCTGGCCGCGATGAAGGTCGCCACCATTGTCATCTTCATGCTGCTGGGCATTTCGATCCTGCTTGGCCTGCATAGCAACATTCCCTCCCCCGGGCTGGTCAACCTCACCGCCCATGACGGCTTCATGCCCAACGGCCTGTCACCGGTGATGGCCGGCGTGATCGTGGTGATCTTCTCGCTGGGCGGCAGCGAAATTGCCGCCGTGGCTGCAGGTGAGTCGGAAAACCCGCGACAGAACGTGATTCGCGCAATCAAGAGCGTGATCCTGCGGGTGATGCTGTTCTATGTAGGCTCGGTGTCGATCCTGATCCTTTGCCTGCCGTGGACCGACAAGGCCAACCTGGCTTCACCCTACGTTTCGCTGTTCAGCCTGGCCGGGTTCGGTGGTGCTGCGGTGGCCATGAAACTCGTGCTGTTCGTCTCGTTCATGTCGGTGATGAATTCGTTCATGTTCTCCAACTCGCGCATGCTGTTCTCCCTCAGCCAGCGCGGGCACGCACCCAAGCTGTTCTCGCGCACGAGCGCCAAAGGTGTGCCGATCAATGCATTGCTGCTTAGCCTGTCGATCTGCACGATGATCCTGACCGTTCACTTCATCAGCGGCGGCGACCTGTTCATGACCTTGGCCAAGAGCACCGGCAGCCTGGTGATGGTCGTATGGATCTTCATCATCATCGCCCACGTGGCCATGCGCTGGAAAACCCGCCACGAAGCGATCGACCCGACAGCCTTCCGGGCCTGGCTGTTCCCGTATGCCAACATCGTCGCGTTGTTCGCCTTGCTGGCGGTGATCGGCACCCAGGCATTCGAACCGGCGTCACGCTTCCAGTTCTGGTTCACAGTGCTCACAGTGGTACTGGTGGTGGCGGGGTACTTCGTGATGCGTCAGCGCCTGGCCGGTCGCAAGGCAGACGAACAACACCATCGCGCGTTGCAATGATGGAGGGCGGGCATGTGGGGAAACAGGAAATGGCGTCCCAGGCAGGAATTGAACCTGCAACCTTCCCCTTAGGAGGGGGATGCTCTATCCAATTGAGCTACTGAGACGCAAGCGCCGGCAGCGAGCGCTGCACAGCGGGACGGCCAGCATGTTAACCAGCATGCTGGCGTTTGTCATGCCTCTACCTGGCTTTTTCGCGTAATCCTTTTCTGGCACTGCTACACCGGCGGCAGCACCCCTTCATCGCGAAGCAGCCCGAACAGGGCCGCGACCGCTGCCTCCAGGCTTGTCGAGTTGTCCAGCACATGCACCGAAGGATCGGACAACACCTGCAAACGAGCACTGCGCGCCAACCGCTGCTCAACCTCTTCGACGCTTTCGCGGCCCCGGGCCAGCAAGCGCTGGCGCAGCACATCCGGCCTGACCTCAACCAGCACTGCCAGCATGCCCGGATAACGCTGACGCGCTTCGGGCAGGTAAGCCCGCGAGCCATTCACCAGCACCGCCTTGCCCGCCGCCAACCACTCATCCACCTGGCGGGGAATGCCATAGCCCAGGCCATTGGCCCGCCAGCACATGGCAAATGCGCCCTGCGCGCACAGGGTTTCAAACTGTTCCGCCGTGACCCCTTGGGCAGCTTCGCCCTTGGCTTCGGCGGAGCGGGTAATGACCCGACGGGCAACCTCTACCCCGGCGGCTGCCAGCCGCTCACGCGAAGCATCGATCAGGGAATCTTTTCCCGAACCTGACGGTCCTACCAGAAATATCAGCCGGCCTGTCCCTGATCGGCGGTCGCTTGCGTCATGTTGCATAGCCACTATGCTCTATGGAGGGAAACCGGCGCATTCTAGGGGTTTTCCTGTCCTTTTGCTGTGTTTTACCAGTTTTTGACGGCAAAAGACTGACGGTCAGGCAAGCCGGATCATGTAAAACTTTTCAAACCAGTGCTCATTTCTGATAATTGGTACTGGCATAAAGCCTTTATCCGGCTCACTATTTGTCACAGAATTGACGCCAAGGAAACGGCGACCATGAGGCAAGATGAACATCCATTTTTCACTGACGGTTGAACATTTTGTCGTCGCCACGGTCGTACTTCCACCCCGTGCGGCCAATTTGAGAACCGCTTCCCCTGAACCAAACTCCGGTCAATTTATATGCGCCCAATGAAACAGGCTATTTATTCGAGCCGCACCGCTGACAAGTTCGTCGTCCGCCTGCCAGACGGGATGCGTGAGCGCATTGCCGAGGTAGCGCGCAACCATCACCGCAGCATGAACTCCGAAATCATCGCGCGCCTGGAGCAGAGCCTTATCCAGGAAGGTGCGTTGGGTGACGAGCTGAGCATGCGCCTGGACAGCCCTGAGCTGTCCCTGCATGAGCGCGAGTTGCTGCAGCGCTTCCGCCAACTGTCTCACCGCCAGCAGAATGCCTTGGTCGCCCTCATCGCTCACGATGTGGAAATGGCCGCCGACGCCTCCTGAGGCCTGCAAGCGAGCACAAAAAAGCCAGCGTAAGCTGGCTTTTTTGTGGGTGGCTGGTTCTGCAAGAGACGCGAGCATTCGTAGGACCGTGTAAGTCACAAAGGCAGGATTACAGCAGGAACAGCGTGGCCAGACCGAGGAAGATGAAGAAGCCGCCACTGTCGGTCACGGCAGTGATCATCACACTCGCCCCCATCGCCGGGTCGCGCCCCAAGCGGGCCAATGTCATCGGGATGAGCACACCCATCAGCGCCGCCAGCAACAGGTTCAAGGTCATCGCGGCGGTCATCACCACGCCCAGCGACCAGCTGCCGTACAACCAGAAAGCCACGGCACCAATCACTCCGCCCCACACCAGGCCGTTGATCAGCGACACCGCCAGTTCCTTGCGCATCAGGCGGCTGGTATTGCCCGGCGATACCTGGTCCAGCGCCATGGCGCGGACAATCATGGTGATGGTCTGGTTACCCGAGTTGCCACCAATACCCGCAACGATCGGCATCAACGCGGCCAACGCCACCAGCTTTTCGATCGACCCCTCGAACACCCCGATCACTCGCGAAGCGAGGAACGCGGTAATCAGATTGATCGCCAGCCACGCCCAGCGGTTGCGGAACGAGCGCCAGACCGAAGCAAAGATATCTTCCTCTTCACGCAGACCCGCCATGTTGAGGACTTCGCTCTCGCTCTCCTCACGGATCAGGTCGACCATCTCGTCAATGGTCAAACGGCCGATCAGGCGCTCGCCCTTGTCTACGACAGGTGCCGATACCAGGTCGTAACGCTCGAAAGCCTGCGCCGCATCATAGGCATCTTCCTCGGGCTGGAAGGACACCGGGTCGGTCGCCATGACCTCCGCCACCTTCTTCTCCGGGTCGTTGACCAGCAGGCGCTTGATGGGCAACACACCCTTGAGGATGCCGTCGTAATCGACCACGAACAGTTTGTCGGTGTGGTTGGGCAGCTCTTTCAGGCGGCGCAGGTAGCGCAGCACCACTTCCAGGCTGACGTCTTCGCGGATGGTGACCATCTCGAAGTCCATCAGCGCACCGACCTGCTCCTCGTCGTAGCTCAGCGCCGAACGCACACGTTCGCGTTGCTGGGCATCGAGGGTTTCCATCAGCTCATGGATAACGTCGCGCGGCAGCTCTGGGGCCAGGTCGGCCAGCTCGTCGGCGTCCATTTCCTTGGCGGCGGCCAACAGCTCGTGATCGTCCATGTCAGCGATCAGCGATTGACGAACCGAGTCGGATACTTCCAGCAGGATGTCACCATCGCGATCCGAGCGCACCAACTGCCAGACCGTCAGGCGGTCTTCCAGAGGCAAGGCTTCGAGGATATAGGCGATGTCGGCGGGGTGCAGGTCATCAAGCTTACGCTGCAGCTCGACGAGGTTCTGGCGGTGGACGAGGTTTTCCACCAGGTCGTTGTGCGCGCCTTCCTGGCGGTGAGTCAGGTCTTCGACCACACGCTGGCGCTGCAGCAATTCGACCACCTGGGCCAGGCGATCCTGCAGGCTCTCTTGCGCTTTTTTTACTTCTACTTCCGTCATAGGCGAACTCCACTCCCAGCAGCGGAGCACGCCGGGAGAATCAATCGGTCAGATCTTTCTGTATGAATCGTGTTAGCGAGTAACTACTGGGTAAGTCCATGGTGGTTTTCCACAAGCCCCGGCGGGGCTGACGGGCGCAATCATACACTGCTAAAGCTGTCAGATCGCTTAAATTTTTGGCCAGAACAATCGTTTGCGTGATAAAGCTAGGACAACGCTCGAAGCTATCAGTGCGACGGTTGTTGTGGATGGGAAAGCACATTTGTCTGGGTTGCCGCACGGCGGCGCCAAGCTACACCACAATCATTACAGAAGAGCGTAGATCGACATCACCAACAATTCATTGGCGCAGAAAAACAAAAAGCCCGCTCAAAATGAGCGGGCTTCTTGATGGGGTATGGCGGACTCAGCAGGATTCGAACCTGCGACCGCTCGGTTCGTAGCCGAGTACTCTATCCAGCTGAGCTATGAGTCCGTGGTGGTAATTTTAGACCAGGTTACCACTGGTTGACTGAAACAGCTTTGCAAGCAGAGCCACTTCAAAAAGTGGCGGACTCAGCAGGATTCGAACCTGCGACCGCTCGGTTCGTAGCCGAGTACTCTATCCAGCTGAGCTATGAGTCCGCGATTGGCAGTTTTAGACCAGATTACCGCTGGTTGACTGAAGCAGCTTTGCAAGCAGAGCCACTTCAAGAAAGTGGCGGACTCAGCAGGATTCGAACCTGCGACCGCTCGGTTCGTAGCCGAGTACTCTATCCAGCTGAGCTATGAGTCCGCGATTGGCAGTTTTAGACCAGATACCGCTGGTTGATTGAAGCAGCCTTGCAAACAAAGCCACTTCAAAAGTGGCGGACTCAGCAGGATTCGAACCTGCGACCGCTCGGTTCGTAGCCGAGTACTCTATCCAGCTGAGCTATGAGTCCGTGTCTTGCCGCGCATTATAGGTCGCCGAAACATTTTTGCAAGAATGTTTTCGTTTAAAATCAACGACTTAGTATTCTTACCGTTTACAGCGCCCTACGCAAATAATGGCGGTGAAGGGGGGATTCGAACCCCCGATACCCTTATGAGGTATACTCCCTTAGCAGGGGAGCGCCTTCGGCCACTCGGCCACCTCACCGCAACACGAGGCGAATATTAAAGAACCTCTTTCACCTTTGCAACCCTTTTTTTGAAAAAAACTTCAAAAAAATTAAAGGCTTGGCTCTTCATCCTTCTCCTTCTTGATCCGCAGGTAGATTTCCTCGCGGTGAACAGCCACTTCTTTCGGGGCGCTGACGCCAATACGCACCTGGTTGCCTTTGACGCCAAGCACCGTCACGGTGATCTCGCCGTCTCCAATGATCAGGCTCTCGGCGCACCGACGAGTCAGAATCAACATAGCTTTCTCCTTACGCAAAACATTCAGGGGTAACAGTCTTGGGTATCAGGGCCAGTCGTGGACGACGACGGGACCCGGTTACGCGCCACACAGGGCAGGACAGGGCCTGCGTGGCGAGCAGAAACGCGAAGGGCGCGGCACCAGCCGCGCCCTTCCAGGCAGCGCCTTACTCGCCCTGTCGGGCAGGAGCGTCGAGCTCAAACGCGGTGTGCAGCGCGCGTACGGCCAGCTCCAGGTACTTCTCTTCGATCACGACCGAGACCTTGATCTCGGAGGTGGAGATCATCTGGATGTTGATGCTCTCCTTGGCCAGGGCTTCGAACATGCGGCTGGCCACACCGGCGTGCGAACGCATGCCGACGCCAACGATCGAGACCTTGGCGATCTTGGTGTCGCCAATCACTTCACGGGCACCGATTTCGCGGGCGGTGTTTTCCAGCACGCTTTGCGCCTTCTCGTACTCGTTGCGGTGTACGGTGAAGGTGAAGTCGGTGGTGTTATCGTGGGCAACGTTCTGCACGATCATGTCCACTTCGATGTTCGAAGCGCTGATCGGGCCGAGGATCTTGAAGGCCACGCCCGGGGTGTCCGGCACGCCGCGAATGGTCAGCTTGGCTTCATCACGGTTGAAGGCGATACCGGAAATGATCGGCTGTTCCATGGATTCCTCTTCATCAATGGTAATGAGGGTACCCGGACCCTCCTTGAAGCTGTGCAGCACGCGCAGCGGGACGTTGTACTTGCCGGCGAACTCCACCGAACGGATCTGCAGCACCTTGGAACCGAGGCTGGCCATTTCCAGCATCTCTTCGAAGGTGATCTTCTCCAGGCGCTGAGCCTGCGGCACGACGCGCGGGTCGGTGGTGTAGACGCCATCGACGTCGGTGTAGATCTGGCACTCGTCCGCCTTCAGCGCTGCCGCCAGGGCCACGCCGGTGGTGTCGGAGCCGCCACGGCCCAGGGTGGTGATGCTGCCGTGCTCGTCGACACCCTGGAAGCCCGCCACCACGACCACGCGGCCTTCCTTGAGGTCGGCGCGAATCTTCTGGTCGTCGATCTGCAGGATGCGCGCCTTGTTGTGCGCGCTGTCGGTAAGGATGCGCACCTGGTTGCCGGTGTACGACACCGCTGGCACACCGCGCTTGATCAAGGCCATGGTCAGCAGGGCGATGGTGACCTGCTCACCGGTCGACACGATCACGTCCAGTTCACGCGGAACCGGCTGATCGGTGATCTGCTTGGCCAGGTCGATCAGGCGATTGGTTTCACCGCTCATGGCCGACAATACAACCACCAGGTCGTCGCCCGCTTCACGGTGTTTCTTGACCTTTTCGGCTACCTGCTCGATCCGCTCGATGGAACCGACAGAGGTGCCGCCAAATTTCTGTACGATCAACGCCATTTCAATGGTGCCTCAGCCCATACAGGGCCCCAAAAAACAATCCAACATGAAGGGGCAAGTGACTAGACCACCCGCCCCTTCATCTCAAAGTCCCTGCTCTGCAAATGGCACGGCCAGCGCCAAGGCCTGGTCCAGTGCAGCGACGTCGACGCCACCACCCTGGGCCATGTCCGGACGGCCACCGCCCTTGCCACCCACCGCCGCAGCGGCTTGTTTCATCAGATCGCCAGCCTTGAGTTGGCTGGAGAGGTCCTTGGTTACGCCGGCCACCAGCACAACCTTGCCCTCATGCTCGCTGCCCAGCAGGATCACTGCGTGGCCGAGCTTGTTCTTCAGTTGATCGACCAGGGCCAGCAAAGCCTTGCCGTCCTGCCCATCCAGGCGGGCAGCAAGCACCTTGGCGCCCTTGACCTCAACGGCCGCATTGGAGAGATCGTCTCCGGCGGCGCTGGCGGCCTTGGCCTGCAGCTGTTCCAGCTGCTTCTCCAGCTGGCGGTTGCGCTCAAGCACAGCCGACAGCTTGTCGATCAGGTTGTCGCGATTACCTTTCACCAGTTGCGCGGCTTCCTTGACCTGCTCTTCGGCAGCGTTCAGGTAGGCCAGCGCTGCTGCGCCGGTAACGGCTTCGATACGGCGTACGCCAGAGGCCACGCCGCCTTCGCTGATGATCTTGAACAGGCTGATGTCACCGGTGCGCTTGGCGTGGATACCGCCGCACAGCTCAACCGAGAAATCACCGCCCATGCTCAGTACACGCACGGTGTCGCCGTACTTCTCGCCGAACAGCGCCATGGCGCCTTTGGCCTTGGCGGTTTCGATGTCGGTCAGTTCGGTTTCCACCGGGGTGTTCTTGCGCACTTCGCGGTTGACGATGTCTTCCAGGGCCTTGATCTGCTCCGGTTTCACCGCCTCGAAGTGGCTGAAGTCGAAACGCAGGCGTTGGCTGTCGACCAGCGAGCCCTTCTGCTGTACGTGCTCGCCCAGTACCTGGCGCAGCGCTTCGTGCAGCAGGTGGGTGGCGGAGTGGTTCAGCGAGGTGGCGTGCTGCACGTCGGCATCGACCTTGGCCTCGACCGGCGAGCCGATGACCAGCGCACCGCTGGCGACCACGCCGTGGTGCAGGAAGGCACCACCGGTCTTGGTGGTGTCGCGCACGTCGAAGCGCGCAGCGCCAGCCTGCAGGAAGCCGGTGTCACCCACCTGGCCACCGGATTCGGCATAGAACGGCGTACGGTCGAGCACGACCACGCCCTGCTCGCCTTCACCCAGCTGGTCAACGGACTGGCCGTCCTTGTACAGGGCGATGATCTTGCCCTGGCCTTCGGTGACGTCGTAGCCGAGAAACTCGGTGGCGGTGTCGACCTTGACCAGGCTGTTGTAGTCCATGCCGAAGGCGCTGGCGGAGCGGGCACGCTCACGCTGGGCGTCCATTTCGCGCTCGAAACCGGCTTCGTCGATGGTCAGCTCACGCTCACGGGCAATGTCGGCGGTCAGGTCCATCGGGAAGCCGTAGGTGTCGTACAGCTTGAACACCACGTCGCCCGGTACCACGTCGCCTTTAAGCTGAGCCAGGTCTTGCTCAAGAATACGCAGGCCCTGCTCCAG
This sequence comes from Pseudomonas sp. FYR_2, assembly GCF_043106425.1. Lineage (NCBI taxonomy): Bacteria > Pseudomonadati > Pseudomonadota > Gammaproteobacteria > Pseudomonadales > Pseudomonadaceae > Pseudomonas > Pseudomonas sp. FYR_2. Next base: position 86,070 of record NZ_JBICMM010000020.1, read on the forward strand.
GGTCTTGGCAAACTGCTCTTCCTCGGCCTTGAGCACGCGCTCGATGTGCGCTTGCTGGCTCTTCAGCTCTGGGAAGGCCTCGCCCATTTCGGCGGCCAGTGCGGCGACGATCTGGTAGAAGAAGCTGCCCTTGGCACCCAGCTTGTTACCGTGACGGCAGGCGCGGCGGATGATGCGGCGCAGCACATAGCCACGGCCTTCGTTGGAAGGCAGCACGCCGTCGGCGATCAGGAAACCGCACGAACGGATATGATCGGCCACCACTTTCAGCGAGGCCTGGCCGTCGTTGCTGCAACCGATGGCCTTGGCAGCCGCCGCCAGCAGGTTCTGGAACAGGTCGATCTCGTAGTTCGAGTGCACGTGCTGCAGCACGGCGCTGACACGCTCCAGGCCCATGCCGGTGTCTACCGACGGCGCTGGCAGCGGGTGCAGCACGCCGTCGGCGGTGCGGTTGAACTGCATGAAAACGTTGTTCCAGATCTCGATGTAACGGTCGCCGTCTTCTTCTGGCGAGCCGGGTGGGCCGCCCCAGATGTCCGGGCCGTGGTCGTAGAAAATCTCGGTGCATGGGCCGCACGGGCCGGTGTCGCCCATGGTCCAGAAGTTGTCGGAGGCGTACGGGGCGCCTTTGTTGTCGCCGATGCGCACCATGCGCTCTTCCGGCACGCCGACTTCCTTCGTCCAGATGTCGTAGGCTTCGTCGTCAGTGGCGTAGACGGTGACCCAGAGCTTTTCCTTGGGCAGGTTCAGCCATTGCTCCGAGGTCAGGAAGGTCCAGGCGAAGGTGATCGCATCGCGCTTGAAGTAGTCGCCGAAGCTGAAGTTGCCCAGCATTTCGAAGAACGTATGGTGACGCGCGGTGTAACCGACGTTTTCCAGGTCGTTGTGCTTGCCACCGGCGCGCACGCACTTCTGGCTGCTGACGGCACGGGTGTAGGCACGCTTCTCCGCGCCGAGGAAGCAGTCCTTGAACTGGTTCATGCCGGCATTGGTGAACAGCAAGGTCGGGTCGTTGTTCGGGATCAGCGAACTGGAGGCGACTCGGGTATGGCCCTGCTCTTCGAAGAAGCGAAGGAAGGCTTCACGGATTTCTGCGCTTTTCATAGGTTCTTCCACGGAAACGGCGGCCCTGGTGGGCAAACACGTCGACGAAACGACGGCAAAGGGCCGCATTATATCGGTCCTGCAAGCTCGGTGCAGTGTGTTTATGCAAAAGAAAGCGTCGATCGGACGGCTTTTGGCGCCCTTGCAAACGAAACTGACATGACCGGATGCTAAATGCAGCCTTTCGCCACTGGCAAGCCAATTACCGCCCACGGGAAGGGAAAATGGAACAGGCGGTGAATTAAAAGGTTTTCATCCGAGACAGGATCCAAAACTCGACCTCACAGGCGCATGAAGATGCCAGCTGCATGCGCTAGATAATTACCGCGATGCTTCGCGTCACCACGCTTACCTTGCCTGCCGTGCCACCTTCATCACAGGCAGCCCAGTGCATTCGAGGTAACAATATGAATCCCAAACCGACCTATTTCATCTCCGGAAGAACCAGTGGTTACACCCAGCGCAAGGACACGGCCACGCCCGACAAGACCCTGCATCACCTTATCGAGTACAGCGACGACCAGCAGGAAATCTATCTCGAACAGGTCTTGCTCGACGGAAACCGGATCCCGGCCCGACACCATATGGTGATCGAGAGCCGTACCGCCGGTGCGAACATCGAGATCTCGACCTACGATTGCCACCTGCGCGCCGTGGTCAACGGCAAGCGCTTCATCCTCGCGCCAACGCCCCACCAAACACTCATCCTCAAGACGAAAGACGGCGGCACCAAAATCAGCGTTGCCGATGATGTGCAAATCCCCCTGATCATCCTGGCTGGAGCTGGCAGGAACACCATCAAGACAGGCGGTGGCGTCACGGAAGTGTTCACGGAATCAAACACTATCGACATTACCGTGGGCACAGGACTGACATTCATCAACAGTGCCTCGGCCGACCTCATCCTCACCGGCCATGTTCTGATCGGCAACCCTCACGGATCGGGCCTCTATGCGCGAGGAAAACCCGGCGACGAACGTTTCCAAGCCCCCCTTGCAGCGCCCTTGGACAGCCTGGCCAGTGCCACCTTCGAGATAAAAGGCAGCATCAGCTTCACCCAGGCAGTCAACAATCATCTCACCTTCCTGCGCCATACCGCTTGTGGCCAGCGATTACTGACCCAACTGGCCAGGCGCTCGTGGATACGGATCAGCGAAACCCGAACGGCCACCCGCTTTGAGGTACACGTTTCAGACCCCACCGAGAATGACCATTACCTGCAGCAAAACGAAAGGATGCAGTGGGTATCCGGCTGGCCCGCCGAGGGCGGCGACCTGGCGCTTAACCTTGCGCGCTCGGACAGCGAAAACCTGCCACTGCTGGACTTCTACCGCTGCTTGTGTGAAGCCTACAATGCTTTTAAAGGCACTACCGTACCGGGTAGCCAGACGATCGAGACCTTCGATTACAGGGAAGTTCAGGTAAACGCGGCGCAACTGCAAGCGATAGGCCTGGAGACTGGCGTTTTCTATGATTTCGACAACGACCCGGCAACACCGCCGACCGACACCAACCCCTCGCCGTTCACCGAGAACGCCCTACGGCTCGAGCTAGGCCTGCCACCACGCCTCTATTACTAGTACCAGGCTGATACGCATGGTGGTGATGCACTGCCATGCGCCCCAGCCCGGGCGGCCATTCATCCCAGGCGCTGCCCAGAATCCGGCACGATCAGAATACCTGCCCGCAAACCGTTCTTGACCCTGGGGTTGGGGAAAATGATGCGTGCCCCCTCCTCTTCGACCACCCAGCGCATCTCAGCCAGATCCTCGGCCAACAGATACCCCTTGCTCAGTTCGGAGAAGTTCTCGATGTCCGCCGGCAGGTGCAGGTGGAAGCTGTCGCTGTGCTTGATGATTTCGCGAGACACGCTGAACAGTTGCAGGCCATCCAGCGAACCCTCGCCCTCTGGCTCGGTAGCCTCGATGATGCGGATCAGCCGCTCTTCCAGCTTGTCGAGGTTGACTTGCTCGTTCTGGCCGAACGGGCGAGCCTTGCCAAGCTCCAGGGTGAAGGCTTCAGCATCCAGCTGTTCATAGGTGAAAGCACTGAAAGTGATGGAGGATTTGCTCTGCAGCAGCACCGCCTCCATGCCCGCTGCCGCCAGGCGCGCCAACTCACGACGAGAATGCTTGCGCCCCTCTTTATAAGGGTACAAGGCGAATTGCTCGATCTTCGAACCGCGAATGGCGGTATGCAGGTCGTAATGCAGGCGGCTGCGCCCCGGCTTGCTAAAGAACACCCGGGCGAACTGCTCAAGCTCCGCGGCACGCAAAGCCTCGAAACCACTGGAAAGCTCATGGCGGCCGTTGAACAGCCGGTTGATGTCCTGCTCGATAAAGCGCTCACCCTTGCGGATGGCCGCTGGGTTGCCGAACAGGAACAGCAACCGAGCCTTAGGCTTGATCTTGCCATTGGCCACGCCGTGCAGCAGCCGCTCGAGCAATTCGATCGGCGCCGTTTCGTTGCCATGAATACCGGCAGACAACAGCAAGTCCAGCCCGCAATCTTCGTTTTCGGGCGGGCGTACTTCCAGCGCGCCCTCCCCCAACCAGCGCAAACGCGCGCCCTTGGGTGTCACTTGGGTCTTCTCGGCCGGTTCGTGATCGGTGAGGGTCAGCTCAAGCAATTTGCCAAGGGCGAGCATAAGGGCTTCCTTAGTGGTGGTGTCCGCAGTCAGGGCCATGGACGTGATCGTCGTCTTCGCCAACCTCGGCCGGCTCCATTTCCAGCTGCAGGCTGACCAGATTGGTGGCCATCGGGCGCAGCAGCAGGTTGGCATACTCGGTGTCGTCTTCTTCGACATCCACACCGATCAGCAGCTGGCCACGGCCGTCCTGCTGAATCCACACTTCCTTGCCTTGCCAGACCACGGCAAAACGGGTGCAGGACGTTTCCAGCTGGGTGCCGTCTTCATCTTCGAGGATCAGGCGCAGGGCGTCGGTCATTGCAAAGTCTCTCTTCAAGGTTGGCGTTGGAACGGGTATACCGAGCCCAACTTCAGGATCTGGGTCAATTCATCCAGTGCTGTACGGCACTCCACCAGCAGTTGCGGGTCGGCCAAGTCCGCTTCGCCCAGGCGGTCGCGGTAGTGCTTGTCGACCCACTGCAGCAAGGTGTCGTACAGCGGGGCGGTCATGATAACGCCTTGGTTGACCGCTGCCAGTTCCGTTTCTTTCAACGCCACGCGCAAACGCAGGCAAGCCGGGCCACCGCCGTTTTGCATGCTCTGCTTGAGGTCGAACACCTTGACCTCCTTCACCGCGCCACCCTGGCTGGTCAGCTGGCCCAGGTAGGCCCAAACCCGCTCGTTGTTGCGGCACTCTTCCGGCACCACCAGCAGCATGGAACCGTCGTCGCGGCTGAGCAGCTGGCTGTTGAACAGGTAGGAACGCACCGCATCCTCAACCGTCACCGCCGCCCGTGGCACACAGATAGACTGGAAGTTGCCACCCTTGCTGGCCAGTTTAGCTCGCAGCTGGCCAAGCACCGTGTCGGTCTCCAGGAAGGCGTCCTCGTGGTAGAACAGCACCTCGCCGTTACCCACCGAAATCACATCGTTGTGGAACACGCCCTGGTCGATCACCGACGGGTTCTGTTGAGCGTAGACCACACCACCATCACTCAGCCCATGCAGCCGGGCCACGGCCTGCGAGGCCTCCAGGGTTTGCCGGGCCGGGTACTTCTGCGGGGCCGGGTAGCGGCTGTCGAAGGCACTGCGGCCGTAAACGAAGAACTCAACGCCCGGCTCGCCATAGGCACGGCAGAAGCGCGTGTGGTTGGCCGCGCCCTCGTCACCGAACTGTGCCACGGCAGGCAATGCGGCGTGGTGGGCAAAGTGGTTCTCGTTGTTGAACATGGCGCCCAGCACACGGCTGGTGGTCGGGTGCTCGATGCTGCGGTGGTACTTGCAGTTCAGGTTGGCAGCGGTGAAATGCACGCGGCCATCCGCGGTGTCGGCACTGGGGCTGACCGTGGCCGCGTTGGCCACCCACATGCTCGATGCCGAGCAGCTGGCCACCAGCAGCGGCATCGCTTCTTTAGCCGCACGCTGGATCACTTCCGCATCGCTGCCGCTGAAGCCCAGGCGGCGCAGGGCGGCCACATCCGGGCGTTCCTGCGGCGCCAGCACGCCTTGCTTGAAGCCCAGGTCAGCCAGCGCCTTCATTTTCGCCAGGCCCTGGCGCGCGGCTTCACGCGGGTTGGAACCCTGCTGGCTGTTGCTTTGCGAAGCCACGTTGCCGTAGGACAGGCCGCCATAGTTGTGGGTAGGCCCCACCAGGCCATCAAAATTCACTTCATAGGATTTCATCGGCTAGGCTCCGTGACCTGTTGTTATAGGGTGACGCCCGGCGTCAACGTCGCCGGCAAGGCAAGGCTGGCGGTCTCCAGCGAAGCCACGGGGTAAGCGCAATAGTCAGCCGCGTAATAGGCGCTGGCGCGGTGGTTGCCACTGGCGCCCACACCGCCGAACGGCGCGCTGCTGGCGGCACCGGTCAGTTGCTTGTTCCAGTTGACGATGCCGGCACGGCTGCGCAGCCAGAAGTACTGGTAGCGGGCGCGGGAGTCGGACAACAACCCGGCGGCCAGGCCGTACTGGGTGTTGTTGGCTTCATCGATGGCCGCATCGAAGTCGGCATAACGGATGACTTGCAGCAGTGGGCCGAAGAACTCTTCGTCCGGTCGCCCGGCCACGCCAGTGACATCGACGATGCCCGGGGTCAGCAGCGCGGCATCGGCCTGCGGCTGGGTCATTTCCAGCAGCTTCACGCCACCGTTGGCAACCAGCTCGGCCTGCGCCGCCATCAGCGCCTGCGCCGCGTGCAGCGAGATCACCGAGCCCATGAACGGCGCCGGTTGCTCATCGAACGCACCTACCGTGATGGTTTTGCACACTTCGACCAGTCGCGCGATCAGCGCATCACCCCAGGCACCTTGCGGCACCAGCAGGCGCCGGGCACAGGTGCAGCGCTGGCCGGCAGAAATGAACGCCGACTGGATAATGGTGTACACCGCCGCGTCGATGTCCTTGACCTCGTCCACCACCAGCGGGTTGTTGCCCCCCATTTCCAGGGCCAGGATCTTGTCCGGGCGGCCGGCGAACTGCTGGTGCAGCAGGTTGCCGGTGCGGCTGGAGCCGGTGAAGAACAGGCCATCGATGCCTGGGTTGGCAGCCAGCGCTACACCGGTTTCGCGTGCGCCCTGCACCAGGTTCAGCACACCCGCCGGCAAGCCAGCGGCGATCCAGCAATTGACGGTCAGCTCGGCCACTTTGGGGGTCAGCTCACTGGGCTTGAACACCACGCAATTGCCTGCCAACAACGCCGGCACAATGTGGCCGTTAGGCAAGTGGCCGGGGAAGTTGTAAGGGCCGAAGACGGCCACCACGCCGTGGGGCTTGTGCCGCAACACCGCCGTGGCATCGGCCAGCGGGCCACTCTTTTCGCCGGTGCGCTCGCGGTAGCTTTGCACCGAAATCGCCACCTTGTTGATCATGCTGGTGACTTCGGTCGCCGATTCCCACAGCGGCTTGCCGGTTTCCTCGCCGATGCACTGGGCCATGGCTTCAGCGTGCGCTTTCAACTGCGCCGCGAACTTCTCCAGCACATCGATGCGCGCTTCCAGGCTCAATTGCGCCCAGGCCGGGAACGCCTGGCGCGCGGCCTGCACGGCGGCCTCCACCTGGCTGGCGTCGGCGCCCTGCCCTTGCCAGATCACGGCCTGGGTCACCGGGTTCAGCGACTGCAGGGCTTCGCCCTGGCCGGCCTGCCAATTGCCTGCGATTAAATGCGTGGTCATTTACTGGGCCTCCCGGCTAGCCGACAGCGGCACCGCACGCACATTGTCGCCAGCCCCCATGCGCAGGCGCTTGGCGGTCAGCGGGTCGACCACCAGGGTTCCGGCGGCCAACCGCGCAGGTGCAGCCGTGATACGGCAGTCGTCGCGCTTGCGGTTGTGGATGATGTAAGGGGTGGCGTCATCGCCCGGCGTACCGACCGCCAGCACCAGGGTCTGGCTCTCGCGCACGGCGCGGATCCTGGCGGTGTCGCATTCGATGGCCGGGCCAGCATCGAAGATGTCGACGTAGCCCTGGTAGTTGAAGCCTTCCTGCTTGAGCATGGCCAGCGCCGGCTCGGTGTCCTTGTGCACACGGCCGATCACATTGCGCGCCGCTTCGGACAGGAAGCAGGTGTACAGCGGGAACTTGGGCATCAGCTCGGCGATGAACGACTTGTTGCCCACACCAGTGAGGTAGTCCGCCTGGCTGAACTCCATCTTGAAGAAGTGCCGGCCCAGGCTTTCCCAGAACGGCGAACGCCCCTGCTCGTCCGACATGCCGCGCATTTCGGCAATGATCTTCTTGCCGAACAGCTCGGGGAACTCGGCAATGAACAGCATGCGCGCGCGTGACAGCAGGCGGCCATTCAGACCGGAGCGGTAGTCGCTGCGCAGGAACAACGAGCACAGCTCGGAGTTGCCGGTCAGGTCGTTGGCCAGGAACAGCGTGGGGATTTCGCGGTAGATCTTCAGCTCCTGCGAGGCACTGACGGTCAGGCCGACCCGGTAGTTGTACCAGGGCTCGCGCAGGCCGACAGCACCGGCAATGGCACTGATGCCCACCACCAGGCCTTCGTCGTTTTCCAGCACGAACAGGTAGTCAGTGTCGCCACGCTCGGCCTCGCCACGGAAGCTTTTTTCCGCCCAGCCAACGCGATGCCCCAGGCGCTCTTCGTTGGCCGGCAGCGTGGTCAGCCCGGTGGTACCGGTGCTGCGTGCCAATTCGATCAACGCAGGCAAATCGCTGCTGCGTACAGGACGAACGATCATGCTATCTCCTTGTGCGACGGCATCGGCCGGCGCGAAACTCTGCTAACGCATCAATCCCGAAACGTCTGTCGCCAGACCTCAGACCGCCACCAGGCGCACGCTGGCGCCCTCGCCCACACCCAGTGCATCGGCTGCCGCCACGCTCAGGCTTACCGGTTTGCCGGGTACCCAGTCGAGGTCCAGCAGCACCGCGCGGTAGTCCTGGAGCTGGCCGTTGCAGACCAGGTACGGGCGCCCGCCGTTGGCTGGCGCTTCTTCGATTTTCACCGGCACTACCCGGCTCTGAGCGATCGAGCGAATGCCCGAGGTACGCGCATGCAAGGTCGGGCCGCCGTCGAAGATGTCGATGTAGTGCTCGGTCTCGAAGCCTTCGCGCATGAGGATGTCGAAGGTGATCTGCGCGCGCGGGTGCACCTGGCCCATGGCTTCCTGCGCTTCATCAGGCAGCAGCGGCACATAGATGGGGTAGTGCGGCATCAGTTCGGCGAGGAAGGTGCGGCTTTTAAGGCCACACAGGCGCTCGGCGTCGGCATAGTTGAGGTCGAAGAAATTGCGGCCGATGGCATCCCAGAACGGCGATTCGCCCTGCTCGTCGCTGAAACCGACGATTTCGGTCACGACCGAGTCGGCGAAACGCTCCGGATGCGCGGCCATGAACAGCAGGCGACCGCGCGAATTAAGCTCGGCCCAGCCACTGTTCACCAGCTCTGGCAATACATAGAAGCTGGTCAGCAGGCTGTTGCCGGTCAGATCATGACACAGCGACAGCACGTGAATCTTGTTGTGAATCTTCAGCTCGCGCGAGGCATGCACGAACGTTTCGTTACGGAAGCTGTAGAACGGCTCGGAGTAGCCCGCTGACGCCACAATGGCCGAGCAGCCGGCCAGCTTGCCGGTTTCGCTGTCTTCGAGCACGAAGAAGTAGCTTTCTTCACCGTTGAAGATGACCTCGGCGGCGAAGGAAGTCTCGGAAGCGGCGATCTTGTCGCCCAGGCGAGCAGCGTCGTCCGGCAGCGAGGTGACACCAATGGGGCTGTCTGCAGCCATGCGCTGCACTTCGTTCAGATCAGCCATTTGCGCGGGGCGCATCACCAGCATGGTGTCACTCCTTTGGAATACGGGCCACTTACGGCGGCACGGAAAAACGGCAGGCACACGGGCCCCTGCACTGGAATCGGGTATCGCCGGCCCGGCTCAGCCATGGCTGGGGCCGGCGAAGTGGCCGCAGGCGGATCAGCCTTTGGTCAGGGTGGCCACGGCGCGCTCGAAGCGATCCAGGCCTTCATCGATGTCGGCGTCTTCAACCACCAGGCTTGGCGCGAAGCGGACCACGTCCGGGCCGGCCTGCAGCACCATCACGCCTTCTTTCTCGGCAGCGTTGAGTACGTCCTTGGCCTTGCCTTGCCAGGCTTCGGTCAGCACGCAGCCCAGCAGCAGGCCAACGCCCCGTACCTGGCTGAACAGGTTGTACTTCTGGCCAATCTGCTCCAGACGGGTCTTGAAGCGCTCATGCTTGGCCTTGATGCCGGCCAGGGTTTCCGGGGTGTTGACCACATCCAGCACGGCACAGGCAACAGCGCAGCCCAGCGGGTTGCCACCATAGGTGGTGCCGTGGGTGCCGACGGCCAGGTGTTTGGCCAGCTCGGTGGTGGTCAGCATGGCGCCGATCGGGAAGCCGCCGCCCAGGCTCTTGGCGCTGGTCAGGATGTCTGGCGTCACGCCGTAGTGCTGGTAGGCATACAGCGAACCGGTACGGCCCACGCCGGTCTGCACTTCGTCGAAGATCAGCAGGGCGTTGTGCTCGTCGCACAGCTTGCGCGCGCCTTCCAGGTAGGCCTTGTCGGCCGGCACCACGCCGCTCTCGCCCTGGATCGGCTCGATCACCACGGCGCAGGTCTTGTCGGAAATCTGTGCCTTCAGCGCTTCCAGGTCGTTGTAGGGCACGTGGCTGATGCCGGTGATCTTGGGGCCGAAGCCATCGGAGTACTTCGGCTGGCCACCAACGCTGACGGTAAACAGGGTACGACCGTGGAAGCTGTTCACGGTGGCGATGATTTCGTGCTTTTCCGGGCCGAAGCGGTCATGCGCAACGCGACGGGCCAGCTTGAAAGCGGCCTCGTTGGATTCGGCGCCAGAGTTGCAGAAGAACGCCCGGTCGGCAAAGGTGGCATCCACCAGTTTGTGGGCCAGGCGCAGGGCCGGCTCGTTGGTGAACACGTTGGATACGTGCCAGAGGGTGTTGGCCTGCTCGGTCAGGGCCTTGACCAGTGCCGGGTGGCAGTGACCCAGGGCGTTTACCGCGATGCCACCGGCAAAGTCGATCAGCTCGCGACCCGACTGATCCCAAACGCGGGAACCCTCGCCTCGCACAGGAATGAAGGCCGCCGGAGAATAGTTGGGGACCATGACCTGGTCGAAATCGGCACGTTGCACCGGGGCTTGCTCAACGGACATCTGAGTCTCCTGAAGAGGAACGCTGGCCTGGAAGTGGCGAGCGATGGGGGGATTGTAAGGACTGATCCGCGCCTGTCCTTGCGGCCAAGCGACAACTTGTTACAGCGCAAAACCCAGTTTTGGCAAGGTTTTCGGCAATGCGACAAACACTGTCGCAATCGCGCAGTGTACGGGAGAGAGGGGGCTGGGTGAACGGGTGTTCACATAGGTTTGTGAGGGGGTGTTTGACGATATTGATGGGGCGCATGCGAAATCGAGCGCCGCCCGCGCGGCGCATCGCGAGCTACGCTCGCTCCTACGTTTGTTTCGGGCCAGTAAAGCCAGTTGCGGGCGCGCGCGACCGCCTTGTTTTACGACGCAATATCGCGCCATGCGCAAAGGCGTTCGCGCGTAAATCCCACAGGATTAATTGGCCCGAAACAAACGTAGGAGCGAGCGTAGCTCGCGATGCGCCGCGCGGGCGGCGCTCGATTTCCGCCGCACCATCACCCCCAAGGCATACACCCCCGACCCCACCCAAAACCTCAGCCTTTTTCAGCCGGTGCCGAGCTGAGTTCGAACGGGCTGCTGCTACGCCGTTGATTACGGTCTTCCCGTGGCGTCGCACCAAAGAAGTTGCGATAGGCACTGGAAAAATGCGGCCCCGACGAAAAGCCACAAGACAACCCGATCTGGATGATCGACTTGCTGGTCTGCATGAGCATCTGCCGCGCCTTGTTCAGCCGCAGCTCTAGATAATATTGGCTCGGCACGCGATTCAGGTACTGCTTGAAGATGCGCTCCAGCTGCCGGCGCGACACGCACACATGCTGGGCAATTTCGTCGGTGGTCAGCGGCTCTTCGATGTTGGCTTCCATCAACAGCACCGCCTGGGTCAGCTTGGGGTGGCTGGAGCCCAGGCGGTTCTGCAGCGGAATGCGCTGGCGCTCACCACCCTCCCGGATGCGCTCTACCACCAACTCTTCCGAAACAGCCCCCGCCAGCTCCGCCCCATGATCGCGGGCCAGCACGGCCAGCAGCAGGTCGGTTACGGCCATGCCTCCACAGGCCGTCAGCCGGTCGCGGTCCCAGTCGAACAGGTGACTGGTGGCGATGACCTTAGGAAAGCGCTCGGCAAAATCATCCTGCCAGCGCCAGTGCACGGCAGCACGATAACCGTCGAGCAAGCCGAGCATCGCCAGAGGATAAACCCCGGCAGACAGGCCACCGATCATGCAACCGCTGCGCGCCTGCTGCTTGAGAGCAGCCGACAAGGCTGCCCCTACTCCCGCAGGCGGCTCGTCAGCAACCAGAAACAGCTTGTGGCACCCCTCCAGGCGGCCAGTCCACGGCTCGCCCGGCAGGCGCCAGCCACCCTCTTGCGCCGGCTCCGCCTGCAGGAAGGCCATTTCGTAGACCACATCCGGGTGCACCCGCTGCGCCACCAGCAACACTTCCTCGGCCAGCGCCAGGGTCAAGGGCCTGGTGCTGGGCCAAATGAGAAAACCGATTCGCTGGGTGGTCATAGGGTGCGGTCCGAAACCTGAGGTCGTTCGAGTCTGTGCGCCGGGTCAGGCTGCGCTCGCCGCGCAGCATGCCCTATTCTGGTGCAAAAATGCAGCTTTTACTTCAGGCTGCCGGAGAGGAACTGCTTCAGGCGCTCCGACTGCGGGTTGGCCAGCACTTCACGCGGGCAGCCGGTTTCTTCCACCAAGCCTTTGTGCAGGAACACCAACTGGTTGGACACCTCACGGGCAAAGCCCATTTCGTGGGTCACCACCACCATGGTGCGGCCTTCCTGGGCCAGCGCCTGCATCACCTTGAGGACATCGCCCACCAGCTCAGGGTCCAGTGCCGAGGTCGGTTCGTCGAACAGCATAACCTCCGGCTCCATGGCCAGTGCGCGGGCAATTGCCACACGTTGTTGCTCGCCCCCCGACATATGCCCGGGGAAGGCGTCCTTGCGGTGGGCAACACCCACCTTGGCCAGGTAATGCTCGGCCTTTTCCAGCGCTTCCTTCTTGTTCACACCCAACACATGCACCGGCGCTTCGATGATGTTTTCCAGTGCGGTCATGTGCGACCACAGGTTGAAGTGCTGGAACACCATCGACAGGCGCGAGCGCATGCGCTGCAACTGACGCGGGTCGGCAGCCTTCAGCGCGCCGTCCTTGCCGGCCACCAGCTTAAGCTCTTCGTTGTTGAGCAGGATCTTGCCCGCGTGCGGCTGCTCCAGCAGGTTGATGCAGCGCAGGAAGGTCGACTTGCCCGAACCACTGGAGCCGATGATGCTAATGACGTCGCCGGCCTTGGCCGCCAGCGATACGCCCTTGAGCACTTCGTGGCTGCCGTAACGCTTGTGCAGGTCTTGGACTTCGAGTTTGTACATGCTGTCGATTCTCACAGAGCGGTCAGTGCTTGCGCGGCGCCAGGTAGCCGAGCCAGCGGCGTTCGGCCATCTTGAACAGGCGCACCAGGATGAAGGTCAGGCACAGATAGAACACGCCCGCCGTGATGTAGGCCTCGAAAGGCAGGTAGTACTGGGCGTTGACCGTGCGTGCGGCACCGGTGATGTCGATCAGGGTGACGATCGACGCCAGGCTGGTGGTTTGCAGCATCATGATCACTTCGTTGCTGTACTGCGGCAGCGCCCGGCGCAAGGCCGAGGGCAGCAGGATGCGCCGGTACATTTTCATGCGCGACATGCCCATGGCCTTGGCCGCCTCGATCTCGCCATGGGGCGTGGCCTTGAGGCTGCCGGCAATGATTTCGGCGGTGTAGGCGCTGGTGTTGATGCCGAACGCCAGGCACGCGCAGAAGGTGGCGCTGGACAGCAGCGGCCAGAGGAAGCTTTCGCGCACCGCTTCGAACTGCGCCAGGCCGTAGTAGATCAGGAACAGCTGCACCAGCATGGGTGTGCCGCGGATCACGTAGGTGTACAGCCACGCAGTCAGGTTGATCGCCGGCTGTTTCGACACGCGCATCAGGCCCAGCGGAATGGCCGCCAGCAGCCCGAAGAACAGCGAAATCGCCAACAGCTTGAGGGTGGTCAGCAGGCCGCCGAAGTACATCGGCAAAGCATCCCAGACGACGTTGTAGTCGAAGATCATAGTTCAGCCACCTTGACGCCCACCGAGTAGCGGCGCTCCAGATACTTCAGGGCCAGCAGCGAAACGCTGGTCAGCACCAGGTACAGTGCCGCCACCGCCAGGAAGAAGGTGAAAGGCTCGCGGGTGGCATCGGCCGCCTGCTTGGCCTTGAACATCATGTCCTGCAGGCCGACGACCGAGATCAGCGCGGTGGCCTTGGTGAGTACCAGCCAGTTGTTGGTGAAGCCCGGGATTGCCAGGCGAATCATTTGCGGCACCTGGATGCGGAAGAACACCTGGCGCGGGCTCATGCCATACGCCACGCCGGCCTCGGCCTGACCCTTGGGAATGCCCAGGAAAGCACCGCGGAAGGTTTCCGAGAGGTAGGCGCCAAAAATGAAGCCCAGCGTGCCGATACCGGCAACCAACGGATTCAGGTCGATGTAGTCTTCGTAGCCGAGCAGCGGTGCCACCCGGTTGATGATGTCTTGCCCGCCGTAGAAGATCAGCAGGATCAGGACCAGGTCCGGAATACCACGGATCACCGTGGAATACAGGTCGCCCAGCCAGGCCAGCCAGCGCACCGGCGACAAGCGCAGCGCCACACCGATCAGGCCGAGCACGATGGCCAGGGCCATCGACGACAGGGCGAGCTGAAGCGTCAGCCACGCCCCGTCGAGGATGACTGCCCCGTAGCCTTTCAACATGATGAGGTCCTCGACCTAAAGAATGAAAAATGGTGCAAACCTCAGAGCCTCTGCTGTTTGCACCATTGCACAGGTGAAACCCGACGTCTTAGTTCGAGTCTGGACCGTAGATGTCGAAGTTGAAGTACTTCTTCTCGATTTCTTTGTACTTGCCGTTGGCACGGATGGCGTCGATGGCCGCGTTGATGCGGTCGACGTTGGCCTTGTCACCTTTGCGCACAGCAATACCGATACCGTCACCGAAGTACTTGGCATCGGTGAAGGACGGGCCTACGAAGGCGAAGCCTTTACCCGCGTCGGTCTTGAGGAAGCCGTCTTCCAGCAGGGTGGCGTCGGCCACGGTGCCGTCCAGGCGGCCAGCGGCTACATCCAGGTAGATTTCGTTCTGGGTGCCGTAAGGCACCACGGTGGCACCTTTGGCGCCCAGTACTTCCTTGGCGAAGCGGTCATGGATCGAGCCACGCTGCACGCCGATCTTCTTGCCTTTCAGCTCATCCAGGCTTTCGCTGACCGTGGTGCCTTCCTTCATCACCAGGCGCGCCGGCGTGAGGTAGTAACGCTTGGTGAAGTCGACCGACTTCTTGCGGTCCTCGGTGATCGACATGGACGACAGGATGGCGTCGATCTTGCGCACTTTCAGCGCCGGGATCAGGCCGTCGAACTCCTGCTCGACCCAAGTGCACTTGGCTTTCATCTCTTCGCACAGGGCGTTGCCGATGTCGTAGTCGAAACCGGCGATGCTGCCATCGGGCTGCTTGAAGGCGAAGGGTGGGTAGGCGGCTTCAATGCCGATTTTCAGCGGTTTTTCATCGGCCTGCGACACCAGGGAAAATACGGATAGCGCCAGGGCGCCAAGCAGTGCGAGCTTCTTCATCAGGTAACTCCATCGGTACGGGGCAATACAAGGCAGGTAACGGCTGCCCGATATGCGAATGGGTACAACGCGAGCCGCGCAGGGTTCGACCAAGGTCGCAGACCACGAGCGAGTGAGTGGCATTTTAGCGACAGCCCAGTAGTCGATATTTCTTCAAAGCGACAACTACTTACAGAAGCGCCTGAAACCGCTGCGGGCGATGTTGACGACCAGCGCAAAATATGCGAAGGCACAAGAAATAGAACCAATAGACCTAGCAATTCCTGGGCCTATTATTGGCAAAGCCTTGTACTACGGCAAGTGGAGCGTGCCGCGTTGAAGAAAATGGCTGCGTGAACGCACCGAAACAGGTCCGCGTTGTTTCCTCGCGCCCCGAACATGTGCAAGGCCGGTGACAGAACAGTTACCGATGAATGTCGGGTAACAGTCAAGCAAAAACCCCGCCCGGTTGCCCGGGCGGGGTTTTCTGTTCACACAGCCCTGCTTCACTGTCAGGCCGAAGCGAGGCTCATTGCCTTGTGGGTATCGATCAGGTGTTGCACCACGCCCGGGTCGGCCAGGGTCGAGATATCGCCCAACGCATCGTACTCACCGGTGGCAATCTTGCGCAGGATACGGCGCATGATCTTGCCCGAACGGGTTTTCGGCAGCCCCGGTGCCCACTGGATCACATCCGGCGAGGCGATCGGGCCGATTTCCTTGCGCACCCAGTTCTTCAGTTCCAGGCGCAGTTGCTCGCTGGCCTCGATACCGGCATTGAGGGTGACATACACATAGATGCCCTGCCCTTTGATGTCGTGCGGCACGCCAACCACTGCAGCCTCGGCCACCTTCGCGTGGGCCACCATGGCACTTTCGATCTCGGCGGTACCCATGCGGTGCCCGGATACGTTGAGCACGTCATCCACACGGCCCGTGATCCAGTAATAGCCATCCTCGTCACGGCGCGCACCGTCACCGGTGAAGTACATGCCACGGAAGGTTTTGAAGTAGGTGTCGACGAAGCGATCGTGGTCGCCGAACAGCGAACGCGACTGGCCCGGCCAGGAGTCGAGGATCACCAGGTTGCCCTCGGCAGCACCGTCGATCAGGTTGCCCAGGTTGTCCACCAGCGCTGGCACCACCCCGAAGAACGGACGGGTAGCCGAACCCGGCTTCAGGCCGGTAGCGCCCGGCAGCGGGCTGATCAGGATGCCACCGGTCTCGGTCTGCCACCAGGTATCGACGATCGGGCAACGCTCCTTGCCCACGGTCTTGTAGTACCAGTTCCAGGCTTCGGGGTTGATCGGCTCGCCCACCGAGCCGAGCAGGCGCAGGCTGGAGCCGTCGGCACCTTCAACAGCCGCCTGCCCTTCGGCCATCATCGCGCGGATGGCAGTGGGCGCGGTATAGAGGATATTGACCTTGTGCTTGTCGACGATCTTCGACACGCGGGTGATGTCAGGATAGTTCGGCACACCCTCGAACAGCAGGGTAGTGGCGCCATTGGCCAGCGGGCCATACACGATGTAGCTGTGGCCGGTGACCCAGCCCACGTCGGCAGTGCACCAGTACACTTCACCTGGGCGGTAGTCGAATACCCGCTCATGGGTCAGTGCGGCATACACCAGGTAACCGCCGGTGGTGTGCAGCACACCTTTCGGCTTGCCGGTTGAGCCGGAGGTGTAGAGGATGAACAGCGCTTCCTCGGCCCCCATTTCTTTCGGCGCGCAGTGGCTGGAGGCCACTTTCATCAGGTCTTCGTACCAGATGTCGCG
Source organism: Pseudomonas sp. FYR_2 (assembly GCF_043106425.1). NCBI lineage: Bacteria > Pseudomonadati > Pseudomonadota > Gammaproteobacteria > Pseudomonadales > Pseudomonadaceae > Pseudomonas > Pseudomonas sp. FYR_2. The sequence continues at coordinate 102,862 of NZ_JBICMM010000020.1, forward strand.
GTGCTGGTGCCAGGCAATGTCGCCACCGGTACGCTTGCACACGATGATCTTCTGCACGCTGTTGGTTTCAGGGTTGGTCAGCGCCAGGTCGACGTTGGCCTTGAGCGGGGTGCGGCGGCCGCCACGCAGGCCCTCGTCGGCAGTGATCACCACCTTGGACTTGCAGTCGATGATACGGCCAGCCAGCGCCTCGGGCGAGAAACCACCGAACACCACCGAGTGGATCGCACCGATGCGGGCGCAGGCCAGCATGGCGACCACGGCTTCGGGGATCATCGGCATATAGATGGTGACCACATCACCCCGGTGCACGTCCTGGCCACGCAGGGCGTTGGCGAACTTGCACACCTGCTCGTGCAGCTCGCGGTAGGTGATGTTGCGGTGCTCGGAAGGGTCGTCGCCTTCCCAGATGATGGCCAGCTGGTCGCCGCGCTCTTCAAGGTGGCGATCCAGGCAGTTGGAGGAAACGTTCAGAGTGCCGTCGGCGAACCATTTGATATCGACGTGATGGTCGTCGAAGGAGGTCTGCTTGACCTTGGTGAACGGCTTGATCCAGTCGATTCGCTGGGCCTGCTCGCGCCAGAAGCCGTCCGGGTTGATCACCGATTGCTGGTACATGGCCTTGTAGGTGGCCTCGTCGGTCAGGGTAGTGGCCGCAACCTCGGGACGAACGGGATACAGTGGAGCCGCACTCATCTGTGTTACCTCGGTGTAATAGTTGTTTTTGTATGGAACCGTTTGTAACTGTACCAGAGCGACAAAAGCCATTCGACGTTGGTAGTAATTTGGTACGACCGTTCCGCCAACGTGCTCTGGCACGCGGATTACAGCCCTGACCACGAAAAAACGGGGGGCTTTACCAGAGGATTATTACAGATTCTGTCAAAACACTTTATCAAAAGACCCACTGTTTCGGCCTTGGCCACAACCCTAAAATTCACCTCGCCAGCAACGGCAAGGCGATTAACAACTGGTAACAGCCCCCACGAAGGCAAACGTTAATCTCCCTCTAATCCCGATAGTTAAAACTAGCAATACTCGCGGCGCCATAAGCGCCGCGTGCCCCCTCACGACCTTAGACAGGTAAATAGAAAATGAAAGCTTTACTGGTATTGGTACTTGGCAGTCTTTGCGGCGCGGCAATGGCCGGCGAAGCCAAAGATGCCGAGCAGATTCCGGTTGAACAGTACAGTTACTCGCAGCACCTGGACATTGCCCGCGTCATCTCCATGAGCGAAGTGCCCAACGTATGCGAAGTCGTGCCAGCCCGCATGACCTACGAGGACTCCAAGGGCCAGAAGCACATTCTCGAATACCGCGTGATGGGGAACGGCTGCTCTAACGGCTGATACCTTCTGAATCAGGGGCCCTGCGGGCCCCTTTCACCATTTGCAAAGCCCAACTAATCGGCAGACTTGCCAAGCGAATAGTCCCTTAACTTGTTGGCGATTGTTGTATGCGAAACGCCCAGCCTTTTCCCTAAAGCCCGGCTACTCGAAAACTCCCCCATCAAACTTTCCAGCACCGCTTTTTCAAAGCGCCCGACAATCTGCGAAAGATCACCCTCCAGCGAAAACTCACCCAGCGGTTGCCGCGCGCCATAATCCGGCAAACGTATATGCTCGCTTTTAACCACGCCGCCTTCACATAAAGAAACCGCCTGGAACAATACGTTTTCCAACTGCCTTACATTGCCCGGCCAATGGTATTGCCCAAGTTTGTCCATCGCCGCCGGCGCAAGCCGCGGCATGGCACAGCCGATTTGTCGGCTGGCCTGGTCGAGAAAGTGTTGCACCAGCCCTTCCAGCCCATCCATGCATTCGCGCAAAGGCGGAATGTGCAGCGACAACACGTTCAGGCGGTGATAAAGGTCCTGACGAAACTCGCCGCGCGCGCACAACTCGGACAAATCCACCTGGGTCGCGCAGATCACCCGCACATCCAGGTATACCTCTTCATCGCTGCCCACCCGGCGAAAGCAACCGTCCTGCAAAAAGCGCAGCAACTTCACTTGCAGGCGCGGGCTCATCTCCCCTACCCCGTCAAGGAACAGCGTGCCGCCTGCGGTCAGTTCAAGTAGCCCCAGCTTACCCTCTGCCCGCGCCCCTTCGAATGCCCCGGGGCCGTAACCGAACAGCTCGGTTTCGGCCATCGACTCGGGCAAGCCGGCGCAATTGAGCGCCATCAGCGGCGACTGCCCACGGGGGCTGGCCAGGTGGCAGGCGCGTGCCAGCAGCTCCTTGCCGGTGCCGGTCTCACCCTCGATCAGCAGCGGCGCATCCAGCGGCGCCATGCGGCGGGCCTCGCGCACCACGGCGGCCATCACCCGCGAGCTTTGGAAGATGCTATCGAAGCCTCGCAGTTCCTGCTTGCGCACGTTGTAGATGCGTTCGCCAATGCGGTCGGCACGGTGCAGGGTGAGCACGGCGCCAGCCAACGCCTCGCTGTCATCGTGCTCGGACTGCAGCGGTGCGATATCCGCCAGGAACACATCACCTTTGACCTTGATACGCAGGCCATTGATGCGCGACTTGTTGGCCCGCACCAACTCCGGCAGATCGAAGTCTTCCACATAGCGCGCCAGCGGCATGCCCGGCACCTCATCCACGCGCACCCCCAGCAACTGCGCTGCCGTGCGGTTGGCGGCGACGATGCTGCCGCCCATGTCGATCGACAGCACCGGGAAGTCCAGCGCCCCGAGCAAGGCGTTCAGCTCCATGTGCCGGCGTTCGCTGGGCATCAGGCCCACGCGCTTGACGCCAAATACCCCGGCAATTGCCTCGAACTTCGGCCGCAAGGCCTGGAACTGCAGGTTGATCAGGTTCGGGCAGTGCAGGTAGATGGCATTGCCATGGTCACCGCCCACCTCGCCCCGCAGCACGTTGATGCCGTACTCCACCAGCAGGTTGAGGATGTCGCGCAGGATGCCAATGCGGTTCTGGCAGTGCACTTTGATACGCATGAGGGCTCTCGAAGCGCCAATGTTTTTCAACATCGCGCGGAAAAGTCGTAAAGATAAGCTGACAAAAACCGTGAAACCATCAGCCGTATGCCCCGAATTTTCCGACACCCAGGCTCTTTTGTAAAATTATCGTTACGAAATCCACCTCACCCGCTGGCGCGGCAGCGGCTTGCACCCGTGCAAAACGGGCAGTGAAGGGATATTCCTTAGGCATGTCCTGCACATAACAAGAAAAGCCCTCACCAGGAGAGCCTCATGAAACAGACGCACTACGTGGCACGCGAGCCCGATGCGCATGGTTTTATCGATTACCCGCAGCAAGAGCATGCGGTATGGAACACCCTGATCACCCGTCAGCTGAAAGTGATCGAAGGCCGCGCGTGCCAGGAATACCTGGACGGCATCGACCAGCTCAAGCTGCCCCATGACCGTATCCCGCAACTGGGCGAGATCAACAAGGTGCTGGGTGCCACCACCGGCTGGCAGGTTGCCCGGGTTCCGGCGCTGATTCCCTTCCAGACCTTCTTCGAATTGCTGGCCAGCAAACGCTTCCCGGTCGCCACGTTCATCCGCACCCCGGAAGAGCTGGACTACCTGCAAGAGCCCGACATCTTCCACGAGATCTTCGGGCACTGCCCGCTGCTGACCAACCCATGGTTCGCCGAATTCACCCACACCTACGGCAAGCTCGGCCTGGCGGCAACCAAGGAACAACGCGTGTACCTGGCACGCCTGTACTGGATGACCATCGAGTTTGGCCTGATGGAAACCGCCCAAGGCCGCAAGATCTATGGCGGCGGCATCCTCTCGTCACCGAAAGAGACCGTCTACAGTTTGTCTGGCGAGCCTGAACACCAGGCCTTCGACCCGATCGAAGCCATGCGTACCCCGTACCGTATCGACATCCTGCAGCCGCTGTATTTCGTGCTGCCGAACATGAAGTGCCTGTTCGACCTGGCCCACGAAGACATCATGGGCATGGTCCACAAGGCCATGCAGCTGGGCCTGCACGCACCGAAGTTTCCACCCAAGGTCGCTGCCTGAGCGACCTTGCCGATAACAACTCGAACTGGAAAACACCCATGAATGCCTTGAACCAAGCCCATTGCGAAGCCTGCCGCGCCGACGCGCCAAAAGTCACCGACGAAGAGCTGGCGGAGCTGATTCGCGAAATCCCGGACTGGAACATCGAAGTACGTGACGGCCATATGGAGCTGGAACGCGTGTTCCTGTTCAAGAACTTCAAGCACGCCCTGGCGTTCACCAACGCCGTAGGCGAAATCGCCGAGACCGAAGGCCACCACCCCGGGCTGCTGACCGAGTGGGGCAAGGTTACCGTGACCTGGTGGAGCCACTCGATCAAAGGCCTGCACCGCAATGACTTCATCATGTGCGCACGGACTGACAAAGTGGCGGAAACGGCCGAAGGCCGTAAGTAATCGCTGAAAAACGGGGCCGCAATCGGCCCCGTTTTTTTATGAAGCCTGTGCGCTGTTCGCCCGCGAAACCGACAAACGAACGGTAAAAAAACCAAACTGTCATCCAGACTTGTGTATCCTGCCCCAGCTTTGCGAAGCTTCAACCGCGCCTGGCGCAGACTTTTCACTCACACTTGCGAGGAACGACGAGATGCACGAAATCCCGAATCTTCCCTTCCCAAGCCTGAACCCAGAAGAGCCATCCGTGACCGTTCACGCCGAACCGGCAGCTGCCGCCGAGCAGGATGGTGACGATCAATCCAGCGCTGACCAGGAATAAATCGCGCAACTTCCAACAGTGTGAAAACGGCTGACCTGCGGGCTACCCCCGTCATCACGTTTTCACACTGTCCAGAACCTGTGTAGGCCCCATGCCCGACTCACCGCGCCCCCTTGCGGTCACCCTGCAAGTCGTCTCTATCGTCCTCTTCACCTTCATCGGCTACCTCAACATCGGCATCCCGCTGGCCGTGTTGCCCGGCTATGTGCACAACGACCTCGGCTTCAGCGCCGTGGTCGCGGGCCTTGTGATCAGCGTGCAGTACCTCGCCACGCTGCTCAGCCGCCCTACTGCCAGCCGCATCATCGACAACCACGGCAGCAAGAAGGCGGTCATGTATGGCCTTGTAGGCTGCGGGCTTAGCGGGGTGTTCATGCTCGCCTGCGCCTTCCTCCCCCATCTGCCCTGGCTGAGCCTGACTTGCCTGCTGGTCGGCCGGCTAGCACTGGGCAGCGCCGAAAGCCTGGTAGGTGCGGGCGCGATTGGCTGGGGCATCGGCCGGGTGGGCGCTGAAAACACCGCCAAGGTCATCTCCTGGAACGGCATCGCCAGCTATGGCGCACTGGCCGTCGGTGCACCGCTGGGCGTGCTGATGGTCAAGAGCCTGGGGCTGTGGAGCATGGGCGTCAGCATTATCCTGCTGTGCACACTCGGCCTGCTGCTGGCCTGGCCGAAACAGGCCGCCCCTATCGTCAGTGGCGTACGCCTGCCGTTCCTGCGCGTGCTGGGCAAGGTGTTCCCGCATGGTTCGGGGCTGGCCTTGGGCTCGATCGGCTTTGGCACCATCGCCACGTTCATCACCTTGTACTACGCCAGCCGTGGCTGGACCAATGCCGCGCTGACCTTGACCCTGTTCGGCGCCAGCTTCATCAGTGCGCGGCTGCTGTTTGGCAACCTGATCAACCGCATTGGCGGGTTCCGGGTGGCAATTGCCTGCCTGTCGGTGGAAACACTGGGGTTGTTGATGCTGTGGCTGGCGCCCAGCGCCGAGCTGGCCTTGGCAGGGGCAGCGCTTAGCGGGTTTGGCTTCTCGCTGGTGTTCCCGGCGCTGGGTGTGGAGGCGGTGAATCAGGTGTCGGCGGCCAACCGCGGCGCGGCGGTGGGGGCGTATTCGCTGTTCATTGATTTGTCACTGGGGGTGACCGGGCCACTGGTGGGCGCGGTGGCGGCGGGGTTCGGGTTTGCTTCGATGTTTCTGTTTGCGGCGGGTGCGGCGGGTTGTGGGCTGGTGTTGAGCCTGTATCTGTACAGGCAGGTGCGGCGGCATCGAGATCATTGAAGGCTGGGGGCTGCCTGGCAGCCCCCGAAGCCCTGAACGTTAGCGCTGGGCGTACTGCAACACCACTTCCAGCGGGTGGCGCATCTTGCGCTCGGTCATGCGCTTGACCTGGCTGCGGCACGAGTAACCGGTCGCCAGCGGCTCTCCTTCCTTGTCCAGCTTGGTTGCCCAGCTTTGCTCGAAGATGGTCCGCGAAGTCGCTTGGTTACGCGCCTCGTGGCCGTAGGTCCCCGACATACCGCAGCAACCCGTCGCCTCGGTCACCAGCTTCAGGCCCAGGCGGGCAAACACCTGCTCCCACTGCTTGGTACTGGCCGGCACGTTGGTCTTCTCGGTACAGTGCGCCATCAGGCGGAAGTTGCCCGGTGCGGTCGGTGCCTGCTCAGGCAGCACGTCCATCAACCATTCCTGCGGCAACAGCACCTTCGGGCAACCGTCCAGCCCCGGCACTTTCTGGTACTCCTGGCGGTACACCAGGGTCATCGCCGGGTCCAGCCCCACCAGAGGCACGCCACAGTCAGCCAGGGCCTTGAGCTGGGTAGCGTTACGGATCGCCGCCTTGGCGAACGCCCCCAGGAAGCCCTGTACATGCAAAGGCTTGCCGTTGGCACTGTAAGGCGCCAGGAATACCCGGTGGCCCAGGCGGTGAGCCAGGTCGATGAAGGCTGAGAGCAGCGGGGTCTCGAAGTAACGGGTGAACGCATCCTGCACCAACACGATGCTGCGCTCGCGCTGGGCCGGGGTCAGTTCACGCAGGGCCGGCACGCTGGCCACGCCGACACGGCAACGGGTCAGCGTGGCCTGGAAGTTGAAGCGGCTGATCAACGGGCTGTCGACCATGCCAATGTTGTCGGACAGCAGCTTGCTGACCCACTTCGAGCCCATGACCGCGTTGTACAGGCCCGGCGCATGGGCCAGGTACGGGATGGTGAACTCCAGCGAGCCGATCAGGTAGTCACGCAGCGGGCGCTGATAGCGGCCGTGGTACAGCTCAAGGAAGCGCGAACGGAAGTCCGGCACGTTGACCTTGATCGGGCACTGCCCGGCGCACGACTTGCACGCCAGGCAACCGGCCATGGCGTCGTATACTTCGTGGGAGAAGTCTTCCTGCCCCTGGCTGCGCGCGCGGTTGTTGCGCAGGCGTGCCGGCAGGCCCTTGAGCCACGACACCTGGTTGCGGGCTGCGGCCAACACGTCGATGTTCGCTTCGCCCTGCAGGCGCAGCCACTCGCGCATCAGCGAGGCGCGACCCTTGGGCGAATGCTGGCGTTCACGGGTGGCCTTCCACGACGGGCACATGGCGTCGTTGGGGTCGTAGTTGTAGCAGGCGCCGTTGCCGTTGCAATGCACGGCACTGGGGAAGTCCTGCCACACACGCTCATCGATGGTGCGGTCAAGGTCGCCGCGCAGGGTTACGCCATCGACCGGGGTCAGGCCCTCGGCACTGCCCAGCGGTGTGCAGATCTTGCCGGGGTTGAGCTGGTTGTGTGGGTCGAAGGCACCTTTCAGGCGCTGCAGCGCCGGGTACAGCGCACCGAAGTACTCCGGCACGTATTCCGAACGCAGGCCTTTGCCGTGCTCGCCCCACAGCAGGCCGCCATAGCTTTTGGTCAGCGCGGCCACGGCGTCGGAAATCGGCTTCACCAGCGCGGCCTGGGCCGGGTCCTTCATGTCCAGGGCCGGGCGCACGTGCAGTACACCAGCATCGACGTGGCCGAACATGCCGTAGGCCAGGCCGTAACCGTCCAGCAGGGCGCGGAAGTCGGCGATGTAGTCGGCCAGTTGCTCTGGCGGTACCGCCGTGTCTTCCACGAACGGCTGCGGACGTACCTCACCCTCGACGTTACCCAGCAAGCCCACCGAACGCTTGCGCATCACGTAGACGCGGGTCACCGCCTCGGCGCCTTCAGCCAGTGTATGCCCCAGGCGCTCGACACTGGTATCCGCCTGCAAGTGCTCGACGAAGGCTTGCACCCGGGCGTTGACTTCAGACGGCTCATCGCCGCAGAACTCCACCAGGTTGATACCCAGGGTCGAGCGGTCGGGGTCGGCCGGGAAGTATTCGGCAACACTGTGCCAGACGATGTCCTTCATCGCCAGCATCAGCACCTTGGAGTCGACGGTCTCGATCGACAGCGGCTTGTGCGCCATCAGCGCATTGGCATCACGCAGGGCATCCATGAAACTGGTGTAGCGCACGTTCACCAGCACCGCATATTTGGGGATCGGCAGCACGTTGAGCTTGGCCTCCACCACATAGCCCAGCGAACCTTCGGCACCGCACAGCACACTGTTGAGGTTGAAGCGGCCCTGCTCGTCGCGCAGGTGCGCCAGGTCATAGCCGGTGAGGCAGCGGTTCAGCTTGGGGAAGGTGGTTTCGATCAGTTCGGCCTGGGTTTCCTGGATCTCCCGGGCCATGCGGTACACCTCGCCGACCCGGCCGGGCGCGGCACAGGCCTGTTCCAGCGCGGCATCGTCGATTGGCAGGCTGTGCAGGCGCTCGCCGCCGAGCAGCACGCTGTGCAGCTCCAGCACATGGTCACGGGTTTTGCCGTAGGTGCAGCTGCCTTGCCCACTAGCGTCGGTGTTGATCATGCCGCCGACAGTGGCACGGTTGGAGGTGGACAGCTCAGGGGCGAAGAACAGCCCGTGCGGCTTGAGCGCGGCATTGAGCTGGTCCTTGACCGTACCGGCCTGCACCCGTACCCAACGTTCCTCGACGTTGATTTCGAGGATCTTGTTCATATGGCGCGACAGGTCGACGACGATGCCGTCGGTCAGCGACTGGCCATTGGTGCCGGTGCCACCGCCGCGCGGGGTCAGCTTGACGCCCTGGAACCGCGCCTCGCCCATCAGGGTGGCAACCCGCGCCACATCGTCGGCGTCCAGCGGGAACACTGCGGCCTGGGGCAAGCGCTGGTAAATCGAGTTGTCGGTGGCCAACACCGTGCGGGTGCCGTAGTCGGCACTGATCTGGCCACGGAAGCCGCTGCTGCGCAGGGCTTCGAGGAATTCGGGGTAGTTGGCGCTCGGTGCAACGGTCGGCAGCTGGGCGATCATCGAAGGATGGCCTCTTGATATTGGCTAATTCACGGGATTCCTGTCGCTCCGGCATGGGTTGATGCATGCAGGGATGACGTATAGGCCAATGTTCCTGTAGTTTCGCTTCAGGGGCAAACGGATAATCCTGCCGCTATCAATGACTTTTATGAATGAATTACCGCCACCTGACACCGTCCATGTCGCTGCTGCTGGCATTCGAGGCCGCCGCCCGGCATGAAAGCTACACCCGCGCCGCCGCCGAACTGTCGCTGACGCAAAGCGCGGTCAGCCGCCAGGTGCAGGCGCTGGAACAGCAACTGGGCCTCACCTTGTTCCGGCGCGAAGGCCGCCAGGTACAGCTGACGGATGTCGGTCGCCTGTACCAGCGCGAGCTCAGCGAGGCGCTGGGGCGCATCCGCAGTGCCACCTTGCAGGCGCTGGCGTATCAGTCGGGGGTCGGCACCTTGCGCCTGGCCACCCTGCCAACGTTCGGCTCGAAATGGCTGCTGCCACGGCTGCATGCGTTCTACAGCGCCTACCCGGGCATGCTGGTGCACATTCATTCACGTATCGAAGCCATCAACTTCGACACCAGCGAAATCGACGCCGCCATCGGCGTGGCCAGCCACGACCTGCCGGGGCTGATCTGCCATCGCCTGCATGCCGAGGAACTGGTGGTGATCCTGCCACCGGAGGCCGGGGCCGACAGCCAGGGCTGGAGCCCCGCACGGATCAGTGAAGAGGTGCTGTTGAATGTAGCCAACAACCCGCATGCCTGGGGCGAATGGTTCTCGCACCATGGCCTGCCGCACCGGGCAATGCGCTTGGGGCCGAGCTTCGAGCTGACCTCGCACCTGATCCAGGCGGTGCGGGCCGGGATTGGTATCGGGCTGGTGCCGCGCATACTGGTGGAGGAAGAACTGGCCAAGGGTGAGCTGTACAGCCCGGGGGTGGCGTTTGCCAGCCAGCGTAGTTATTACCTGATCTACCCGCCCAGGAATGAGGCCTTGCCGTCGTTGCGGGCATTCAGGGGGTGGTTGCTGGAGCAGATCTGAATTGTTGCCTGTGCTTGCGAAGAGGCCGGCACAGGCAACAAAAAACCCGAAGCCAGTCACCTGCCTTCGGGTTTCTTCATACTGCTTTAAGTCACTTACTTGGCTACATGACCCGCAGCCCCACCGGCGTTCACCCGGCGGCGTGGCTTGACCATGTAGACCACAAACATCCCCAACAGCCAAACCGGCATGACGTACACCGAAACCTGAATACCCGGAATCATCAGCATGATACCGAGGATCAGCACCACGAAGGCCAGCACGATGTAGTTGCCGTACGGGTACCACAGCGCCTTGAACAGCGGTTTCTGACCGGTACGGTCCAGGTGCTGGCGGAACTTCAGGTGCGAATAGCTGATCATCGCCCAGTTGATCACCAGGGTAGCCACCACCAGCGACATCAGCAGCTCCAGGGCATTCTGCGGCATCAGGTAGTTAAGCAGTACGGCCACGAAGGTAACGGCAGCCGACGCCAGGATCGAACGCACAGGCACGCCACGCTTGTCGACCTTGGCCAGCGACGCCGGGGCATCGCCCTGTTCGGCCATGCCCAGCAGCATGCGCGCGTTGCAGTAGGTGCCGCTGTTGTACACCGACAGTGCGGCTGTCAGGACCACGAAGTTCAGCAAGTGGGCAGCAACGTCACTGCCCAGCAGCGAAAACACTTGCACGAACGGGCTGCTGCCATAGCTGCCACCCGAGGCATCGATGCTGGCGACCAGGTTGTCCCATGGCGTCAACGACAGCAATACCACCAAGGCGCCTACGTAGAAAATCAGGATACGCCAGATGACCTGGTTGATCGCCTTAGGGATCACGGTCTTCGGCTTGTCGGCTTCGGCAGCAGTGAAACCGAGCATTTCCAGGCCACCGAACGAGAACATGATGAACGCCAGGGCCATCACCAGCCCGCTGACACCGTTCGGGAAGAAGCCGCCATGGGACCACAGGTTGGCGATGGTGGCATCCGGCCCGCCGCTGCCGCTGGTGAGCAGGTAGGCACCCAGGCCGATCATGCTGACGATGGCCACGACCTTGATGATGGCAAACCAGAATTCGGCTTCACCGAAGAACTTCACGTTCATCAGGTTGATGGCGTTGATCAACACGAAGAACGCCGCTGCCGTGACCCAGGTCGGGATTTCCGGCCACCAGTAGTGGACATACTTGCCAACTGCAGAAAGCTCCGACATGCCCACCAGGATGTACAGCACCCAGCAGTTCCAGCCCGACAGGAAGCCGGCGAAGCCGCCCCAGTAGGTGTGGGCGAAGTGGCTGAACGAGCCGGCCACCGGCTCTTCGACAATCATCTCGCCAAGCTGGCGCATGATCATGAAGGCGATGAAGCCGCAGATGGCGTAGCCAAGGATCATCGACGGGCCGGCGGATTTCATCACGCCTGCCGAGCCAAGGAACAGGCCGGTACCAATTGCACCCCCCAGGGCGATCAACTGGATATGGCGGTTCTTCAGGCCCCGCTTGAGCTCGCCTGAATGCATGTTTTGTCCACTCATGAACGAAGTCACCTGCATTGTTTTTATCTGTGACGGAATCGGACCCACCGCGCTCGTGGCGCAGCGGAATGGGCAAGGTGGTTACCTTGGGTTTCTTGACATTAGGTGCCGCCGAAGCGGGTCAACCCGGCGTGATCAAGAGTGCGCGGTACGCAAAAGGGTCACAGGTAAAACGCGGCGCACTGTATACCCCTGCAAGCGCGCAGGCGTCAACGCGTTGCGCTCTTCCATCCGGAAAAAACGCAGCGATCCTGTGGTATGGGCCTTCAAAGGCGGAGTGATCGGCGTACATGGCGCCTCCATTTGTTGTTTTGTCAGCCAGGCTCTGTGGACAGGCTCTTGCACACGGCAATGGCGGCTATAACACCGTGGGGACGGGGGTTTGGGCAAGGGAGGGCAAGGTGGAGGTGGCGGGTTTGGCACATCGGTGACGGCAAGGTTTGTTTACACGATTGGGTTAAATCTGGAATCAGGGCTGAAACCGGCCATATTTGTACAGTTTTCTTTACAGGCCGGTTCAAGAACTTGCCAGTCGTCAGAAAAATTCTTTTTGTTCAATATCTTGGGGCCGCTTTGCAGCCCCAATTTCTCACAGGCATAAAAAAACCAGCCCGAAGGCTGGTTTCTCATCACCACGCGGGCCAATCAGCCACGCGGTTTACCGCGACCACGGCCTGCCGGCTTGTCACCTTCAGGCTTGCTCGGGCGCTTGCGCATTTCGCTCGGGCGCTCGGCCACCGTGCTGCCTCGGGTGTTTTTACGCGGGGCCTCTTCACGCGGCTGACGCGCCGGCCGTTCACTGGTCGCGGCACCTTCGTGGGCCGGGCGCAGGTTGCGCACACGCTCGCCACGGCCCAGCGGGCGGGTCGATTTGCGCTGCAGGCGCTCCATCTTGTCCTTGGCCTTGAGCTTCATGGCAGGCAGCGCAACCGGCTGCAGGCCCACTTCCGCGGCCAGGATGTCGATTTCGCCCTGGGTCATTTCACGCCAGCGGCCCATCGGCAGGTCGGAGTTGAGGAACACCGGGCCGAAACGCACGCGCTTCAGGCGGCTGACCACCATGCCCTGGGATTCCCACAGGCGACGTACCTCACGGTTACGGCCTTCCATCACCACACAGTGGTACCAATGGTTGAAGCCTTCGCCACCCGGTGCCTTCTGGATGTCGGTGAACTTGGCCGGGCCGTCTTCCAGCATCACGCCGGCTTTCAGCCGTTCGATCATTTCGTCATCGACTTCACCGCGCACACGTACCGCGTACTCACGGTCCATCTCGTAGGACGGGTGCATCAGGCGGTTGGCCAGTTCACCGTCGGTGGTGAACAGCAACAGGCCAGTGGTGTTGATGTCGAGGCGGCCGATGTTGATCCAGCGGCCTTCTTTTGGCCGTGGCAGGCGGTCGAACACGGTCGGGCGGCCTTCCGGGTCGTCACGGGTGCAGATTTCGCCATCGGGCTTGTTGTACATGATCACCCGGCGAGTGGCCTCAGCGGCCTCCTCACGCTTAATCAGCTTGCCGTCTACGGCAATGGCGTCGTGCAGGTCGACGCGCTGGCCAAGGGTGGCCTCGACGCCGTTGACCTTGATGCGGCCCTGGCTGATCCAGGCTTCGACGTCACGGCGCGAACCCACGCCAATGCGTGCCAGCACTTTTTGCAGCTTTTCGCCGGATGGCGGGGTGATTTCGGTATCTTGCAGGTCTTGCTCACTCATCTGGGCACCTCCCGGTGTAGGAATGAAAACAGGTTTTTTGGCGACGAGCGCGCCAAAAGGCCGCGCATCATACGCGGTTTGGCGGGGGAACGCACTGGAGGGTAGAGGGTTTTGTGGGCTTTGGCTGGGGTTTCTGCCTAATGGTGGTGTATGGGCAACAGCAGATCAGGGCTGTAACTTGCCCTCCTCTTCCACCGAGGCCTCAGGCTCTTCCTCGCGCAAATCATCAAAGTCGGTCTTCAGCCCTTCTTCCATGGCATCCAGCTCCACCAGCAAGCTACGGAAGCTGGTTTCCTCCTTTGGCTCAACACCCTCTTCTTCCTCCCCAAGGCTGGCATCTGCCAACGCCTGCAGGTGCGCCGGCACTGGCGCATCGTCCGGGTCGAGCACCGGCTCCGGCTCCATCTCGCGCAGCTCGGCCAAGGCCGGCAGCTCATCCAGGCTCTTGAGGTTGAAGTGGTCAAGAAACGCCTTGGTGGTGGCAAACATCGCCGGCCGCCCGGGCACTTCGCGGTAGCCGACCACGCGAATCCACTCGCGCTCCATCATGGTCTTGATGATGTTGCTGTTCACCGCCACGCCCCGCACGTCCTCGATCTCGCCGCGGGTGATGGGCTGGCGGTAGGCAATCAGCGCCAGGGTTTCGAGCAGCGCACGTGAATAGCGTTGCGGGCGCTCTTCCCACAGGCGCCCGACCCAGGGCGCATAGTCCTCGCGGATTTGCAGGCGGTAGCCGCTGGCCACTTCCTTGAGCTCGAACGCTCGGCCACTGCACGAATTGCCCAGCACGTCCAGGGCCTGCTTGAACACCTTGGGTTCTGGGCGCTCGGCCTCTTCGAACAGCTCGTACAGGCGTTCCAGGGACTGCGGTTTGCCCGACGCCAGCAAGAAAGCTTCGATCAGCGACGCCAGGTCGCGAGGGTCATTCAGGTTCATCAGGTTCTTCAACAAGCGCCGGGCGGAGCCGCACGTGAATGGCGGCGAAAGGTTCATTCTGCACCAGTTCGATCAGCGATTCCTTCACCAGCTCGAGAATCGCCATGAAGGTGACCACCACGCCCAGCTTGCCCTCTTCGGCGGCAAACAACTCGACAAACGGCACGAAAGCACCGCCCTTGAGGCGCTCCAGCACCTGGCTCATGCGCTCGCGGGTAGACAGCGTTTCACGGGTGATCTGGTGGCTTTCGAACAGGTCGTTGCGGCGCATCACCTCGGCCATGGACACCAGCAACTCTTCCAGGCTGACCTGCGGCAACAGCTTGCGCACCTTGGCCTGCGGCGCCTCAAGGCGTGGCACCACCACATCGCGGCCTAGCCGTGGCAATTCATCGATGCCTTCGGCGGCGGCCTTGAAACGCTCGTACTCCTGCAGGCGGCGGATCAGTTCGGCGCGTGGGTCGCCCTCTTCTTCCTCAACATCGGCCGAACGCGGCAGCAGCATGCGCGACTTGATCTCGGCAAGCATGGCGGCCATCACCAGGTACTCGGCGGCCAGTTCAAGGCGCACGCTCTTCATCAGCTCCACATAGCCCATGTACTGGCGGGTGATTTCCGCCACCGGGATGTCGAGAATGTCGATGTTCTGCTTGCGAATCAGGTACAGCAGCAGGTCCAACGGGCCTTCGAAAGCTTCGAGGATGACTTCCAGCGCGTCCGGCGGGATGTACAGGTCCAGCGGCAGCTGGGTCAGGGCTTCGCCGTAGACCAGGGCCAACTGCAACTGCCGAGGCGCTTCGGCCAGCTCGGCCGGTGCCTCGGGCATTTCCACCGGGCTCACGCGTTGACCAGGAACGGCGTGGGGTCGCCGCAGCCTTCGCGGATCAGCTCAGGCTCATCGCCCGACAGGTCGATGATAGTAGAGGCCTTGAGGTCGCCGAAGCCGCCATCGATCACCAGGTCGACGTGATGCTCCAGGCGCTCACGGATTTCGTAAGGGTCGGTCATCGGCTCGGTGTCGCCCGGCAGGATAAGGCTCACGCTCATCAACGGCTCGCCCAGCTCGGCCAGCAAGGCCAGGGTGATGGCATGGGCCGGCACCCGTAGCCCGATGGTGCGGCGTTTATCGTGCAACAGCAGGCGCGGCACTTCACGCGTGCCGTTGAGGATGAACGTGTAAGGCCCCGGCACATGCGCCTTGAGCAGGCGGAAGGTGCCGGTGTCGACCTTGGCGTACAACCCCAGTTGCGACATGTCGCAGCACATCAGGGTGAAGTTGTGCGTCTTGTCCAGCCCGCGTAGGCGCCGCACCCGTTCGATGGCCGCCTTGTCACCCATCTGGCAACCCAGCGCATAGGCCGAGTCGGTCGGATACACCACCACGCCGCCCTTGCGGATGATCTCGACGGCCTGTTTTATCAGGCGCGCCTGTGGGTTCTCCGGATGTATCTGGAAAAATTGGCTCACGTAGTCGTCCTGTTCATAGCGCCAAAGGCTGTTCATGGCTGAATCGACGCCACAGAGGTGGCAAGTCCTCGGGCAAAGGCCGATAGGCACCGATCTCGCCCCAGGTGCCGGGGCCGTGGAAGTCACTGCCAGCGCTTGCCAGCAGGCCGAACTCACGGGTAAGGATGGACAGGGTGCCCACCTGCTCGGCCGGCATCATTCCGTTGACCACCTCAAGTGCCTGCCCGCCTGCCTGAATATAGTCGGCAATCAGCCGTCTGCGCTTGCTGCGGGTCAGATCGTAATGCATGGGGTGCGCCAGGCTCACCCACGCTTTGGACTGGCGCAGGGTGGCGACAGTTTCGTCGAGGGTCGGCCAGTGCTGCTTGACGTCGCCCAGCTTGCCGGCGCCCAGCCACTTGCGAAACGCTTCGCCACGGTCCTTGACGTGCCCGGCGCGCACCAGATACTCGGCAAAATGCGGGCGCGCCGGGGCGTTGCCGCTGTCGCCCAGCTCGTGCTGCACGGCACGGGCGCCTTCGAGGGTGCCAGGCATGCCCTTGGCGGCCAGCCGTTTGTCGATTTCTTCGGCGCGCAGCCAGCGGCCACGGTGCAGCGCTTCGATTGCCGCCAGCAAAGGCGGCGCGTCGAGCGGGAAGTCATAACCCAGCACATGGATGGTCGCACCACCCCAGGTGCACGACAGCTCGACGCCGCTAACCCAGCGCATGCCCCGCTCGATGCAGGCCTGGCGTGCTTCGGGCAGGCCTTCGATGGTGTCATGGTCGGTCAGTGCCAGCGTTTGCACCCCGTGCTCATGGGCCCGGGCAACCAGTACCGAGGGCGACAGGGCGCCGTCGGAGGCCGTGCTGTGACAGTGCAGATCAACATTCATGGAGGAGCGCTTTCGCTGGAATCGATGTTTGTTATTATGCCGTCACATCCCGATTCTGGCTGCCATTGTGAAACAATTCATCGATTTCATCCCGCTGCTGCTGTTCTTCATCGTCTACAAGCTGGACCCGCGCCCCCTGGAAGTCGCCGGCCACAGCTTCGAATTCGGCGGTATCTACAGCGCCACGGCCATGCTGATCATCAGCTCGCTGGTGGTGTATAGCGCGCTGTTCCTGCGCCAGCGCAAGCTTGAAAAGGGCCAGTGGCTGACCCTGGTGGCCTGCCTGGTGTTCGGCGGCCTGACCCTGACGTTCCACAGTGAAACCTTCCTGAAGTGGAAGGCGCCGGTGGTGAACTGGCTGTTCGCCCTGGGCTTTGCCGGCAGCCACTTCATCGGTGATCGGGTGCTGATCAAGCGCATCATGGGCCACGCGCTGACACTGCCCGATGCCATCTGGGCGCGCCTGAACGTGGCCTGGATCGCCTTCTTCCTGTTCTGCGGCGCGGCCAACCTGTTCGTCGCCTTCACCTTCCAGGACTTCTGGGTGGACTTCAAGGTGTTCGGCAGCCTGGGCATGACCGTGATCTTCCTGGTGGCGCAAGGCGTGTACCTGTCGCGCCACCTGCACGACGACCCTTCTACCTCCAAACCCAAGGATTGACATGCTCTACGCCATTATCGCCAGCGACGTCGCAAACTCCCTGGAAAAGCGCCTGGCTGCCCGCCCGGCGCATATCGAACGCCTGCAGCAGCTCAAGGCCGAAGGCCGCGTGGTACTGGCCGGCCCGCACCCGGCCATCGACAGCAACGACCCGGGCGACGCGGGCTTCAGCGGTAGCCTGATCGTTGCCGAGTTCGAAAACCTGGCGGCGGCGCAGGCTTGGGCCGATGCCGATCCGTACATTACTGCGGGTGTGTACGACAAGGTGGTGGTCAAGCCGTTCAAGCAAGTGCTGCCTTGATCTGAGACCGCGCCGCCTGCTTCGCGGGCAAGCCCGCTCCCACAGGTACGGTGCAAGCTTCGGCATCGGTGCAGTCCCTGTAGGAGCGGGCTTGCCCGCGAAGAAGGCGACGCGGTAGAGGCAGTTACACAGTTGCCATCAGTCTGCGGTATCTTTGCCACTGGCGGACCGAATAGCCGCCGTCATTGGTTGAATTGAGTGAGTCATGAGCGAGCTGTTACTGATTGATGATGACCAAGAGCTGTGCGAGCTGCTCGGCAGCTGGCTGACCCAGGAAGGGTTCACCGTACGTGCCTGCCACGATGGCCAGAGCGCACGCCAGGCCCTGGCCGAACACGCCCCGGCTGCTGTCGTGCTGGACGTGATGCTGCCCGATGGCAGCGGCCTGGAACTGCTCAAGCAGTTGCGCAGCGAACATACCGAACTG
Organism: Pseudomonas sp. FYR_2; assembly: GCF_043106425.1. Classification (NCBI taxonomy): domain Bacteria; kingdom Pseudomonadati; phylum Pseudomonadota; class Gammaproteobacteria; order Pseudomonadales; family Pseudomonadaceae; genus Pseudomonas; species Pseudomonas sp. FYR_2. The sequence continues at coordinate 120,851 of NZ_JBICMM010000020.1, forward strand.
CCGGTATTGATGCTCTCCGCCCGTGGCGAGCCGCTGGACCGCATCCTTGGCCTCGAATTGGGTGCCGACGACTACCTGGCCAAACCCTGCGACCCACGTGAGCTCACCGCCCGCCTGCGCGCCGTACTGCGCCGCAGCCACCCCACCGCCACCACCAGCCAGGTGGAGCTGGGCGACCTGGTGTACAGCCCTGCCCGTGGCGTGGCCAGTATCGATGGCCGCGAAATGACCCTGACCCTGTCCGAGAGCCGCATTCTCGAAGCGCTGCTGCGCCAGCCCGGCGAGCCGCTGGACAAACAGGAACTGGCGCAAATCGGCCTGGGCCGCAAGCTGACCCTGTACGACCGCAGCCTGGACATGCATGTCAGCAACCTGCGCAAGAAGATTGGCCCCCACGCCGATGGCCGGCCACGCATCGTGGCGTTGCGCAGCCGTGGCTACTACTACTGCCTGTAAATAGCTACAAGCTACGAGCTGCAAGCTAGAAGAAAGAGCAGGATCGCAATCGGCTTCACCTGCAGCTTGAGGCTTGGAACTTGAAGCTGTTCTTTACCGAGCCTTTACCATCCCCTGACTGTGCTTGACGGTGATCTCCCTAGACTGTGCTCATCCGGTAACCACCGGCCTATGAAAGGAGAGACACCATGCGCAAGACCCTTATCGCCCTGATGTTCGCCGCCGCCCTGCCGACCGTGGCCATGGCCATGCCTGACGGCGGCCCGCGTCACGACGGCCCACATCATCGCGGTGATGCGCCTTTCCATCAGCTGGACCTGAGCCGCGACCAGCGCCAGCAGATCGGCAAGCTGATGGGCGAGCAGATGCAACAGCGCCGCGACATCACCGAGCGCTACCTGTCCAAGCTGCCGGCCGCCGACCAGAAAGCCATGAAGGACGAGCTGAAAGCCAGCCGCGACAAGACCGACAGCGCCGTGCGCAACCTGCTCAAGCCTGAGCAGCAGAAGAAGTTCGACGAACTGCAAAAGGAACGCGCCGCCAAGAAAGCCGAGTGGCAGGAGTTCCAGGCCTGGAAAGCTGAAAAAGGCACCAAGGCTCAGTAAGCTGTCTGCCCAATGCCCGGCCCGCATCACTGCGGGCCGGGCTTTTCCCGTTTAGGAGGTGCACTTGCGTTCACTGTTCTGGCGCATCCTGGCCAGTTTCTGGCTGGCCATTACCCTGGTCGCAGGCCTGTCGATCCTGTTGGGCCACATGCTCAACCAGGACGCCTGGATCCTCAGCCGTCACCCGGGCCTGAATACCTTGGCCAGCAAGTGGGCCAAGCATTACGAGCAGGAAGGCCTGGATTCGGCACAGCACTTCCTGGAACGGCGCAAAGACCGCTACAAGATCGACGTGCAAGTGCTCGACGACAGTGGCGAAGCCGTGGTGCCCGGCACCTTCCCGCGCCGTGCTGCGGCCTTCGAAGCGCGCCAGCACGATGACCAGCGGCGCCTGCCGTGGCGCAGGCTGACCGAGGAATACACCAGCCCCGACACCGGCGAAACCTACCTGCTGATCTACCGCATCCCCCACCCGGCACTGGATGCCTGGCACCGCGAAAGCCTGATGTGGCCGCTCAGTGCATTGGGCATTGCCTTGGTTGTGCTGACGTTGTTCAGCCTACTGGTGACCCTGTCCATTACCCGCCCACTCAGCCGCCTGCGCAGCGCGGTGCATGACCTGGGGCAGACCACCTACCAGCAAAACAGCCTGGCGCGGCTGGCAGCGCGGCGCGACGAGTTCGGTGTGCTGGCCAAGGACTTCAACAAGATGGGCGCGCGCCTGCAAAGCACCATCGGCAGCCAGCGCCAGTTGCTGCGCGATGTGTCCCACGAGTTGCGCTCCCCATTGGCCCGGCTGCGAATTGCCCTGGCGCTGGCCGAGCGCGCCGGGCCCGAGCAGCGGGAAACCCTGTGGCCACGCCTGACCCGCGAGTGCGACCGCCTGGAAGACCTGATCAGCGAAATTCTGGCCCTGGCCCGGGTGGATGCCGAGCAGGCTCATGCCGAACCGGTCGACCTCAACGCCCTGCTGGGCAGCGTGCGCAAGGATGCCTTGCTCAGCGCGCCCGACCAGGATGTGCGCCTTGAAGCGCAGCCTGGCTTGACCTTGCAAGGTTGGCCGACGCTGATCGAGCGGGCCGTGGACAACCTGCTGCGCAACGCCTTGCGCTTCAATCCGGTCGGGCAGCCGGTAGAAGTGAATGCAGTGCGTGAGCAGGACCGCATAGTGATAAGCGTGCGTGACCATGGACCGGGGGCGGCAGCAGAACATCTGGTGCAACTGGGGGAACCGTTCTTCCGTGCACCGGGGCAGGAGGCGCCGGGGCATGGGCTGGGACTGGCGATTGCGCGCAAGGCGGCGGAGCGCCATGGTGGCAGCCTGGTTCTGGACAATCATCCACAAGGTGGGTTTGTGGCCAGGCTGGAGTTGCCTGTGGCGGAGGCTGCTGGCAGTTGAGGTGATGTCAAGGCCACTGGCCCTTTCGCGGGCTTGCCCGCGAAAGGGCCGGATGCCCTGATACAGCAATCAAGCCAAGCCCGCGTTATTCGCCCCAGACGCTGACGAAATCAGCCGTTTCCAGGATCGGCGCGGTACGCGGCTCGGTCAGGGGCGTGCCGACATACAGGTACCCGATCAACTCCTCGTTCTCGGCCAACCCCAACCCCTTGTGCACATGGGCATCAAATGCCATGTCCCCGGTACGCCACACCGCGCCGATACCCTGCGCATGCGCGGCAATCAGGATGCCATGCGCCGCACAGCCCGCCGCCAGGCGCTGTTCAGACTTCGGCACCTTGAAGTGATCCTGCAGCTTGGCCACCACCACAATCAGCAACGGCGCCCGCAACGGCATGGCGCGGGCCTTGTCCAGCGCGGCCTGGCTGGCGTCGCCCTTGCTCTGCACGGCTTCGGCAAACAGCTCGCCCAGCTTCTCGCGGCCCTGGCCTTCAATGGTCAGAAAGCGCCATGGGCGCAGCTGGCCGTGGTCCGGGGCGCGCAACGCGGCCTGGAACAGCGCCTCGCGCTGAGCGGCATTGGGCGCCGGGTCGGTCAGGCGTGGCACGGAAACACGGTTGAGCAATGCGTCGAGAGCCTCCATCGGCTACCCTCCTGGCAGTTGAATGTGCGGCCATTCTCAAGCTGCTAGCCATAAGCTGCAAGCTTCAAGCAGAAGCAGGCCGGCGTACGTTGCTCTTTCTTGCAGCTTGAAGCTCGTAGCTTGCAGCTCACCAACCCATAGGTAGAATGGCGCCCTTCCGAATCGAGTCAGAGCAGATCACATGGCGTTGCCGACCTTAAGGATCATTGGTTTCATCATCGGCATCTTCCTGATTACCCTCGCCGTCAGCATGGCCGTGCCCATGGCGACCCTGGTAATTTTCGAACGCACCGGTGACATGCCGTCGTTCCTCTGGTCGAGCCTGATCACCTTCATCGCCGGGCTGGCCCTGGTGGTGCAGGGGCGCCCCGAACATGTGCACCTGCGCCCACGCGACATGTACCTGCTGACGGTCAGCAGCTGGCTGGTGGTGTGCGTGTTCGCCGCCCTGCCGTTCCTGCTGACCCAGCACATCAGCTACACCGACGCCTTCTTCGAAAGCATGTCGGGCATCACCGCCACCGGCGCCACCGTGCTCAGCGGGCTCGACACCATGTCACCCGGCATTCTCATGTGGCGCTCGATGCTGCACTGGCTTGGCGGTATCGGCTTCATCGCCATGGCGGTGGCGATCCTGCCGCTGCTGCGCATCGGTGGCATGCGCCTGTTCCAGACCGAATCGTCCGACCGCTCGGAAAAGGTCATGCCGCGCTCGCACATGGTCGCCAAGTCGATCGTGGGGGTGTACGTCGGTTTCTCGATCCTTGGCTCGCTGGCCTTCTGGTGGGCAGGCATGAGCCCGTTCGATGCGATCAACCACGCCATGTCGGCGATCTCTACCGGCGGTTTCTCCACCTCTGACCAGTCGCTGGCGAAATGGGACATCCCGGCCGTGCATTGGGTGGCGGTAGTGGTGATGATCATGGGCAGCCTGCCGTTTACCCTTTACGTAGCGACCCTGCGTGGCAACCGCAAGGCACTGATCCGCGACCAGCAGGTGCAGGGTTTACTGGGCATGTTGCTGGTCACCTGGCTGGTGCTGGGTACCTGGTACTGGTACAGCACCAACCTGCACTGGCTCGACGCCCTGCGCCATGTGGCGCTGAACGTGACCTCGGTGGTAACCACCACCGGCTTCGCCCTGGGCGACTACAGCCTGTGGGGCAACTTCTCGCTGATGCTGTTCTTTTACCTGGGTTTCGTGGGCGGCTGCTCCGGCTCGACGGCGGGCGGTATCAAGATTTTCCGTTTCCAGGTGGCCTACATCCTGCTCAAGGCCAGCCTTAACCAACTGATCCACCCGCGCGCGGTGATCAAGCAGAAATACAACGGCCACCGCCTCGATGAAGACATCGTGCGTTCGATCCTGACGTTCTCGTTCTTCTTCGCCATCACCATCTGCGTCATGGCCCTGCTGCTGTCGTTGCTGGGCGTGGACTGGATGACCGCACTGACCGGTGCCGCCGGTACGGTTTCGGGCGTGGGCCCGGGGCTGGGCGAAGTGATCGGCCCGTCGGGCAACTACGCCACGCTGCCGGACGCAGCCAAGTGGATTCTGGCGGCCGGCATGCTGCTCGGCCGACTGGAAATCATTACGGTGCTGGTGCTGTGTATGCCGGCGTTCTGGCGTCACTGACCGCGTCGGCCTCCGCGCCCATACGGGCACGGTACTCACTCGGCGTGGCATCGAACCATCGGCGGAATGCCCGGTAGAAGTTGCTGGGATCGGCAAAACCCAGAAGGTATGCGGCCTCCAGCAGGGTCATGCCCGGTTGGGCCAGGTACTGCTCGGCCAGCTCGCGGCGGGTGTCGTCGAGCAAGGTCTGGAAGCTGGTGCCCTCCTCCTGCAGCCGCCGCTGCAAGGTACGCTGCGACAGGTGCAGGGCCTGCGCCAGGGTCGCGCGCTTGGGCTCGCCCTGCGGCAGGATGCGGCACAGCACCTGACGCACGCGGTGGGTAACCCGGCTTTCGGAAAAACGGGCCAGGTACTCCCCGGCAAAACGGTCATGCAACACCGCCATGGCCTCATTGGCAGTGGGCAGCGGCGCCTCCATGTCGGCCCGTTCGAACACCAGTGCATCGTGCGGCGCACCGAACACCAGCGGCGAATGAAACGCCACCTTGTACGGTTCGATATTCTTCGGCTGAGGCCCCTGCACCAGCACCCGCCTCGGCTGCACCGGGCGGCCGCTGAGCCATTTGCTCAGTGCCAGCGCGCAAGCCAGCGAGGCCTCGGCGCTGTGCCGCGTGGGTGGCAGGTGGTCGCCGTGTACGGTCAGGATCAGGGAATAACCTTCAGGGCCAAGCACGAAGCTCAGGTCCGAGCTTTCGGCGATGATGCGCTGGTAACGCACCAGGCGCTCGAAGCCTTCGGCCAGCGTACGGCTGGACATCAACGCATAGCCCACCACATGGAACGACGCCGGGCGTACCACCCGCGCCATGTTCAAGCCGATGGCCTCATTACCCGACAGCTCCACCGCCAGCTGCCAGAGCCGGGTCATGGAGTCTTGTGGGAAGCGGGCGTCAGGGTCGTCGAGAGCCGCGAAGTCCAGCCCCAGCTGCTTGAACATGGCCTGGCAGTCCAGCCCTTCCAGTTCGAGTGCCTTCACAATCCCTGATGCCCAACTGGCTGACGTGGTTCTTTCGCTCATGACAGGCTTCTTTCTACCGACCGCTCCTGCGGTGAACCCCAAGGATACTCAATTGGCGCCTATTGTCACTGGTAGGCCCCGCCAATCACTCTAGACTCGAATCAGGCTCCACGCCGTGCATCTTGTCCAGAAGTATTAATCCCGGAGCACTGCCATGAACCGCACAGCGCAGTTTCGCAGTTTTGCCGAGTTCTATCCGTACTACCTGGGGGAACACAGCAACCCCACCTGCCGCCGCCTGCACTTTGTCGGCACCAGCGTGGTGATTGCCTTGCTGGCCTATACCATCGGCAGTGGCAAGTGGTTGCTGTTGCTGGCCGTGCCACTGTTCGGCTATGGCTTTGCCTGGGTCGGGCATTTCTTTTTCGAAAAGAACCGGCCGGCAACCTTTACCTATCCGCTTTACAGCCTGATAGGGGATTTCGTGATGTTCAGGGATATCCTGCTGGGAAAGATCAGCCTGTAGGCATCGGGGCTGCACAGCAGCCCTCTATGCCGGTTCTCGCATCGCCGCGGCTACCTGCGCTTCCCGTGCCTGGGCATCCGCCAGGCGGTACAGCTCGATGCTGCCATCCCAATGCTCGATCAGCGCCGTGCATGACTCCACCCAATCACCGCAATTGAGGTACTCCACCTCGCCTACCTTGCGGATTTCAGCGTGATGAATGTGCCCACACACCACACCGTGAAAACCACGACGGGTGCACGCGTGGGCAATGGCATCCTCGAAGTCGCTGATGAAGTTCACCGCGCCTTTCACCTTGTGCTTGAGGTACGCCGACAGTGACCAGTAGCCATAGCCGTACCGCGCACGCCAGTGATTGAGCCAGCGGTTAAGCACCAAGGTGAACTCGTAGGCGCGGTCACCGAGGAACGCCAGCCAGCGGTGATAACGGGTAATCACGTCGAACTGGTCGCCATGAATCACCAGCAGCCGACGACCATCAGCGGTCAGGTGCTCAGCCTCATCCACCAGCTGGATGTTGCCCAGTATCAACGTGGAGTAACGGCGCAGAAATTCATCATGATTGCCGGTGACATAGATCACCTCGGTACCGCGCTTGCTCATGGTCAGTAGCCGGCGGATCACGTTGGTGTGAGCTTGCGGCCAGTAGACGCCGCCGCGCAGCTTCCAGCCATCGATGATGTCGCCGACCAGGTACACCCGGTCGGCCTGGTAGCCCTTGAGGAACTGCGACAGGTGCTCGGCCTGGCAGTCGCGAGTGCCCAGGTGCACGTCGGAGATCCACAAAGTGCGCACACGTTGCTTGCGCGAGGGACGGGACAGTTCGGCATGGGTCATGGGCAGGCTCCGGCGCAGTTTGCTGGAGACTGGCAGGCGCGCGTGACAGCGCCGTGGCAAAACGGTGACGAGTGATGGTGTGCCGGGAATGAGGCACAATGGCTGAATATGGCGAGCGTGATCGCCTCGACATTTCGAGCGCCTGTGAGATCGAGCGCCGCCCGCGCGGCGCATCGCGAGCTGCGCTCGCTCCTACGTTTGTTTCGGGCCAATTTTTCCTGTGGGATTTGCGCGCGTACGCCTTAGCGCATGGCGCAATATTGCGTCGTACAAACCAGGCGGTCGCGCGCGCCTGTCACAGGCGTTACTGGCCCGAAACAAACGTAGGAGCGAGCGCAGCTCGCGATGCGCCGCGCGGGCGGCGCTCGATCTCAAAGCCAATAGAGACCTTGAGCAAGGACCACCATGAACCACCGCACCGCCCTGGGCGCCCTGCACATTGGCGCGCTGTTCTTCGGCCTGACCGGCGTCTTCGGCAAACTGGCTGCCAGCGCCAGCCCGGCAATCATCGTGTTCGGCCGCGCCGCCTTCGCCGTGCTTGCCCTGGCCCTGTTCGCCAGCCTCGCCGGCCCGGGCTGGCAACGCCTGAGCAGTCAGGACATCCGCCGCCTGCTGCTCGGTGGTGTGCTGCTGGCCGGCCATTGGGTCAGCTTCTTCATCGCCGTCAAAGTCGGCGGCGTGGCCATCGCCACCCTCGGCTTCGCCAGCTTCCCGGCCTTTACCGTCATCCTCGAAGGCCTGCTGTTCCGCGAACGCATCCGCCGCAACGAGACCGTGCTGGTACTGCTGGTCAGCATTGGCCTGGTCTTGGTCACACCGGCCTTCGATCTGGCCAGCGAAGCCACGGGCGGCCTGCTCTGGGCACTGCTTTCCGGGTTGCTGTTCTCGCTGCTGTCACTCACCAACCGCGCCGGCTCCGGGCGCTTGCCTGCGGTTCAGGCTGCGCTGTGGCAAAACCTAGTGGTGGGCCTGTGCCTGCTGCCCTTCGCAGCACCCGGCCTGGCAGACGTGGCAACCATGGACTGGCTGTGGATCGCCCTGCTCGGTATCTTCTGCACCGGCGTGGCGCACAGCCTGTTCGTCGCCAGCCTGGCGGTGATCAAGGCGCGCACCGCCGCGGTGGTATTCGGCATGGAGCCGGTCTACGGCATTGCCGTGGCCTGGGTCGTGTTCGCCGAAACCCCTACGCTGCGCATGCTGCTGGGCGGCGCGCTGATCATCTTCGCCATCGTGCTGTCCAGCCGCCTGGCCGCCGAGCAGCCGCCCAAGCAGCCACTGCCCGAAGGTGCGTGATCAGCGGTCGTTATGGCCAAGGTCACGCTGAGGGTCGATCTGGTCGCGTACCCGCTGCTTCAGCACCTTGGCCTCGGGGAACCCGCCGTCGGCCTTGCGCTCCCAGATCTGCACGCCATTGCAGGTGATGCGGAAGATGCCGCCGGTGCCCGGCTCCAGCGCCACCCGGCCAAGGTCGTCGGCAAAGGTGCTGAGCAGTTCCTGGACCAGCCAGGCGGCACGCAGCAGCCATTGGCACTGGGTGCAATAAGTGATGACTATTTCGGGCTTGCTGTCGGCCATGGTGACGCATCTCCAGGTAAGGGGCCGCTTATACTAGCGGTCTTTAGCCCACGGTTTGAGACTCACGATGCGCCGTTTGCTGTTCTGCTTTCTGCTCTCCCTCACCAGCCTCACGGCAATTGCCGCCGAACCGGCCAGACCCAAGGTCGGGCTGGTGTTGTCGGGTGGCGCGGCCCGTGGCCTGGCCCATATCGGCGTGCTCAAGGCCCTGGAAGAACAAGGCGTGCGCATTGACGCCATCGCCGGCACCAGCATGGGGGCTGTGGTCGGCGGGTTGTACGCCTCGGGGTACAGCGTCCAAGAGCTGGAAAAGCTCGCCACCACACTGGACTGGCAACAGGCGCTGTCCGATGCCCCACCGCGCAAGGACGTGCCGTTCCGGCGCAAGCAGGATGACCGCGATTTCCTCGTCAAACAGAAGCTCAGCTTTCGCGACGACGGCAGCCTAGGCCTGCCGCTGGGGGTCATCCAGGGCCAGAACCTCGCGCTGCTGCTGGAAAGCAAGCTGGCGCATACCGCCGACACACGCGACTTCGACAAGCTGCCCATCCCCTTTCGCGCCGTGGCCACCGACATTGCCAGTGGCGAAAAAGTGGTGTTCCGTCGCGGCCACCTGCCCCAGGTAATCCGTGCCAGCATGTCGATCCCCGCCGTGTTCGCCCCGGTCGAACTGGAGGGTCGCCTGCTGGTGGACGGCGGCATGGTCGACAACATCCCGCTGGACGTGGCCCGGGAAATGGGCGTGGACCTGGCCATCGTGGTCGACATCGGCACCCCGCTGCGTGACCGCAAGCAACTGGCCACGGTGGTCGACGTGCTCAACCAGTCGATCACCCTGATGACCCGGCGCAACTCGGAAGAGCAACTGGCCAGCCTGCACCGCGACGATATCCTCATCCAGCCTTCGCTGACTGCGTTTGGCGTAACCGACTTCGGCCGCGCCCGGGACATGATCGACGCTGGCTACCGCGCCACCCGCTTGCTCGACCCGCGCCTTGCCAGCCTGCGCCAGCCCGAAGACAGCAGCCTGGCGGTGGCCCGCTCGCCACGTCAGCGCACACCGGTGATTACCGCGATCCGGATCGAGAACGACTCCAAGGTCAGCGACGATGTCATCCGTTCCTACATTCGCCAGCCGATCGATGCCCCGCTGGAACTGGACCGCCTGCAGACCGACATGGGCACGCTGTATGGCCTGGACTACTTCGACCGGGTGCAGTACCGCGTGGCGCACAAGGGCGACGACAACACGCTGGTGATCAATGCCCGCGGCCGACGCGGCGGTACCGACTACCTGCGCCTGGGCCTGAACCTGTCGGACGACCTGCGTGGCGACAGCGCCTTCAACCTGGGTGCCAGCTACCGGGTCAACGGCATCAACAGCCTGGGTGCCGAATGGCTGACCCGTGGCCAGATCGGTGACCAGCAAGAGCTGTACAGTGAATTCTACCAGCCGCTGGACGTGGGCTCGCGCTACTTCATCGCACCGTACCTGGACTTCGGCTCGCAGAACATCGAGGCCACCCTGGACAACGACCCCATCGCCGAATACCGCCTGGAGCGCTACGGCTTTGGCCTGAACGTTGGCCGGCAGATCGGCACCAATGGCGAAGTGCGCCTGGGCGTGGGCAAGGCGTGGGGCGAGGCCGAGGTGCGCATCGGCGACCAGGACCTGCCCAAAGTCAGCTTCAACGAAGGTTTCTACGAGCTGAAGTACTCGTTCGACACCCTCGACAACGTGTACTTCCCCCACAGCGGCGAAGACATAGGCCTGACCCTGCGCAAGTACGACAAGTCGCTGGACTCGGACCAGGATTATCGGCAGTGGTTGTTCAACCTGGACAAGGCCATCAGCAGCGGGCCGAATACCTTCGTGCTGGGCGGGCGCTACGGGCGCACGCTGGATGACGCCGAAGTGGTGACGTCGAGCTTCGTGATCGGTGGCGCGCGGCAGCTGTCAGGGTTCCGCCAGGATTCGGTGTCGGGGCAGAACGTGAGCCTGATGCGCATGGTCTATTACCGCCGGCTGACGCCACGGGCCTACGTGCCGCTGGACTTCCCGCTGTACATTGGCGGGTCGCTGGAACGTGGGCGGGCGTGGAACAACGACAATGCGTTCGACAGCGGGTACATCAATGCGGCGAGTATCTTCCTGGGGCTGGAGACGCCTCTTGGGCCGCTGAACTTCAGCTATGGCACCAACAGTGCGCATGAGCAGGCGGTGTACCTGAACCTTGGGCATACCTTCTGAGCTATAAGCTGCAAGCTTCAAGTAGAAGCAGATCGAGCCGAAACAAAGATCTGTTTCTACTTGAGGCTTGCAGCTTAGGGCTTGCAGCTGTATTCAAGATTTCTCGAGGTTGGCCAGGATCTTCGCATGCACCCGCATGCACACCTGCAAGTCCGCCTCGTCCACCCCGGTAAACAGCTCCACCCGCAGTTGATTGGCAATGGTCTCGATCTGGTCGATCAGCGGCTTGGCCGGCGGGCACAGTACAATCTTCTTCGCCCGCCGGTCCTCCAGCACCGCCTGCCGACGCACCAACCCTTGTGCCTCAAGGCTGTCGAGCAAACGCGCCAGGGTCGGGCCTTCAACGCCCACGCTCTGGGCCAGCTCACGCTGGGTGGGGGCTTCTTCGAAACGGGCTAGGTGCAGCAACACCAGCCAGCGCGCCTGGGACAGGTTGAGCCCGGCCAGGCGGCGATCCAGTTCGGCACGCCAACCCCGGGACATCTGGGCCAGCTGCATGCCAAAGCGGTGTTGGTTGTCGGTCAGGGGCATAAGCAACTCATTGAATAGATCTAATTATTAGGCAGCTAACCATGGCCGGCGCCACGAGGCAAGGCTCGGGCACGCTGGTGTGTTCGATAATCGTCAAAAAGCATGACAAAGGTCAGCAGATGGCGCTTGTGCCTTCGATCCTGCCGCCGTTTACAGCTCGAACTCCGCCGCCAACGCGGCGCGCACGCAATACAGCACGCCCTCCGGCACCCGGGCGCCGAACAACGGCGCAATGGCCGACACCGCTGGCAGCTCGCCTTCGCCATCCAGGAAGGCGTCCTGCACTTCCATCAGCAGGTCTTCCGGCAGGTCGAGGGCCTGGTCCAGGCTCAGTTCCTGGCGGCCCAGTGCCTCGGCCAGCAGGCTATACACGTTCTTCTCGCTGCAGTTGAGCTGCCCGGCGATCTGCGCTGGCGTCATGCCGGCGCGCGCCAGGCTGACCAACTCGTGGCGCAGGTCGAGCACCACTTTCGGCGCCTCGTCGGTGCCGCCACTGTTGTTCAGCACTTCGAGGAATGCCTGGCCATAGCGCTCCAGCTTGCGCGCACCCACGCCGCTGACCTGGGCCATGTCGCTGAGGCTGACTGGCCGGCTGCGCAGCATTTCCAGCAACGTCGAGTCGGGGAAGATGACGTAGGGGGGCACGCTGTGCTCCTCCGCCAGCTTGCGCCGCAAGGTACGCAGCGCTTCCCACAGCTCGCGCTCTTCGGCACGCACCAGCTGGCTGGCCGGGCTGCCGCCGCTGGACGACGAAGCCTTGGCCGTGGTCTGCGGCTTGAGGTCGCGGCGCAATTGCAGGGTGACCTCGCCACGCAGCAGCGGCCGGCAGCTGTCGGACAAGCGCAGGCCACCATAGCCCTCCAGGTCGATATCAACCAGGCCGCGCGCCACCAGTTGGCGGAACAGCGAACGCCACTCGACCTCGGCCAGGCCCTTGCCGACGCCGAAAACCGACAGCTTCTCGTGGCCGAAATTGCGTACCTTCTCGGTGTCCTTGCCCAGCAACACATCGACCAGGTGGCCGACGCCATAGCGCTGGCCCGTGCGGAACACCGCCGACAGGGCCTGGCGAGCCGGCTCGGTGGCGTCCCAGGTCTGGATCTTGTCGACACAGTTGTCGCAATGCCCGCAGGGCTGTTCGAGGGTTTCGTCGAAATAGGCCAACAGAGACTGGCGGCGGCAGCGGGTTTCCTCGCAGAGCGCCAGCATGGCATCGAGCTTGTGCTGCTCGATGCGTTTGTGGCGATCGTCACCTTCGGAGTTCTGCAGCATCTGCTTGAGCATCACCATGTCCTGCAGGCCGTAGGCCATCCAGGCATCGGAGGGCAGGCCGTCACGGCCGGCACGGCCGGTTTCCTGGTAATAGGCCTCAAGCGACTTGGGCAGGTCGAGGTGGGCAACGAAGCGCACGTTGGGCTTGTCGATGCCCATGCCAAACGCAATGGTGGCGACCATGATCAGCCCTTCCTCGTTGAGGAAGCGGTGCTGGTTGGCCGCGCGCGTCTCGGCAGCCAGGCCAGCGTGGTACGGCAATGCCGGGAAGCCTTGGTCACAGAGGAAGGCGGCGGTTTCGTCGACCTTCTTGCGCGACAGGCAGTAGACGATACCTGCGTTGCCACGGCGCTCGCCCAGAAAGGCCATCAGCTGCTTGCGCGGCGCTTCCTTGGGCACGATGCGGTAGAAAATGTTGGGCCGGTCGAAGCTCGACAGGAAGCGCTCGGCGCCTTGCAGGTGCAGGCGCTGGACGATTTCCTCGCGGGTTCGCATGTCGGCGGTGGCGGTCAGCGCAATACGCGGCACATGCGGGAACAGCTCGGCCAGCTGGCCCAGTTGCAGGTACTCGGGGCGGAAGTCGTGGCCCCATTGCGAGACGCAGTGGGCTTCGTCAATGGCAAACAACGAAATGTCCAGGTCACGCAGGAAGTCGAGCATGCGCGGCTGCACCAGGCGCTCCGGCGCCAGGTACAGCATCTTCACTTCGCCACGGCGCAGGCGCCCGGCCAGGTCACGCTGCTGTTCAGGGGTCAGCGTGGAGTTCAACGCAGCCGCCGGCACGCCCAGCTCGTCAAGGGTGGCAACCTGGTCATCCATCAGCGCGATCAGCGGCGAAACCACCACCGTCAGGCCCGGGCGCAGCAGCCCCGGTACCTGGAAGCACAACGACTTGCCGCCGCCGGTGGGCATCAGCACCAGGGCATCGCCGCCATTGGCCACGCATTCGATGATTGCTGCCTGGCGCCCTCGGAAACTGTCGTAGCCGAAGATGTCCTTGAGAACGCGCTGAGCCTGTTCGAGCATGTGCAACTCCAAATCGCCGTACCATCCTGGAAACAGGCTGGACGAAAAACCCGCCCCGCACACGTCAAAAGCGTAAGCGGTTTTTGCCAGGCGACCGGTAAACCCTGCCCCTGGATGAAAAACCGTGGAGTATACCGCAGCACCGCACCGCGCAGGGCACCACGGTGATAGACGTTCCCTTTGCCCCGCTGCCGCTGCAAGGTGCTAGAATTCGTTATCGTTTATTCCCCAAGGTAGCCCTGTAATGTCCTTCGCCGAGCAACTGACCCGCCTGCAAGCCTTCCTCGACGCCGACGAGCTGCACGAAGAAGCGCTGGACTATGTCGCCGCACACGGCTACCTCACCGCCCTGTCGATCAACGCCGAGGATGTACCGGAACGCGAGTGGATCGACGCCCTGTTCGCCGAAGAGCCGCACTACAGCAGCGATGCCCAGCGCACCGAAATCGAGGCGACGCTGGTTGCCCTCAAGGCGCTCATCGCCCGCCAGCTGGCCAGCGACGACGAATTCGAACTGCCATGCGACCTGGACCTGACCGACGAGCCGGACGATTCCGACCTGCGCGGCTGGTGCATCGGCTTCATGGAAGGCGTGTTCCTGCGTGAAGAAGCCTGGTTCGAGAACGCCGAAGAAGAAGTCAGCGAGATGCTGCTGCCGATCATGGTCGGCTCGGGCCTGTTCGACGAACAGCCAGAGTTCGCCGACATCGCCAGCAACGCCAACCTGCAGGACGACATGATCGTACAGATCCCCGAAGCGCTGACCGCACTGTTCCTGCTGCTGCACGCCCCTGACGAAAAACCGGCGCTGCTCAAGCCACGCCACCACTAATCTGCCTGTGCGCTACCTGCTGCTGGCCATCGGCTGGCTCAGCGTTGCGCTGGGGGTGTTGGGGATTTTCCTGCCGGTACTGCCCACCACCCCCTTCCTGCTATTGGCGGCAGCCTGCTTTGCCCGCAGCTCGCCGCGCTTTCACCACTGGCTGGTCAACCACCCCAAGCTCGGGCCGTGGATTCGCGACTACCTCAGTGGTGAAGGCATTCCCCTCAAAGGCAAGGTCTACGCCATCGGCCTGATGTGGGCCAGCATTGGTCTGTCGTGCTATCTGGTTCCCCTCTTCTGGGCGCGCACATTCATGCTGACCAGCGCCGTGCTGGTCAGCCTGTATATCCTCAGACAGAAAACCCTGCACACGCCAAAGTGACATTTTTTTGTCGCCAAATATCACTTTCGCCTAACGGATATTTCCTTTATCCAGAATAATTCTGGAACCGCACGAAAGCCTTGCAGACACTGGCTTGGAACGCGTTACGCGTATTCGCTTTCAGCACTTATCGGTCTCTTTTTTAGAGAAAAACGATCTTATATTCAAATTTTATATGAATAAATCTTCTTATGTATCGCGTTGAATGTACTTAGCTGTGTTGTTAAAAACCTGCAACACTATACGCGATAACATTATCGTCATTTTTTTGGCGAGCAGCAGGATCAATTCCAGGATCAGGGAGATGTACCATGCGCGTTTTGAACCCCATCACCAGTGCATTACTGTTGGCCCTGGCGAGTGCCAACGTACAGGCGATGTCGATCACCGAGGCCGTCCAGAGCGCCGTGGACTACCACCCACAAGTCAGCTCCAACCGCAACAGCAAGCTGTCGGCCGATGAGGACGTGAAATTTGCGCGTGGTGGCTACTACCCTTCCGTGGATTTGGTCGCTGGCTATGGCCGCCAGCGTTCGGACAACGCCACTACCCGTGCCGAGGGTAACCACAACAAGGAAACCCTCAACTACACCCAGTCCGAGCTGCGCCTGCGGCAGATGATCTTCGACGGCTTCAACACCTCGAATGAAGTGGGCCGTACCAAGGCAGTCTCCACCTCCCGTGCCTACTACACCCAGGCCGTTGCCCAGGATGTCGCCTTGCGTGCCGTGGAGGTCTACCTGGAAGTGCTCAAGCGCCGCGAGCTGGTAACCCTGGCCAAGAACAACCTGCAAGCCCACCTGCGCGTCAACGACCAGATCGGCCTGCGTAACGAGCGCGGCGTTGGCAGCACCGCCGACCTTGACCAGTCCCGCGCACGTCGCGCCCTGGCAGAAAACAACCTGGATACCGCCGAAGTCGACCTGGCCGATGCCGAGGCCAACTTCTTCAGCGTGATCGGCCGTGCCCCGGACGAGCTGGAAAGCCCGCAGACCATCAAGGCCGAGGTGCCAGAAACCCTCGAAGGCGCCCGCGACAGCATGCGTCAGAACAACCCCTACATCAAATCTGCCCAGGCTGACGTCAACGCGGCCGAGCAGCAGTACGAGGTCGGCAAGTCGACTTTCTACCCGCGCTTCGACGCCATTCTGGCAACCGGTGCCAACAACAACACCGGCGGCGAGAAAGGCCACAACAACAACGACTGGCAGGCCGGTGTAGAGATGAACTACAACCTGTTCCGTGGCGGCAGCGACAAGGCCCGCCTGCAGTCTGACGCGCACAAGATCAACCAGGCCTTGGACATCCGCAACAACGCCCTGCGTGAGTTGACCGAAAACCTGAGCCTGGCGTGGAACGCCATGAACAACGCCAGCAAGCAGCTGCCGACTGCGCGTGAATACGCCGAGACCACCAAGCGCGTGCGTGCTGCCTACCAGGACCAGTTCGGCCTGGGCCAGCGTACCCTGCTGGACGTGCTGGACAGTGAAAACGAGCTGTACAACGCCGACCGCCGCTACACCGAAGTGCGTTATACCGAGGAGTTCTCGCGTTATCGCGTACTGGCGACCATGGGTGAGTTGCTGACCAAGCAACATATCTCGCTGCCGCCAGAGGCGCTGGCTACCACTGAGGTACGCACCGAGGCGCGCCTGCCCGAGATGCGTTGATCGGATTTGAGATTCGGGGGCCGCTTTGCGGCCCCCAACCCTCACTCGGCGCCATGGTTACGCTGAAACGTCTCCATCCCCATCGCCTTGATCTGCCCCTCGATCAACGCCTCGAAAGGCGCCAGCAGTGCATCGAAGCAGACAGGCTGCTCCAGCGTATTCAATGCCCCCACCACCGCCTCGATCGTCGACAATGCCCCCACTTCCGGCGCTTTGCGCAGCCGGTAACGTGAAGGCGTAACGGCCCCCAAGGACACTCTCGGCAACCCCTCCAGCAACGGATTCATGTACAACAGCTTGCGCGCCTTGCGCCAGGTGCCGTCGGGCACGATCAGCAGCAAGGGTTGGTCTTCGGCTTCGCTATACGCCGAGAGCACCTGGGCGTCTGCACCCGGGAATAGCAGCGCCGGGCGGTAACCGGGCGTCGCCAACAGTTCACTCAAGTCCTCGAACACCTCTCCAATCCGCAACTCGGCATTGTTCAGGCCAAGGGCAGCAAGGCGTGCGGTATTCAGGGCATGGGCGGTTTCACTGGGGTGCTGCAGCAGGATGACGCGGGTGCGGCTGTCGAGTGCGGGGATCAGTGGGCAAAGGCAATGGTCGAGCGGGCGCTGGCAGCGCTCGCAACGGGGTCTGGGCATGGGGTTCTCCTTGGCGGAGACAGTTTGCCACAGAAACGGGGCCCGCTTTGCGGGCCCAGCAACCTCAGCGGTTGAAGCGCTCCGCCAGGCTATGCAGATACTCCGCCATGCGCTCCAAGTCCTGACTGATCTGCGCCCCCTGCCTGGCCTGCCCGGCACTCTGGTCACACAACTGGGCGATCCTCACGATCTGCTGGTTGATGTCCTCAGCCACATGGCTCTGCTGCTCCGACGCCGTCGCCATCTGCTGGCTCATGCCAGTGATACGGCTGACCGCCTGGGCAATGCCGCTCAACGCCGCCTGCACGGCCTCGACACTGTGCACGCTCTCCCGCGATATCTGCTCGCCCCGGCTGGCCGTGCTCACCGCACGCTCGGCACCTGCACGCAGCGAGGCAATGATGTGGTGGATCTCATCGGTAGACGCACGGGTGCGCTGGGCCAGCGAACGTACTTCATCCGCCACCACGGCAAACCCGCGCCCCTGCTCGCCCGCGCGCGCCGCCTCGATGGCTGCGTTCAGTGCCAACAGGTTGGTCTGCTCGGCAATCGAGGTAATCACATCGACCACACTGCCGATCGACTGGGTTTGCTCGGCCAAAGCGTTGACCGCCTGGCCGATGTCATTGACCGCATCACTCATGCTGCCCATGGCCTTGAGGCTTTGCAGCGCCAACTCACTGCCCTGTTGTGCCAGCTGGTCGGCATCACCCGCCGCGTGTGCGGTGCTTTGCACGTTGTGGGTAACCTCCTGAATGGTCGCCGCCATCTGGGCAATGGCCGTCGCGGATTGGTCGGTCTCGCTGCGCTGGCGGTCGAGCATTTGAGCTTGCGCATCGGACAAATCGGACGACTGCGCCGCCCGCGACTTCACCCCGACGCCTGCATCCACCAAACGGGTCAAAGCCGTTTGCAGTCGTGCTTCCTCGCTGATGATGGCCAGGTCGAGCTGGCCCTGCAGCCCTGGGTTGTCGCTGTAGGTCAGCGCCACCAGCGGGCTGGTAAAGGCCTTGGGGTGCTCGGCCAGCGTGCGGCGGATGGCCTGGTTCTGCCGGTGCTCGACCAGGTACCAGGCCAACAGCAGGCTGGCCATCAGCACGCCAAGTGCTGCATAGGGTGGCAGCCACAGGTAGCCAGCCGCCGACAACAGGCCCGCACCAAACAGCGGCCAGCCGTGCCCCAGCCCATGCCCCAGCCGCGCCGCCCATGGCACGGCAGCCCTGCCGCTGCGCAGGCGGGCATAAAGCGCCTCGGCACGGCGGATCTGCTCGCGCGTGGGCACCGAGCGCACCGACTCGTAGCCACTGATGCGGCCCTGCTCGTAGATCGCCGTGACATAGGCGCTGACCCAGTAATAGTCCCCGTTCTTGGCCCGATTCTTGACCACGCCCATCCACGGTTTGCCCTGCTTGATGGTCTCCCACATATGCCCGAATACCGCCGGCGGCATATCCGGGTGGCGCACCAGGTTGTGGGGTTGGCCGACCAGCTCGTCGTACGTGAAGCCGCTGATCGCCACGAAGGCATCGTTGCAGTAGGTGATGCGGCTGTTCAGGTCCGTGGTGGAAATCAGGCGTTGATCGCTGGAAAAGGTTCTTTCGTGCTCAGTGACGGGCAAATTCATGCGCATCTTGGGCGATCCTTGCAGGATGAAATGAGGGAAAATCATCAGCGCAAATTGATATGTAGCAGAGCGCTATCAGGTTAGCGGCCACCCCATGCAGGAAATTAGAGCCTCCCGACGAAATACATGAACAACGTGCTCATCAACCCACATTGAGCTGGCTTTTCAGCAGGTCGCGGAAGGTCTGGATCAAGGGTTCACGGCTACGCCCGCGGCGGATGATGAGCGAAAACGGGGCCTGGTAACCAAACGTCGACGGCGACAGCACACGCAAGTCGCCCTTGTCGACCCAGGCCTGGGCGTAATGTTCGGGCAAATAGCCGATATAGGCCCCGGACAGAATCAGGATCAGCTGCGCCTCCATACTCTCCACCGTCGCCGCACTGTGCTTGAAACCATGCCGGGCTAACTCAGCCTGGCTCCAGTAGCCACGCCCGACCATGCGTTGCTGCGTCACCACCGGTTCAGGGATACGCCGCTCGGCATACAGCGGGTGACGGCTGCTGCAGTACAACCAGTGCTGCTCACGGTACAACGGCTGGTACAGCAGGCCGCTCATGCGCGAGGAGAACGCGCCAATGGCCAGGTCCAGGCGGTTGTCCTGCACACCCAGTTGCAGCTCGTAGGGGCTGGACACCGACAGGTGCAGGTGCACCGCCGGGTGCTCCTGGCTGTAGGCGCCAATGGCTTCGGCCAGCGGCAAGGCCCGGTCACCAACCGTGGAGTCGATCACCCCAAGGTTGAGGGTGCCGCGCAGTTCTCCCTTGAGGGCAGCGGCATACTGCTCGAAGCCGTCCAGCTCGGCCAACAGGCGCAGGGTTTCCTGGTGGAACAGTTCGCCTTTGCTGGTGAGGCTGAAGCCGCCCCGGCCACGGTGACACAGCACGATACCCAGGGCCCCCTCCAACTGGCTCATGTACGTACTGATGGCCGAGGTTGAAAGGTTCAGCTCGCGCTGAGCGTTGGCAAAGCCCTGGTGGCGCACCACGCTGATAAAGATGCGCAGCAGTTTCAGGTCGGGCAAGGTCGAGGCCATGGTGCAACGGTTCCGCAGGGGTATTTGCGCGCAGTCTAACCGCTCTGCCCGCCTTTAGTTCAGAAATTCCTGAACTAAGTTTTTGTCGGTAGCGATTCTTCCCCGCCACTACCTTCAGCAGACTTGGCCGAAATGTCCCTGCCCGCCGGCAAAACCACACATGAAATGGCGCGCGGCGGCACAGGTTCGAACAAACAGAACAATCGACCGACTGATGAGGCCCACCGTGGACAAGACTCTCCACCAACCACTGGGCGGCAACGAAATGCCGCGTTTCGGCGGCATCGCCACCATGCTCCGTCTCCCCCACCTGCAAAGCGCCGAAGGCCTGGATGCCGCCTTCATTGGCGTGCCGCTGGACATCGGCACCTCGCTGCGCTCCGGCACCCGCTTCGGCCCACGGCAGATTCGCGCCGAGTCGGTGATGATCCGCCCGTACAACATGGCCACCGGTGCCGCACCGTTCGACTCGCTGTCGGTGGCCGACATCGGCGACGTGGCGATCAACACCTTCAACCTGCTGGACGCCGTGCGCATCATCGAAGAAGCGTATGACGAGATCGTCGAGCACAATGTCATCCCGATGACCCTGGGTGGCGACCACACCATCACCCTGCCGATCTTGCGCGCACTGCACAAGAAGCACGGCAAGATCGGCCTGGTGCATATTGATGCCCACGCCGACGTCAACGACCACATGTTTGGCGAGAAGATCGCCCACGGCACCACCTTCCGCCGCGCCGTGGAAGAAGGCCTGCTCGATTGCGACCGCGTGGTGCAGATCGGCCTGCGCGCCCAGGGCTATACCGCCGACGACTTCAACTGGAGCCGCCGCCAGGGCTTCCGTGTGGTGCAGGCTGAAGAGTGCTGGCACAAGTCGCTGGAGCCACTGATGGCCGAAGTGCGGGAAAAAGTCGGCGGCGGCCCGGTTTACCTGTCGTTCGACATCGACGGCATCGACCCGGCCTGGGCGCCTGGCACCGGCACCCCGGAAATTGGCGGCTTGACCACCATCCAGGCGATGGAGATCATTCGCGGCTGCCACGGCCTGGACCTGATCGGCTGTGACCTTGTCGAAGTCTCCCCGCCTTACGACACCACCGGCAACACCTCGCTGCTCGGTGCCAACCTGCTGTTCGAAATGCTCTGCGTGCTACCGGGCGTAGTGCGTCGCTAATACCGCTACACCCCGGCAGGAGCCATGAGGGAGGGCCACTGAGGCCCGCCAACAACACGACAAGACCGCCGGGCGCCGTGCAACCGCCCGCGTGGTCGATCTCGCCATAATAAAGATAATCGGGAGACCCCCAATGGCCTTGGACATCATTGTTGTAATGATCTATACCGCCGGCATGCTCGGGCTTGGCTGGTATGGCATGCGGCGCGCGAAAACCCACGAAGACTACCTGGTAGCCGGGCGCAACCTCGGCCCGGTCCTGTACATGGGCACCATGGCCACGACCGTGCTGGGTGGAGCTTCTACCGTTGGCACCGTACGCCTGGGCTACGTTCACGGCATTTCCGGTTTCTGGCTGTGTGCAGCCTTGGGCCTGGGCATCATCGCCATCAACCTGTTCCTCGCCAAACCGTTGCTGCGCCTGCGCATCTTCACCGTGACTCAGGTGCTGGAGCAGCGCTACAACCCGACCGCTCGCCAGGCCAGCGCCGTGATCATGCTGGCTTACGCGCTGATGATCGGCGTGACCTCTACCCTGGCCATGGCCACCGTACTGCAAGTGCTGCTGGACCTGCCATTCTGGGCCTCGCTGATGCTCGGCGGCGGTGTAGTGGTGCTGTACTCCACCATTGGCGGCATGTGGTCGCTGACCCTGACCGACATCGTGCAGTTCGTGATCAAAACCGTCGGCCTGATGTTCATCCTGCTGCCAGTGTGCCTGTACAAGGCCGGTGGCTGGGATACCCTGGTGGCCAAGCTGCCGGCGGCCAGCTTCCAGCTGACCACCATTGGCTGGGACACCATCATCACCTACTTCCTGATCTACTTCTTCGGCATTCTCATCGGCCAGGACATCTGGCAGCGGGTGTTCACCGCCCGTGACGAGAAAGTCTGCCAGCGTGCCGGTACCACCGCCGGTGTGTACTGCGTGCTGTACGGCCTGGCCTGCGCCGCGATCGGCATGGCTGCACATGTGCTGATGCCCGACCTGGCCAACCCGAACAATGCGTTCGCCGAAATGATCAAGACCACCCTGCCCGATGGCATCCGTGGCCTGCTGATGGCGGCAGCGCTGGCAGCCATGATGTCCACCGCCAGTGCCGGTCTGCTGGCGGCCTCGACGACCGTGACCGAAGACCTGCTGCCCAAGCTGCGTGGCGGCAAGCAGTCGAGCCTTGGTGTCAGCCGCCTGTTCACCCTGCTCACCGGCCTGGTGGTACTGGGTATCGCGCTGATGGTGAACGACGTGATCAACGCACTGACCCTGGCCTACAACCTGCTGGTCGGCGGCATGCTGATCCCGCTGATCGGGGCGATCTTCTGGAAGCGTGCGACCACCGCCGGCGCCATTGCCAGCATGTCGCTGGGCTTTGCCACCGCGCTGCTGTTCATGTTCAAGGACGGGCTGGAGGCCAATACGCCGATCTACTACAGCCTGGCTGTTGGCCTGGTGAGCTTTGTGGTGGTTAGCCTGATGTCGCGTAAGTCGGTGGCAGCGGTGAAGCTGGCCTGATAGACCCTGACAGATACAACAAGGCCGCTGCATCCAACCGGATGCAGCGGCCTTTGCTTTTTTTATCAGCGACGACGCGGCTGGCGCTTGCGCTGCTCTTCATCAGTCGGGATCGGCACCGGCTGCAAGGGTGGTGGAATCAGCCCCAAGGCAACCGCCAGGTCGTGGAGCCAGTTGGACAGTGGTTTATTCATAATGCCCCCTTGACGGGTCAGCCTCACGGCAAATCAATCCTGCGATGTTTCATACAGATCATAGCCCGATGTCCTGTATTACGCATGCCTCTGCTCTTACAGATAAGGGCCATTTTGACGCGGATCAAGCCGTAACGGCGCGTTCCGACGACTGGTTAATCGTTTCGCTTTGTTGCAGGTCGATCCACGCCTGCAAATTGGCACCGCGCATACCCTGGCGCCACATCAGCCAGGTGACCGCCTGATCGAACGGTGCCTGCAGGCGGTGCACCCTTACCCGGTCGCGCCCAGGCAAGCTGTCGAGCATCGACTGGGCCATCATCGCCACGCCAGCGCCGGCAATCACGCAGGCCAACATGCTCTGGTAAGACTCGATCTCCATGACCCGGCCCATCGGGGTATGCGCATGGGCATACCAGGCCTCCAGGCGCATGCGGTACGAGCAGCCCTGGCGGAACGTGAACACTGCCTTCCCAGCCACATCCTTGGCGGTATGCACTGCCGGGTGCTCCGGGCTGGTGATCAGCACCAGATGCTCGTCACACAACGGTACGCCATCCAGCCCCGCCAGGTTCAGCGGCCCATCCACCAGGGCAGCATCCAGGCGGTGGCTGAGCAAGCCTTCTAGCAGCTCGCCGCTAGGGGCAGCGCGCACCTGCAGGTTCACCGCCGGGTAGGCCTGGTGATAGCGCGCCAGCAACGCCGGCAAATGGGTTGCCGCCGTGCTGTACATGGTCCCCAGCACAAAATCCCCGGCCGGTTGGCCGCCCCGCACGGCAGCCAGCGCCTCGTCGCGCAAGGCCGACATGCGGTGTGCGTAGTCCAGCAGCACCTTGCCCGCCGGCGACAGCTGCAGGCGCTGCCGTTCACGTAGGAACAGCTCGACCCCCAATTGCTCTTCCAGTTGGCGCAGGCGCGTCGACAGGTTTGACGGCACCCGATGCAGGCGCTCTGCGGCACGGGTGACCGAGCCTTCCTCGGCCACGGCCTGGAAGATACGCAGTTGGCTGAATTCCACGGCATTCTCCAAAACAGAACAACTTGATCATCATTATTCAATTTTATTGAAAAATAAACCGCCCTAACCTGCCGGCTATCGCTTACATCCGTGCAGGAGACTTGTCATGTCGCCACCTATCCAACTGCTGGCCAGCGCCGTGGCGCTGATGATGGCCATGGGCATCGGCCGTTTCGCCCTCACGCCACAATTGCCGCAACTGATCGCCGAAGGCCAGTTCGACCTGGCGGTTGCCGGGCTGGTCGCGGCAGCCAACTACCTGGGCTATTTCATTGGCGCGGTAGATGCCATGTTCGCCCGCTCACCCGGCCAGGTTCGCCTACGCCTACAGGGTGGGCTGTGGCTGTGCGTGCTGCTGACCCTGGCCTCGTGGGCCGCTGATGGGTTGTGGAGCCACCTGCTGCTGCGCTTTGGTACCGGTGTGGCCAGTGCCTGGGTGCTGGTGATGATCACCAGCCTCAGCCAGCGCGTGGCCAATGCACACAACCGCCAGCGCCAAGGCGCCCTGGTGTTCGCCGGGCCGGGCCTGGGCATTGCCGTGACCGGGCTGCTGGCCTTGGTGGCGCATGTGCTGGGGCTGGGCTCGGCCGCCCTGTGGCTGATCTATGCCGTGGCTGCGCTGATGATGTTGCTGGCCGTGCGGCCATGGCTGCCACGCGCCCTGCAAGTGGCGCCAGCCGCATCGCCAGTGCACCAAGGCCCTACCCGCAGCGTCGGTATTGGCCGCCTGGGGCTGGTGTATGCGCTGTACGGCGTGGGTTACATCTTGCCGGCCACCTTCCTGTCGCAAATGGCCAACCAACAGTTCCAGGGGCAGTGGCAGGCCGACCTGTTCTGGCCGGCGTTTGGCCTGGCGGCGGCCTTGGGCGTGCTGCTAGTAAGCCTGCGCCGTGGCGGCCGCACCTCAACCTGGCTGACCGCCACGCTGTGGCTGCAAGGGGTCGGCGTGCTGGCCTGCCTGTTGGGCGGGGGCATCGGGCTGGCGCTGGGCGTGGTGCTATGTGGCGGGCCGTTCCTGGCCTGCATGCAACTGGTGATGCAACGCTCGCGAGAGCTGGCACCCCATGCCACGCAACGCAATGCCGGGCTATTGACCGCATGCTTTGCCCTGGGGCAACTGAGTGGCCCATTGCTGGCAGCACTCAGCATCCAGTACAGCGGCGGGCTGCAGCCGGCACTGATGGCGGCGGCGGGCGGGTTGGTGGTGGCCGGAGGGTTGGTGCGGTTGGCACGCAGCGAGCGGGCCGGGCGCGCCTGCCCAGCAAACCTTTAACCGACATACCGCCGTAGCTGCTTCTTCACCCAAGGCTCGGCACTTACCAGAATCACCCCCAGCAGCACCATCAACGCGCCAATCACAAAGTTGACGCTCAGCGGCTCATCCAGCAGTAGTACACCAAAGGTCACCCCGAACAGCGGGGTGATGAACGAAAACACAGCGAGGTTTGATGCCAGGTATTTGCGCAGCAACCAGAACCAGGTCAGGTAGCTGACGAACGACACCACAATCCCCTGGAACAGCACACTGCCCATGGCCAATGGCGTCAGCGAGACGGCGCCGATCTGCCCGCTGAGCAAGGCAATCAGCAACAGCCCGGCAAAACCCACCGCCAGCTGATAGAACAAGGTCAAGGTCGCCGGCGCCTCCGACAGTCGTGAGCAGCGCACCACCACCGTGGTCGCGCCCCAGGCCAGGCCGGCGATGACACCGAAGGCATCACCCAGCAGCATGCGGCCATCCATCTCCTCGAACGACATGCCACCGGCAAACGCCATGGCAATGCCACTAAATGCCAGCAGAATCCCCAGCCACTGCAACAACCTCAGGCGCTCGCTGGGTAACCTGAAATGCAGGCCCAGCGCGGTAAACACCGGTGCGGTATAGAGGAACACCGACATGTGGGCCGCCGACGTCAGCTTCAGCCCCTCGGCAATGAACAGGAATTCAAGGCCAAACAACCCACCTGCCACCACTCCGGCGCGCCATGTATTGCCGACTTGCTCCCAACCACCACGCCAGCACAACATCAGGCCTACCAATATGGCTGCGATGCCATTGCGCAGGGCCGCTTGCATCACCGGGGCGATATCCACGGCGGCGGTTTTGATCAGCACCTGCTGGCAACCCCAGATCAGGCACAGCCCCAGCATCACCTGGAAAGCGAACGCGTCAGGGTTCTTGCGGACCGCGCTCATGAGCGGGCCTCTGGGGTGATCGTAGGCATGGGCAAAGGCTCGGCAGTATTCAGAAGTTACCGATTATCGGGTTTCCATGCCCACCGTTGCCAGCCTCAAAACGACCTCAAGCAATCTGCGCCTTCGCTGACACCTGTTCGAAGGTGGCTTCATCCAGCGCATCCGCCTGCTCGTCCAGCACCTGACGCGGGTGCTCGAAGCCGGGGATGCTGCTGTCGATCAGGCTCATCAGACGCAAACCGCGCTCGGTCAGCACGAAGTTTTCGCCATTGCCGCCCTCTTCTTCAGGCCGACTTTCGATGAAGCCACGCTTGAACAGCAGCTTCTCGTACTCACAGGCAAGGGTTTTAAGCAGGTCCAGGTCTCCCACCGGCTCACCCTTGGCAGCCAGCGCTGCAGCGTGCTGCTCGGCATAGGGGCGTGGGGTAAAGCTGTGACCAGCGCCGTTCTGCACCTCGTGCAACAAACGCTCGATCAGGTCCCAGTCGTAGGGGATGCTCATGGTGATGGGCTCCAGCTGTGGACGGAAGGGGTACACAGGTTGGGACCGGAAAGTGGGTGGTGACGTTCCGGAAAATGGAATAGATATGACGGCGCCCCCCCCCCCTCGCCGGCTGACTGACCGTCATTGCCATCGGTCGTAATCGCTGAACTTGCCTGGGCCTATTACCCTCCACCGCGCATAACCACCGCTGGAGGTAAAAGGATGAAACCGCTACTGCCCTTTACTTGCGCCATCGCCCTGTCCTGCGCCCTGCCCGCCTGGGCCTGCACACCGGAAGAAGCCACGCAGAAACGTGAAGAGCTGGCCGGGCTGGTTACCCAGTTGACCGAGCAGAACCCGCAGAAGGCCAAGGAGATCAATGACGAGCTTCAGGGGATGGATCTGGAGACGGCGAGCAATGACTTGCCCGACAAGTGTCAGCTGATCGACCAGCGGATCAAGGAATTGAAAACGGCGGAGCAGAAGGCTGAGTAGTTGTCGCCTGTACTGGCCTCTTCGCGGGCGTGCCCGCGAAAAAGCCAACACAACTACGTGGTGTTACTCAGCAGCCGGCTTGCGCTTTTTCAGCGGCGCCAGGCCATCAGCGCTGGCCAGCGGTGCATTGGTCTTCGGTTTGGCGGTCGGCTTGCGCTTGGCGGCAGTTTTCTTGTCGCCCGACTTCTTCTCGACCTTTTTCTTCTTGCTGCCAGCCGCCTTGCCCGAAGCCTTGACCTTCTTCGGCCCGCTGTAGGTACCCTTCACTTCCTTGATCACCCGGCGCTCGAACTGCTGCTTGAGGTAGCGCTCGATGCTCGACATCAGGTTCCAGTCGTTGTGGGTGATCAGCGAGATCGCCAGGCCTTCGCCACCGGCACGGCCGGTACGGCCCACGCGGTGCACGTACTCGTCACCACTGCGTGGCATGTCGAAGTTGATCACCAGATCCAGGCCGTCGATGTCCAGGCCACGGGCCGCCACGTCGGTAGCCACCAGCACCTTGGAGCTGCCCTGCTTGAAGCGCTCGATGGCCAGCTTGCGGTCCTTCTGGTCCTTTTCGCCGTGCAGCACGAAGGCCTTCACGTCCTTGGCTACCAGGTGGCCGTAGATGCGGTCAGCCAGGGCGCGGGTGTTGGTGAAGATGATCGCCTTGTCGAAGGTTTCGTTGGCCAACAGCCACTGCACGATTGCTTCTTTGTGCTGGTCGTGGTCGGCGGTGATGATTTGCTGGCGGGTGCCTTCGGCCAGCTGAGACACGCTGTTGAGCATCAGGTGCTCAGGGTCTTTCAGCACCTTGCCGATGATGTCGCGCAGGGCCGCGCCACCGGTGGTGGCCGAGAACAGCAGGGTTTGCTCGCGGTTCTCGCACTCCTTGCACAGGCGCTCCATGTCTTCGGCGAAGCCCATGTCGAGCATGCGGTCGGCTTCGTCGAGGATCATCACTTGCACGTGGGACAAATCGAGGTTGCCGGCATTGAGATGCTCGAGCAGGCGGCCCGGGGTGCCGATCAGCACATCCGGCACCTTGCGCAGCATGGCGGCTTGTTCCTTGAAGTCTTCACCGCCAGTGACCAGGCCCGCCTTGATGTAGGTGAACTGCGAGAACAGCTGCACTTGCTTGAGGGTCTGCTGGGCCAGCTCGCGGGTCGGCAGCAGGATCAGCGAGCGGATCTCTACCCGTCCACCTTTCAGGTCGACCAGGCGGTTGAGCAGCGGCAGCACGAAGGCAGCCGTTTTACCGCTACCGGTCTGCGCAGTCACGCGCAGGTCACGCCCTTGCAGGGCCAGGGGGATGGCCGCGGCCTGCACCGGGGTTGGCTCGACAAATTTAAGCTCGGCCACGGCTTTAAGCAGGCGTTCATGCAGGGCGAATTGGGAGAACACGGAGGTAACCTCGGGCAAGTGCGGGAAATTCAGTTGCATAGGGTAACGTTTTCTGCCGGCTTAGCCGAATTTCTTTTGGCAACTTTGCCGCCATCCGCGCTCTAATGGCACTTCGTTTCGTAACAAGACTGTACCCAAGCCCATGGATATCCAACGAATCTGGCGTGACTCCCTCGACCTGTGGGGCACCCTCGACCAACATCCCATGCTGCACGCGGCCATCGGCCTGGCGGTGCTGCTGCTGATTTCCCTGGTGATCGGCCGGCTGGCGCGCTTTCTGGTACTGCACAGCGCCCGCCTGCTCTCTCGCCAACCGGCACTGAAGTGGCTGGACGACCTGCGCCACAACAAGGTCCTTCACCGCCTGGCGCAGACCACGCCGTCGCTGGTCCTGCAGTTTGGCCTGAAACTGGTGCCGGAACTGTCCGACACGGCCCAGCACTTCCTCGGCAATGTCGCCCTGGCCTTCACCCTGCTGTTCATGACCATGGCACTGTCGTGCCTGCTGGATGCCCTGCTCGACATCTACGCCCGCACCGAGCACGCCCGCACCCGCTCGATCAAGGGCTACGTGCAGCTGGCCAAGATGATGCTGTGGATTTTCGCCGCCATCGTCATCATCGCCACCCTGATCGACCGCTCGCCGCTGTTGCTGCTGTCTGGCCTGGGTGCCATGTCGGCGGTGCTGCTGTTGGTGTACAAGGACACCCTGCTGTCGTTTGTCGCCAGCGTGCAGCTGACCAGCAACGACATGCTGCATGTGGGCGACTGGATCGAAATGCCGCAGGTGGGGGCCGACGGCGATGTGGTGGACATCACCCTTCACACCGTCAAGGTACAGAACTTCGACAAGACCATCGTCTCCATCCCCACCTGGCGCCTGATGAGCGAGTCGTTCCGCAACTACCGCGGCATGCAGCAATCCGGCGGCCGGCGGATCAAGCGCAGCCTGTTCATCGATGCGGCTGGGGTACGCTTCCTCACCCGCGAAGAGGAACAGCGCCTGAGCCAGGTGCAACTGCTGGGCGACTACCTGGCGGGCAAGCGCCAGGAGCTGCAAAACTGGAACGAGGCCCTGGGGCCCGTGGCGGAGCTGGCGGCCAATCGTCGCAAACTGACCAACATCGGCACCTTCCGCGCCTTTGCCCTGGCCTACCTGAAGAACCACCCCAACGTGCACCCGAACATGACCTGCATGGTGCGGCAGATGCAGACCACCGCCGAAGGTGTGCCGCTGGAGATCTACTGCTTTACCACCACCACGGTGTGGGCGGACTACGAGCGGATTCAGGGGGATATTTTCGACTACCTGCTGGCGGTGTTGCCGGAGTTCGGGTTGAGCCTTTATCAGCAGCCGAGTGGCAATGACATGCGGGTGGGGTTGAGCGGGCGCGTGACACATGAGCCTGCGCCGCGTCGCCTGGAAGAGATGAGCGAGGCTTGAGATTGCCGGGGCTGCTTTGCAGCCCATCGCAGGCAAGCCATGTGCAGTACTTGTGGAAGAGGCCGGCCGCTACCCCGCGTACCCCAACAGGTACAACAACCCGGTCAAGGTCACCAGCGAAGCCACGGTCGACAGCAAGATCGTCCGCGATATCAGCCCCGCCTCGCGGTTGTAGTACTCCGCCAGCATGAACGGCCCGGTCCCGGTCGGCAGCGCCGCCAGCAACACCGCCGAAGCTGCCCACATGCTCGGCAGGCTGAACACCTTGTACGCCAGCACCCAGGTCAGCGCTGGCTGCCCTACCAGCTTCAACCCCACAAGAGGCCACGGACTGGCCTGCGCCCCGGTGCGTTTTTCCGCCAGGAATGCACCCAGCGAGATCAAGGCGCAGGGGGTGGTGGCCAACGCCAGCATGTCGAGAAAATGCATCACCGGCTCGGCCAGCCCCAAGCCCGTCATGGCCCAGCCTGCCCCGGCCAATGGCGAGATCACCAACGGGTTCTTCGCCAGCGCCTTGCCCACCACCACAATGGCACGACCAACATGCCGCTCTCCCTGCAAACCGATCTCGATCAGCGTCAGTGAAATGGCAAACACCAGGCACACCACGATCAACGACGAGATCAGCGCCGGCTGCAAGCCCGCCTGACCGAACAGCAACAGGCACAACGGGATGCCAATGTAGCCGGTGTTGGCATACCCCGCACTGAGCCCATCGATGCTGGACGCCACCAGGCCATGGCCGCTGTACAGCCGCCACGCCAGCGTGATCACGAACATGGCCAGGGCACCTGCACCAAAAGCCACGATGAACCCAGGGTGCCAGATCTCGCTCCAGGTGGCGGTGGCGGTGACCTTGAACAGCAACGCCGGCAGGCACAGCCAGACCACCATCTTGTTGATTTCGGCAGCGGCCTTGTCGCCCAGCTTGTTGGTCTTGCGGCACAGGTAGCCGACCAGGATCAGCGCGAAGATCGGCGCAACAATGACGAAGATGGTGTGCATATCAGGCCTTGCCGGCCAGCGGTGCCTGGGTCCGCCCCCCCAGACGGCTCAACCACACCGACGCCAGGATGATTCCGCCGCCGATGAACAGCCGCCCCAGCGGCTCGTGCTGGTTCCAGATCAACAGGTTCAGCAGCAGCCCTACCGGTACATGCAGGTTATTCATCACCGCCAACGTACCGCCAGACACCAGGCACGCGCCCTTGTTCCACCAGTACAGGCCCAGCGCCGTCGGGCACAGGCCCAGGAACAGCAGCACCAGCCATTGCACATCGGTGCTCGGCAGGTGCTGGGCGTTGCCAAACAGAAGGAAGGCCGGCAACACCACCAGCAAGGCGCCCAGGTAGAAGTAGCCGAAGCGCGCGTAATGCGGCAGGTCGCTGGGGTGGCGTGCGACCAGGTGACGGTACAGCACCTGGCCAGCGGCATAGGTGAAGTTGGCCAGTTGCAGCAGCAGGAAGCCGATGAAGAACTCACCGCTGATGCTGTCGAAGCGGATCACCGCCGCACCGGCCACGGCAACCAGCGCGGCCAGCAGCGCCCACGGGTTGAAACGCCGGTTCATGGCGTCTTCGATCAACGTCACATGCAGCGGCGTGAGGATAGTGAACAGCAGCACCTCCGGCACGGTGAGCACGCGAAAACTCAGGTACAGGCAGACGTAGGTGATGCCGTATTGCAGCGCACCGATCAGCAGCATTGAGCGCATGAAGCGCGGCTCGACCTGGCGCCAGCGGGTCAAAGGCAGGAACACCAGGCCTGCCAGCAGCACCCGTGCGAGCACGGCGAAGTAGCTGTCGACGTGCCCGGCCAAGTACTCGCCGATCAGGCTGAAGGAAAACGCCTGGATCAGCGCGACGATTATCAGGTAGCCCATGGTTGCCTCTTGTGAATCAAGGCCGCGACCTTAGCGGGTTGCGGTAAATGAGTTCAACCATCCAGGCGCCTGTCGTGGTTTTTTTATTGGGGCGTCAATCGAGCGCCGCCCGCGCGGCGCATCGCGAGCTGCGCTCGCTCCTACGTTTGTTTCGGGCCAATTTTTCCTGTGGGATTTGCGCGCGTACGCCTTGGCGCATGGCGCAATATTGCGTCGTAAAAACCAGGCGGTCGCGCGCGCCTGTCACAGGCGTTACTGGCTTGAAACAAACGTAGGAGCGAGCGCAGCTCGCGATGCGCCGCGCGGGCGGCGCTCGATCTGACAAGCACTACAAGGCTCAAATCAATCATAAAAAAGCCCGGCGCTGATGGCCGGGCAGGTACACCCAAAGGAGCAACAAACAGGTGTCAGGGTTGGGAATTCGTTGAACCTCAGGCCACGGCCGCCAGTTTGGCCTTGGCCTGGTTGACGCCCTTCTCATGGAACTCGCCGCTCATGTTCAGGCCTTCGGCATGGATGAAGTCGACATCGTGAATGCCGATGAAGGCCATCACCTGGCGCAGATACGGTTCCTGGTGGTCGCTGCTGGCGCCGGCATGGATGCCACCACGGGCCGTCAGCACGATGGCGCGCTTGCCGGTCAGCAGGCCTTGCGGGCCAGTCGGGGTGTACTTGAAGGTGATGCCGGCACGCAGTACATGGTCCAGCCAGGCCTTGAGGGTGCTGGGGATGGTGAAGTTGTACATCGGCGCGGCCATTACCAGCACGTCCGCTGCCAGCAATTCATCAGTCAGTTCGTTGGAACGGGCCAGGGCCTCCAGTTCGGCGGCACTGCGCTGCTCTTCGGGCTTCATCCAGCCACCCAGCAGGTTGGCGTCCAGGTGCGGTACCGGGCTCACCGCCAGGTCGCGC
Organism: Pseudomonas sp. FYR_2; assembly: GCF_043106425.1. Taxonomy (NCBI): domain Bacteria; kingdom Pseudomonadati; phylum Pseudomonadota; class Gammaproteobacteria; order Pseudomonadales; family Pseudomonadaceae; genus Pseudomonas; species Pseudomonas sp. FYR_2. Next base: position 153,443 of record NZ_JBICMM010000020.1, read on the forward strand.
ACCGTGATCTGATCGGCCGGGTGGGCAGCCTGCCATTGCTGGATGAAATCACGGGTCAGCTGACGGGAAACGGAATCCTGCTGGCGGGCGCTGCTTTCGATGATCAGTACGCGGGACATGGGGTGCCTCCATCGGCAAAAAGGGGTGCGATTCGATGGAGGTGAGATTAAGGCTTGACCTATCGATAAAAAAGCGTAAAAAATGGGTTCAATCTATCGATTAATCAGTTTATTCGGCACTGCAGTTCAAGGCAATCCGCAGCTTGATGATCTGCCGGTTGAATTTGGCGGTGACATCGACGCTTTTACCCGCCGGTACGTTCACCCGGCGTACCCTGGGTGCTTCCGGGCCATTGCGGAAGGTCACCTTGCAGGCCGCCGGTACCTGCCCATAGTTGTTGAGGGTAATGGCACCAATGTCGTAGGCCGTGTCATAGGCGGTGTAGTCCAGCTTTACCCCGGTCAGTTCCTTCTCCACATCGATGGGGTAGGCCATGGCCCCGAGGGGCAGGCACATCAGTATTGCCGCACAATATTTCTTCATGGGCCGCTCTCCTTGAAAGAGCGCAGCTTAGGACAACAGGAGCGAAAGATGAAAGCGCCGCGCGTAACCCTTGACCAGTGGCGAACCCTGCAGGCAGTGGTCGATCACGGCGGGTTTGCCCAGGCCGCCGAGGCACTGCATCGCTCGCAGTCCTCGGTCAGCTACACCGTGGCCCGCATGCAAGAGCAACTGGGCGTGCCACTGCTGCGTATCGACGGCCGCAAGGCGGTGCTGACCGACGCCGGCAACGTGCTACTGCGCCGCTCGCGCCACCTGGTGAAGCAGGCCAGCCAGCTGGAGGACCTCGCCCACCACATGGAACAAGGCTGGGAAGCCGAGGTACGTCTGGTGGTCGATGCCGCCTACCCCAGCGCCCGCCTGGTACGTGCCCTGGCCGCGTTCATGCCGCAAAGCCGTGGCTGCCGGGTGCGCCTGCGTGAAGAAGTGCTGTCTGGCGTGGAAGAAGTCATGCATGAAGGCATCGCCGACCTGGCCATCAGCAGCTACAGCATCGGCGGCTACCTGGGCGCCGAACTGAGTGCAGTGGAGTTCGTCGCCGTCGCCCACCCTGAGCACAGCCTGCACCGCCTGGGCCGTGAACTCACCTTCCAGGACCTGGAAAGCCAGTTGCAGGTGGTGATCCGCGACTCCGGCCGCGCGCAGCCACGCGACGTCGGCTGGCTGGGTGCTGAGCAGCGCTGGACCGTCGGCAGCCTGGGCACCGCCGCCACCTTCGTCAGCAGCGGCCTGGGTTTTGCCTGGCTGCCCCGGCACATGATCGAGCGCGAGCTGCGTGAAGGCGTGCTCAAACCGCTGCAGCTGGACCAGGGTGGCAGCCGCCACCCACTGTTCTACCTTTATTCGAGCAAAGAGAAGACCCTGGGCCCGGCCACGCAGATTCTCATCGACCTGCTGCGCAATTTCGACACCGCGCCACTGGACGTGCCCTTCGCAGCCCCCCCACAAGCTTGAAAGGACCGCGCCCATGGCCTATTTCGAACACGAAGGATGCGCACTGCATTACGAGGAATATGGCCAGGGCGAACCACTGGTACTGCTGCACGGCCTGGGCTCCAGTTGCCAGGACTGGGAACTGCAGGTGCCGGCACTCAGCCACCACTACCGGGTGATCCTCATGGACATTCGCGGCCACGGCCGCTCCGACAAACCCCGCGACGGCTACCAGATCGCCACCTTCAGTGCCGACCTGCTTGCCCTGCTCGAACACCTGCACACAGGCCCCGTACACTTCGTCGGCCTGTCCATGGGCGGCATGGTCGGCTTCCAGTTTGCCGTCGATCACCCGCAATGGTTGCGCAGCCTGTGCATTGTCAACAGCGCCCCCGAGGTCAAGCGCCGCACCCGCAGTGACTGGATATGGTGGCTAAAGCGCTGGGGCCTGGCGCGGCTGCTCAGTGTCGAAACCGTCGGCAAGGGCCTGGCTGAACGCCTGTTCCCCAAACCCCATCAAGCCGAACTGCGACAGAAGATGGCCCAACGCTGGGCCCGTAACGACAAACGCGCCTACCTCAAGAGCTTCGACGCCATCGTCGACTGGGGCGTGCAGGAACGCATCGGGCAGATCCACTGTCCTACCCTGATCATTGCCGCCGACCACGATTACACCCCGATACAACTGAAACAACGCTACGTCGCGCTGATGCCCAACGCCAGGCTGGTCGTCGTCGACGATTCCCGGCACGCTACGCCCCTCGATCAACCCGAGGTCTTCAACCAGACCCTGCTGCAGTTCCTTGCAGCCGCTTCCACCTCTCAAGGATCTTTGAGCCCATGCTGAAAAAACTCCTGCTCACCGCCTGCTCGGTCGCCTTCGCCACCAGCGTCATAGCCTCCGAAAAGACCCCGCACGTTCTGCTGGACACCAGCTTCGGCCAGGTCGAAATCGAGCTGAACGCCGAGAAGGCGCCGGTCAGTACCAAGAACTTCCTGCAGTACGTTGACAGCGGCTTCTACAACAACACCATTTTCCATCGTGTGATCCCAGGTTTCATGGTCCAGGGCGGTGGCTTCACTGACCAGATGGTGCAAAAAAACACCAACGACCCAATCAAGAACGAAGCCAGCAACGGCCTGCTGAACACCCGCGGCACCCTGTCGATGGCGCGCACCTCGGACCCGAACTCGGCCACCAGTCAGTTCTTCATCAACGTGGCCGACAACGACTTCCTCAACCCCGGGCGTGACCGTGGCTATGCCGTGTTCGGCAAGGTGACCAAGGGCATGGAGGTGGTCGACCAGATCGTCAACTCGCCGACCACCATCAAGAAAGGCATGCGTGATGTACCGGCCGACCCGGTCTACATCAAGTCGGCCAAACGCATCGACTGACCGCAGGCTTCACAGGGACGTGAACCGCCTGAGGGCAGGATGGAACAGGAGTGTCGTTACCCATGCTGTACCGCCGTTTCGAACAACTGATCGATATTTTCCGCGAAGCACCCAGTGAATCGCCGCCGACCACCGTGGGGCCGTTCTACCTGTATTACCTGCGCCAGGTATGGCCCAGTTTTCTTGCCCTGCTGGTGGTCGGCCTGTTCGCCTCGCTGATCGAGGTGGCCATGTTCAGCTACCTCAGCCGCATCATCGACCTGGCTCAGGGCACGCCCAATGCCAACTTCTTCAGTGAGCACCGTGGCGAGCTGATCTGGATGCTGGTGGTGATCCTGCTGCTGCGCCCGGTGTTCTTCGGCCTGCACGACCTGCTGGTGCACCAGACCATCAACCCCGGCATGACCAGCCTGATCCGCTGGCAAAACCACACCTACGTGCTCAAGCAGAGCCTGAACTTCTTCCAGAGCGACTTTGCCGGGCGAATCGCCCAGCGCATCATGCAGACCGGCAACTCGCTGCGCGACTCTGCCGTGCAAGCGGTGGACGCGTTATGGCATGTGCTGATCTACGCCATTACCTCGCTGGTGCTGTTCGCCGAGGCCGACTGGCGCCTGATGCTGCCGCTGCTGCTGTGGATCGTCGGCTACATCGCCGCGCTCTTCTACTTCGTGCCAAGGGTGAAGGAGCGTTCGGTGATCTCTTCCGACGCCCGCTCCAAGCTGATGGGGCGGATCGTCGACGGCTACACCAACATCGCCACGCTGAAGCTGTTCGCCCACACCGACTACGAGCAGCAATACGCGCGCGAAGCGATCAGCGAACAGACCGAGAAAACCCAACTGGCGGCGCGCGTGGTCACCAGCATGGACGTGGTTATCACCAGCCTCAACGGCCTGCTGGTGGTCACCACCACGGGCCTGGCGCTGTGGCTGTGGAGCCAGTCGCTGATTACCGTCGGCGCCATCGCCCTGGCCACCGGCCTGGTGATCCGCATCGTCAACATGTCGGGCTGGATCATGTGGGTGGTGAACGGCATCTTCGAGAACATCGGCATGGTCCAGGACGGCCTGCAGACCATCGCCCAGCCCGTCACCGTCATCGACCAGCCCAATGCGCCAGCGCTGAAGGTGAGCCGTGGCGCGGTGCGGTTCGATGACGTGGACTTCCACTACGGCAAGGCTGCCAACGTGATCGAAGGGCTCGACCTGAACATCCGCCCGGGCGAAAAAATCGGTTTGATAGGCCCGTCCGGCGCGGGCAAGTCAACCCTGGTCAACCTGCTGCTGCGCCTGTACGACGTGCAGGGTGGGCGTATTCTTATCGATGGCCAGGACATTGCCGAGGTGAGCCAGGCCAGCCTGCGCGCACAAATCGGCATGATCACCCAGGACACCTCGCTGCTGCACCGCTCGATCCGCGACAACCTGCTGTATGGCCGCCCCGGCGCCAGCGAGGCGGAGTTGCTCGAAGCCGTGCGCCGCGCCCGCGCCGACGAGTTTATCCCGCAGCTGTCGGACGCCCAGGGGCGCACCGGCTTCGATGCCCACGTGGGTGAGCGCGGGGTGAAACTGTCGGGTGGCCAGCGCCAGCGCATCGCCATTGCCCGGGTACTGCTGAAGAACGCGCCAATCCTGATCATGGACGAAGCCACTTCGGCGCTGGACTCGGAGGTGGAGGCCGCCATCCAGGAGAGCCTGGAGACGCTGATGCAGGGCAAGACGGTGATCGCCATTGCCCACCGGCTGTCGACCATTGCGCGGATGGACCGGCTGGTGGTGCTGGACAAAGGACGGATTGTCGAGAGTGGCAGCCACAGTGAGCTGCTGGAGCAACAGGGGTTGTATGCCCGGCTGTGGCATCACCAGACCGGGGGATTTGTCGGGGTGGACTGATCCAGGCTACGGCGAGCTTCTGCGCTGTGTCGCGATGGGCTGCACTGCAGCCCTCGAAGGCCCGAAATGCAAAAAGCCCCCGGCTTTATCAGCGCGGGGGCTCTTCGCAGAATGTGGCGGTGAAGAAGGGATTTGAACCCTTGATACGATTTCTCGTATACACACTTTCCAGGCGTGCTCCTTCGACCACTCGGACACTTCACCGTTTCTCTTCAAGCCTTGCGGCCCGTCGAGGTGCGCTAATTTAGTGAAAGCGCTTTCCTTTGGCAAGCATTTTTTTCAGTTTTTTCATGTATTTGCATTTGAGCCCCGGTGAACGCTGACCAACCAGTCAGCCTTGCTGCTTTACCTGGCCTCTGGCGCTGGGTAACGTCGTCGCCACGCCAACAAAAGGACTCTGCCATGAGCGAGCTGATTACCTACCACGCCGAAGACGGCATCGCCACCCTGACCCTGAACAACGGCAAGGTCAACGCCATCTCGCCGGATGTCATCACCGCCTTCAATGCCGCGCTCGACCGCGCTACTGAAGAGCGTGCCGTGGTGATCATTACCGGGCAGCCAGGCATTCTGTCGGGCGGTTACGACCTCAAGGTGATGACCAGCGGCCCTCAAGCGGCCATCAGCCTGGTCACTGCTGGCTCCACCCTCGCCCGCCGCCTGCTGTCGCACCCGTTCCCGGTAGTGGTTGCCTGCCCGGGCAATGCCGTGGCCAAGGGCGCCTTCCTGCTGCTGTCGGCCGACTACCGCATTGGCGTCGAAGGGCCATACAAAGTGTGCCTGAACGAAGTGCAGATCGGCATGACCATGCACCATGCCGGCATCGAACTGGCCCGTGATCGCCTGCGTCGCTCGGCTTTCCATCGTTCGGTGATCAACGCCGAGGTGTTCGACCCGCACGCGGCGGTGGATGCAGGGTTCCTCGACAAGGTGGTGCCGGCCGAGCAACTGCAGGAAACAGCACTGGCGGCGGCGCGGGAGCTGAAGAAGCTGAACATGCTGGCACACAAGAACACCAAGCTGAAGGTGCGCAAAGGGCTGCTGGAGGCATTGGACAAGGCGATCGAGCTGGACCAGCACCACATGGGTTGACCCGACAGGCTCACACCAGGGTTTGCCGCAACCAGTGCACACCCGTACACTGCCCGGCGACTGTCTGGTGTGAGTCGTACCATGCTTTATTCGTTGCGCATGCTCCTGCTGGCGCTGCATTTTCTTGCCGTTGGCGCCGTGGGCTTGGTCATTGGCCTGTGCCGCCCCTTCAACCCCGATAACAGCCGGGTGTTTGCCCACCTGTATAGCCGGCCAGCCACCTGGCTGATGCGCATCAAGGTCAAGGCCGAGGTGGGGCCACTGTGGGACCACCCTCCCGGGTGCGTGATTGTCGCCAACCACCAGTCCAACTTCGACCTGTTCGTATTGGGCCAGGTGGTACCACAACGCACCGTGGCCATCGGCAAGAAAAGCCTGGGCTGGATCCCGCTGTTCGGCCAGCTGTTCTGGCTGGGCGGCAACGTGCTGATCGACCGCAAGAACGCCTACCAGGCGCGCAAGGCGCTGCAAAAGACCACGCGCGTGCTGCAGGACGACACCTCCATCTGGATTTTCCCTGAAGGCACGCGTAACCCCGGCGAGCAGCTGATGGCCTTCAAGAAAGGCGCGTTTCACATGGCCATCGAAGCCGGTGTGCCGATCGTGCCGGTATGCGTCAGCCGCTATGCCAGGCGCATGAGCCTGAACAGCTGGCGCCAGCGCACGGTGATCGTGCGCTCGTTGCCCCCCATCGTCACGACGGGCATGACCCAACAGGACATCCCGGCGCTGATCGAGCAGTGCCGGGGGCAGATGCAGCAGTGCATCGACCGCATGGAACACGAGCTGGCCTGAAGCGGGTTGCTCTTGGGCCGGGTACGGCCCAAGCTGTAACCCGTGTTCAACCGGAATAAGCGGGCAACCATGGGTCGTGTCGTGGCATCGGCGGTGTACAGCGCCGGCAGAAAGGTCACCAACATCAGCATCGACGAAGGCAGCGAGTGGGCGCGCAAGCCGGGGCACTTCGTGTGGATCGGCCTGGAAGAGCCCAATGCCGAGGAACTGGCCAACCTGCAGTGCCAGTTCAACCTGCACGAACTGGCCATTGAAGATGCCCTGGAGAAGCACAGCCGGCCCAAGCTGGAAACCTTCGGTGACGCGCTGTTCATCGTCACCTATTCGCCGGTGCGCCACGAAGGCAAGCTGGAGTTCATCGAAACCCATATCTTCGCTGGCAACGGCTACATCATCACCTGCCGCAACGGCCACTCCAAGTCCTACGCCATGGTGCGCCAGCGCTGCGAGGCACGGCCATTGCTGCTGGAGCACGGCGAAGACTTCGTACTGTACGCCCTGCTCGACTTCGTGACCGAAAACTACCAGCCGGTCAGCGAAGCCATCCATGGCGAGATCGAAGAGCTGGAACAAAGCGTGCTGGGGGGCTCGCTGCAGGAGGACGACATCCGCCGCCTGCACAGCCTGCGCCGCGACATCCTGCGCCTGCGCCGTTATGTGGCGCCGATGGTGGAAGTGAGCGAAGAGCTACAGCGCCTGAGCTTCCCGTTCATCGACAAGAACATGCGCCCCTACTTCCGGGATGTGCAGATTCATGTGACGCGGCAGATGGAAGACCTGGCCGGCATCCGCGACATCGCCAGCCAAACCATCGAGATCGGCATGCTGCTGGAGTCGTCACGGCAAAGCATCGTTCAGCGCAAGTTCGCGGCCTGGGCAGCGATTTTGGCGTTCCCCACGGCCATTGCCGGGGTTTACGGGATGAACTTCCAGAACATGCCGGAACTGGCTTGGCACTATGGGTATTTCGGGGTGCTGGGTGTAATCGGGCTGGGGTGTGCGGGGTTGTATGCCAGCTTCAAGAAGTCGGGCTGGCTTTGAGGTTGTGGGGGCCGGTTTGCGGCCCCCAGCTTCTTACGCCGCGTCGTGCTTGCTCACCGGCTGCTGGATAAAGCGCAACATCCACTCCCCCACCAGGTCGCCCTGGTGCTCGGTGGCCAGGCTGGCCACGGCCTTGTGGTACACCTCATCCCCCAGGAACTCCTGACGCGCATCCAGCAGTGCGCGGGAGTAGTCGTGCACGAACTCCGGGTGGCCCTGGAAGCACAGCACCTGGTCACGAATGTGGTACGCCGCATTCGGGCAGAAGTCGCTGGAAGCAATCACCGTGGCACCTTCCGGCAATTCGGTCACCTGGTCCTGGTGGCTGATCAGCAAGGTCAGCTCCGACACCTCCGGGTCCATCCACGGCGCATGGGCCGCCAGCGAGTAGCGATGGATGCCCACGCCCCAGCCCTTGTCGGCCCGCTCGGCCTTGCCACCCAGGGTCAATGCCAGTAACTGGTGGCCAAAACACACCCCCAGCAGCTTCTCGCCACGCTCGTACAATTTCAGCAGGTAAGCCTTGAGGGTCTGGATCCACGGGTCGGAACCAAACGAGTCAGCCTTGCTACCCGTCACCAGGTAGGCATCGAACACTTCACTGTCGGCGGGGTAATCGCCGTTCATCACGTTGTACACACGGAATTCGGCGGCGATCGGCTGACGCGAGAAGAGCTGCTCGAACATCCTGCCGTAGCCCTGGTACTGCGCGGTCAACTCCGGTCGCAGGACATCGGTTTCAAGGATGCAAACGCGTAACGACATAGGGGTAGTCCTGAACGACATGGGTGGGAATCTGCTGTAGAGACTGACGCGAAAGACACGTACAAGCAAGTAGGCTGCACTGACGAACGGTCACATTTCGTCGGCGTCCGCCTGGTACTTGCGCCACTGTCTAGCCAGAGCATGTCAGCCGACTGGCACATGGCTTCATAGCAAAAAGAAATCATCGACCAACACTATTAGAAGAAAGGGTTCTCAAACATGCATGCCACACACCCTACTGTTGGTTGTATATCCACGTTCAAGAGGCAGGCAGTTCAGGCGCCACGCTGCGTCGCTGCGATCGACCCGAGGTGCGACAAGGAAGCCAACGGGTATTCAGGAATAACAACAAGAAGGCGGTCCGCCATGTTTAGACAATCGAAAATTCGCCAAGCTGGGCTTATTCTCTTCGCCACCACTTTACTGCTGATTTTGCCGAACCTGACACGCTTGTTCGGCTGACAGTGGCGATGGCGCCAACGGGCAGTACACAGGTAACCTGCTGGCCTTGATGGTCGGAGATTGCCCATGCGCCACTGCCTTGCCTTGTTAGCGTTGCTCCTGAGCCTGCCGCTGTCGGCGGCGCAGCTGCACCTTGAGCTGGGCGCCAATACGCGCCAGTGGAGCAGTGCCGAACTGCTTGGCCATCCGCAGGCTCGGGATATCAGCATCGAACAAGACGTTTCCTACAAGCGCCCCATGCACTATCGGGCGGTGCCGTTGGCCACGCTGCTAAAAGGCGTCAGCGCCAGTGATCACCTGCAGGCCGTGGCGCTGGATGGCTTTGCCGCTGAAATGCCCGCTGCGCCACTGCTGCAGCAAGGGCCGGCACAGGCCTGGCTGGCGGTGGAAGACCCGGGCCAGCCGTGGCCGGCACTGGGCCAGGGCAAGCCGAGCGCGGGGCCGTTCTACCTGGTGTGGACTGCGCCGCAGGCCAGCGGCATCCGCCCGGAGCAGTGGCCGTTCCAGATTTCCACCATTCGCCAGCTCGCGCCGGTGGCGCAGCGTTTTCCCGCGCTGCTGCCCGACCCCAAGCTGCCCACCGACAGCCCGGTGCTGCAGGGTTTTGCATTGTTCCAGCAGAATTGCCTGGCGTGCCATCGGCTGAACGGTGCAGGGGATGCGCAGGTGGGGCCGGATTTGAATGTGCCGCACAACCCTACCGAGTATTTTCGGCCAGAATACCTGCGCAAGCTGATTCGAGACCCGCAAAGCCTTCGGCAATGGCCGCAAGCGAAGATGCCGGGGTTTGACGAACGTGTGTTGAGTGAACAGGAGCTGGATGCGTTGCTGGCCTATCTGGGGCATATGGCCAAGCGCAGGCCTTGACGCCCGCGTGTGCTTCTTCGCGGGCGAGCCCGCGAAAAAGGCAACACAATACACTCAGGCAATCGGCCGCTCATGCTTGACGCCCCACCCTTCCACCTCCCCCCCATAAGGTGTCACCAACTGTTCGAAGGCCTCTTCAAAGTCGCCAATCCCGCCATAGGTGGCATACATGACCTTGCTCAGTTCCAGGTGCCAGGCACCGTCGCCCAGCTCCTTCACCTGGGCATTGAGCGATTCGCCACGAAACTGCCCGGCCGCGCGGCGGGCCCCTGCTTCGTCGGGGAATACGGCATAGAACTCGATGGGGTGGATCTGGGTGAAGTCGAACCCGCCAGCTTTCATCTGGCGCAGGACGTTACTGCTGATATCGTCGTTCTGGCTGCTCATGAATCGTCCTCCTGAATAATGCTATGGATAGACTTTCCGTGCACTACGCACCTGCCGGCAGTCATTGGCCGGGCAGTTCGAGCTGATGCAAGACGCGAATTGAAGCGGTGCCAACCTGCAGAATAGGCGGCACCTTCCAGTAGCGTAGTGCCTGCAAAGGCGCCACGCAAACGTGTGGGTCAGGGTGCTTCGTGAATGCTGGTGATGGTCACGCCGCTATGCTCTTTCAGCCAGCGGGCGGTAGGGGAAATGGTGCGGTCCTGGAAGTCGTTGAGGTCCAGCTCGTCCATGACCGGGAACAGGTGCGAACGGATGGCCCGCGCGGCGTCCTCTTCGCTGGGACAGTGCTCGGCCCGCAGTGTCATGGTGGACGGTTCGCCTTTCTGATCGGCAAAAATGACTTCCCACGCTTTCATTGAACGAGCCCTCTCAATTCAAGAACATCAGTTGGTGTGATGCCTGAATAACTGACCCTGGGGCTGGGAATTTGTTCAGTCTGCCCGCAAAAGGGCCGCAATGCGGCCCTTGTTGCAGCGTTACTTCGGTGTGCCGTGCACCACGCCAGCGGTGTTATCCAGCAGGCTCTTGGTCGCGGTCTGAATGTACGCTTCGAGCTTCTTGAGCATTTCCGGCTGGTCCGGGCTTTCGATCAGCTCAGCCTTGAACTCGCTGCCCAGCTGGTAGCGGTACATACGCGGGCTCATGTCCTTGGACTCGATCAGGATGCGGTCGCCCTGTACCAGGCCAACAATCTGCTCGCTGCCCGACGGCTTGATCATGCCCACACCCTGGTCGCCTTCAGGCAGGTTGAGCAGGTCGCGGCCCCAGCACTGGTGACGGGTCTGGCCACCCAGGCGGCCCATGATGGTCGGCACGATATCGACCTGGGTACCCACGGTGTGATTCACCGCACCGAACTTCTCCTGAATGCCCGGGGCAATCAGCAGCAGCGGTACGTTGAAACGGCCCAGGTCCAGCTCGGTGACCTGCTGGTGGTTGCCAAAGCCATGGTCGCCGACGATGACGAACAGGGTTTCCTTGAAGTAAGGCTCTTTACGCGCCTTCTCGAAGAACTGGCCCAGCGCCCAGTCCGAATAGCGCATGGCGGTCAGGTGCTCATCCAGGCGGCCCTGGCCGGTGACCTTCTCGACTAGCAGGTCTCTCGGCAGCGCGTATGGCGTGTGGTTGGACAGCGTCTGCAGCAGCGCGTAGATCGGCTTTTTGCCGTCGTGCTTGGCCAGTTCCTCGTTACCGCGGTCGAACATGTCCTGGTCAGACACGCCCCAGGTCGGGTCGGAGAACACCGGGTTGACGAAGTCGTTACGGCCGATGAAGGTGGTCATGCCCTGGTTGCCGAAGAACCCGGACTGGTTGTCCCAGGCAAAGTCGCCGTTGTAGACGTACACATCGTCGTAGTCGCGAGCGCTGAGCAGGGCCGGCAGGCCAGACAGCTTGTGGCCGCCTTCCGGGGTTTGCATCAGGTACTCGAAGCCCGGCAGGTTGGGGAAGCAGGCCATGGTGGCAAACATGCCCTGATGGGTATGAGTGCCGTTGGAGAAGAAGCGGTCGAACAGCAGGCCTTCTTTGGCCAGCTTGTCGAAGTATGGGGTGATGTTGTTGGGGCTGCCCAGCGCGCCCACCGAATGGCCGGCGAAGCTCTCCATAAGGATCACCACCACGTTCTTGATCGGCAGGGTGCGGTCAGCCGGCGGCACGAAGTCGCGGCGGATGGCAGCCTCGTCGGCATCGACCAGGGTGTCGTTGGCGGTCAGCAGCTGTTCGCGCACGCTTTGCGTGGCCACATTCTGCTCCAGCACCGGCTTCCAGATGTTGGCGCGGTCTTCGCCGAAGCGGCTCTTGGCGGCGTCGATCAGGGTCAGGGTGCCGTTCAGGCCCAGCTGGTTGACGAAGTTGGAGTCGGTGGTGAAAGCATCACCCCAGCGCATCGGTGGCCCTTGGCGCAGGGTGCCACGGGCAGCGACCACGGCCACCAGCAAAATCACCATGAACACCGCCAGGCGGTTGTACCACGGTGCAACGCGCTGCACGCCCTCACCCCGGGTGGCACGGTCGATACCCTTGAACAGCAGGCTCAACAGCCAGGTGCCGAAGGCCCAGGCCAGCAGGTAGCGCACCACCGGGAAGCCGTACCAGAGCATGCTCATGACGGTTTTCGGGTCCTCCTTGATGTACTGGAACACCAGGCCGTTGAGGCGCTGGTGGAACTCGCGGTAGAAGTCCATCTCCATCAGGCCGAGGAACATCACCACGCTGGAGGTGAGGGTCAGCCAGAAGCGGAACACGCCACGCCGGGCCATGGCCCAGGGGCTGAGGATCGCCAGCAGCAGCGGGATGCTGAGGTACACCACCACCCGCAGGTCGAAGCGCAAGCCGTTGAGGAAGCCTTCGGCTACCGTGGAATACGGCGTATCGCCGACCATGTCGCTGTTGTAGACCAGCAGCGCCAGGCGCACCAGGCTGAGCATCAGCATGATCACCAGGCCACTGAGCAGCGTGTAGGCCAGGTGGGATTTCAGGGTCGGCGAAAACGACGTTCGCGCGCCCTGTTGCTTCAAGGCGTCCGTGTTAGCCATGAATGGGAAGGTCCTAGGATTGCGGTTTGCGAAGGGGCGCTGGCGCTAGACCAACGCAGCATTATGCGGGTGCGGATTCTGTTTAAACCAATGTGAAAATTTTGTCACCGGGGTGTTGCGGGTTTTGTCTGTGCCGGCCTTTCAGATGCGCACATTTCCCCGCGGCCCCGCGATGGCCCAAATCACCAGGCCCACCACCGGCAGCAAAGCAATCAGCAAGATCCACAACACTTTGATGCCCACCTCGCTGCCACTCTTGATCACATTGAGGATGGCCCAGATATCCAGCGCCAGGATGATCAGCCCCACCAGGCTGTTGAATGTCGACCCCATGCTAAAACTCCTGTTAAAAGGCTTTGCTGCACAGCATAGTCAGCTATCGCGCCAATAGAAGCGAATCCTTGGCGATGGGCGCAGGTCTCTGAGTAGACTGCCGGTATTCATTGATTCGAGGTTCGTATGCCCCCCACCCACACGCAAAGCGCCGCCCCACCCTCACTGCTGAACGCTTGGCGCCAGCAGGCCGTGAACACCCCCTGGCTCAGCGCCGGTCTCGGCCTTAGCCTGCTGGCGGTGATCGTGCTGCTGGGCGCCAGCGTGTGGAACGCGGTGAACGGCGACCACGCCGATAACCTGCACCTTGCAGTACTGGGCGGGTTGTCCGGCTTTGGCGCTACCGCCCTGGGTGCTGTGCTGGCGGTGGTGCTGCGCGATGTCAGCGCCCGCACCCAGGACGTGATGCTGGGCTTTGCCGCCGGCATGATGCTCGCCGCCAGCTCGTTTTCGCTCATTCTGCCGGGCCTGGATGCGGCCCGCGAGATTACCGGCAACGGCCCGGCTGCGGCCTTTACCGTGGTGCTGGGCATGGGGTTGGGCGTGCTGTTGATGCTGGGCCTGGACCGCTTCACCCCGCACGAGCATGAAAGCACAGGCCCCTGTGGCCCCGAAGCCGAGCGCATCAGCCGGGTGTGGCTGTTCGTGCTGGCGATCACCCTGCACAACCTGCCTGAAGGCATGGCCATCGGCGTGAGCTTCGCCAATGGCGACATGAACATCGGCCTGCCGCTGACCAGCGCTATCGCCATTCAGGACATCCCTGAAGGGCTGGCCGTGGCCCTGGCACTGCGTGCCACTGGGCTGGCGAGCCTCAAGGCTGCGCTGGTGGCGATCGGTTCGGGTTTGATGGAGCCATTGGGGGCGGTGATCGGGCTGGGGATTTCCACAGGCTTCGCCCTGGCCTACCCGATCAGCATGGGGCTGGCGGCAGGGGCGATGATCTTTGTGGTCAGCCACGAGGTGATCCCGGAAACCCACCGCAACGGGCACCAGACGGCGGCGACCCTGGGGTTGATGGGTGGGTTTGCGGTGATGATGTTTCTGGATACCGCGTTGGGCTGAGGCTACCCTGCACAGACCTGTGCAGGAGCGCGCCAGGCTTTAGATGTGGACGGCGACCTTCAGGGCTTCCAGGGCCGGCTCCACCTTGATGCCCACCTCTGCCCCCAACTCCAGCACCCGCGCCAGGTCATTCTGCCCCACCATCACCATCTGCAGCTCGTCATCCAGCAACTGGCTGAAGTTCAGCAGCACATAACCCCCCGCCTCTTTGTTCAATGCACCCATCTGCACCTGAATGCGGTTGAGCGCGGTCAGTGGCTCGGTACGGGCCAGCTGCTTGGGCTTGAGGGTGAACGGCACGCTGTTGTCGAACGAGTCGCTGATCTGCTGGAACAGGTCCTGGTAGCTGTCGGCCTGGAACACCACGGTGTCCGGCAGGCTGCCCAGCACCACCCATTCACCCAGCGGAATCGGGAACGTGTCGTCGTAGTTGATATCGGGGTTGGCGGCCAGGAAAGCAGCCGGGTCGGCATAGGCCTGGGCGGCCTCGTCGGCGATGCGCTCGATGTCGGCCTCGCGCATGCAGCCAGCGCCAATGAGGCTGATGAATTCGAGCAACTGAGTTTTCATGAAAGGGGGCCTGCGACGGGTGAAAAGTCGCCAAGGATAGCCGCAAATGCCCCCAGATGGTTAGCCGGCCAGCGCTTGCAGGCGGGCGGCGGCGTCTTCAGCCCCCATGGTTTGCGCCGCCATCAGCGCAGTGGCGCCGCGGGCATCCTGGCGCGTCGGGTCGGCGCCTTGGGCCAGCAGGTAGTCGAGTATCTCGCTGCGATTGAACATGGCCGCCAGCATCAACGCCGTGCGCCCGTCCTGCGCAGCGGCGTCCACAGGGACGCCGTGCTCAAGCAACAACCGGATCATCGCCAGGTCCCCCTTGAAGGCGGCCCCGGCGATAGGCAGCTGGCCGTTGTCGTTGGCAATCAACGGGTCGGCACCGTGGGCCAGCAGCACGCGCACTGCTTCGTGGTGGCCGTGGTAGCTGGCCAGCATCAGCAGGGTATCGCCCTTATGGTTGCGCAGGTCGGCCGGCAGGCCGCTGGCAAGCAGGCGCTCGAGCATTTCGGCATCACCCTGGCGGGCACGTTCAAATACCTGTTCGGCGAATGCGACGGTTTCGTCATCGGTCATGGTGGCGGGGGCGGTCTGGCGGGTCATCGGAACCTCCTGGCATAAATGATTGCCCAAGTGTTTGTCAGGCACGCCAGTGGGGTCAAAGGTTCAGTTTCTATGGGACCGATAGGCAATGCCTGACTCGTGCAAAATGCACTGTGCAAAATGCATGACCATGCAACCTGCACGGTGGCGCCTTCGTAGAGTCTCCGTAAAGCCTTGTATTTACTGGATTTTTTTGGAATCAACATCTGGCACGGTCGCTGCAATTATCTACTCCTGTCTGCCACACAACAGCCAGGAGTTGATATGGACCTCATCCAGCAAAAGTTCGTCTCGGTATTTTCTGCTTACCAGGTCAATACCCAGGCCCGCCCCGATGGCGGCGTGCTGCTGACCCTGCGCGCAGCCGACGGCAAGGTTACCCGCCGGGTGCTCACCTATGCGCAACTGCACAGTGCCGAGCAGCTGTCATGGGCGATCAGCGCCATTCGCCGTGACCTGGCTGAACAGGCTAGCGAATTGCCGGTGATTTCGATGCTGCAAAGTCAGCAGCGGTTTGCCCTGCCGACCTATCGCTGAGTTTGGTGTTGCTTCACCTGGCCTCTTCGCGGGCAAGCGCGCGAAGAGGCCAGAAAGGCCACTACAACTCATCAATTCCCAGAAACGCCCGCGCCGTCCCATCCCCGGTAAACCGCGCCTGCACACCGTGCTCGCTGCCATACAACCGCAGCGCCAGGCAAAACGGCGTATCTCCCAGCTCCACCCAACGCCGCGTCCCCGCCGGCACCACCAACCGGTCACCCTTCTCGCACAGCACCGAATACACCCGGTCGCCCAAACGCAGGCCAACCTGCGCACGGCCGCTGACTACGGCAAACACCTCTTCGGCATCATGCACATGTTCATCGCGCACATCGACCTGCGCCGGGTCTTCACCGTCGCGGTTCAACAGCACGAATGCCTTGCAGCCATGCGCCGTCATCAACTGGTCCAAATGCTCACGGCATGCGTCCAGCACCTCGCCTTCGGCCGTACCAGGGCGTACCCGCAAGCCATGCCCGGCATGCACAAAACGCACGCCCTGCTCGGCCAGGGTGGCGACGATATCGTCGTGGTGCGTCAGCACCTTGTTCGGCAGTTCCGGGCTGGAGGGGTGGAAAACGCTGAGAATGCTCATCAGGGGCGGGTCCTGGTCGGTTGCGAACAAAGGGCAATGATAACGGCTGCGGCCAAGGCTGCGGCACTGGCCATACCAAAGGTGAAGGTAGGGCCCAGCAGTTTCCAGCTGTAGCCCGAATACAACGCCCCCAATGCGCCCCCGGTACCCGACAGTGCCGCATACAGCGCCTGGCCCTGGCCTTGTTGGCGGGCGCCAAAGCTGGCCTGCACGAAGGCGATGCTGGCGGCATGGAAGCAGCCAAAGGTGGCCGCGTGCAGCAACTGGGCAAAGATCAGCACGGCCGGCTCACCTGCCAGGTTGCCCAGCAACAGCCAGCGTACGGCCGCCAGCAGGAAACTGGCCAACAACACCCGCTGCACGCTGAAGCGGGCAAACAGGCGGCTCATGACCATGAACATCAGCACTTCGGCCACCACCCCCAGCGCCCACAGCAAACCGATGGCTCCACGGCTATAGCCCAGGTGCTCCAGGTGAAGGGTCAGAAAGGTGTAGTAAGGCCCATGGCTGAGCTGCATCAGCGCCACGCAAGCGTAGAACGCGATCACCCCGGAGGCGCGTAACTGCTGCAAAAAGCCCCCGGCGCTGCTGCGCTCACCTTGCTCCACCGGCTGGGCATTGGGTACCCACAGGCTGGCGGCGACAATGCCGGCCATGATGGTGACCAGCGCCACCGGGTAGATGTCCAGGCTCAACCATTCGAACAGGCGGCCCAGGCCGACCACGGTCAGGATGAAGCCGATCGAGCCCCACAGGCGCACCTGGCTGTAGCGCGACGTTTGCCCGTGCAGGTGGGCCAGGGTAATGACCTCGAACTGGGGCAGTACCGCGTGCCAGAAGAACGCGTGCAGGGCCATTACCAGCGCCAGCCACGCGTAACTTTTGCCGAAGAAGATCAGGGCGAAGGTGGCCAGGGTGCACAACGCCCCCAGGCGCACGATCAGCAGGCGCTGGCCGGTGCGGTCGCCCAGCCAGCCCCACAGGTTGGGGGCAACGCAGCGCATCAGCATGGGGATGGCCACCAGCTCGCCGATGCGTGCTGGGGAGAAGCCCAGGTGGTCGAAGTACAGCGCCAGGAAAGGGGCAGTGGAGCCTAGCAGCGCGAAGTAGAAGAGATAGAAGCTGGACAGGCGCCAGTAGGGGATCGGGGGCATGGGATGGCCTTGTGTAGACCTGTTCCGGCCCTATCGCCGGCAAGCCAGCTCCCACAGGATTACCACAGGCCTGGGCATTGCGGGGTACCTGTGGGAGCTGGCTTGCCGGCGATAGGGCCGGTGCAGGCGAATCAGAGCTGGCCCAGCACCGGGGTATTCACCTTCACATCAGCATTCTGCGCACGGTGACGCAGCAGGTGGTCCATCAGCGCGATGGCCATCATCGCCTCGGCGATCGGCGTAGCGCGGATGCCCACGCACGGGTCGTGGCGACCTTTGGTGATGACGTCCACCGGGTTGCCGTCGATGTCGATCGAACGGCCCGGGGTGGTGATGCTGGAAGTCGGCTTCAATGCCAGGTGAGCAACGATCGGCTGGCCCGACGAAATGCCACCCAGGATGCCGCCGGCGTTGTTGCTGAGGAAGCCTTCCGGGGTCAGCTCGTCACGGTGTTCGGTACCACGCTGGGCAACGCTGGCGAAGCCGGCGCCGATTTCCACGCCCTTGACCGCGTTGATGCTCATCAGCGCGTGGGCCAGCTCTGCGTCCAGACGGTCGAAGATCGGTTCGCCCAAACCCGGCATCACGCCTTCGGCCACCACGGTGATTTTGGCTCCCACCGAATCCTGGTCCCGGCGCAGCTGGTCCATGTAAGCCTCGAGCTCCGGTACCTTGTCCGGGTCGGGGCTGAAGAAAGCGTTCTGCTCCACCGATTCCCAGGTCTTGAACGGGATTTCGATCGGGCCCAGCTGGCTCATGTAGCCACGCACGGTAATGCCCTGGGTGGCCAGGTACTTCTTGGCAATGGCACCGGCAGCCACGCGCATGGCGGTTTCGCGGGCCGAACTGCGGCCACCACCGCGGTAGTCGCGGATGCCGTACTTGTGATGGTAGGTGTAGTCGGCGTGGGCCGGGCGGAACAGGTCCTTGATGGCCGAGTAGTCCTTGGACTTCTGGTCAGTGTTGCGAATCAGCAGGCCGATCGAGCAGCCCGTGGTACGGCCTTCGAACACGCCAGAGAGGATTTCCACCTCGTCGGCTTCCTGACGCTGCGTGGTGTGCCGGCTGGTGCCGGGCTTGCGCCGGTCGAGGTCGTGCTGCAGGTCGGCCAGGGAAATCTCCAGGCCCGGTGGGCATCCATCGACAATGGCGACCAACGCCGGGCCATGGCTTTCGCCAGCGGTGGTGACAGTGAACAGCTTGCCGTAGGTATTGCCGGACATGGACGCTCCGCGAGTTCTGCCTGAGGTGAACGAAAGCAGGCAGTATACAGATGGATTGCCCGCCTGTGCTGGCCTCTTCGCGGGCTTGCCCGCGAAGCGGACGAACCTGCCGTGCACTGCCAGAGAACCTTCCCGAAAACATTGGGTCAAACCACCATCTCCCCATGTAGTACCGCATGATGTCGCGCCTCGTCGCCCTGCTCTTCCTGCTGTGCACCAGCCTGGCCCAGGCCGCCGCCCCCACCGTGCTGCAACGCCCCATCGACCTGGACACCGGCCAGGGCGTGCTGCACGGCAGCCTGCTGTTGCCGCAACAGGCCACGCCGCCGCCGGTGGTGCTGATCATCGCCGGCTCCGGCCCCACCGACCGCGATGGCAACAACCCGGCGTCAGGCCGGCTCGACAATCTCAAGCGCCTGGCCCTGCTGCTGGCCAACGAGCACATCGCCAGCGTGCGCTACGACAAGCGCGGGGTGGCCGCCAGCCAGCCGGCCACGCCTGACGAGCGTGACCTCAGCGTGGAGCGCTATGTCGCGGATGTGGTCGCCTGGAGCCACAAGCTGAAAGCCGACCCCCGCTTCGGCCAGCTGATCCTCGTTGGCCACAGCGAAGGCGCGCTGATCGCCAGCCTGGCCGCCGAGCAGGCAGGTGCCAGTGCGGTGATCACCCTGGCCGGCAGCGGGCGGCCGCTGGCCGAAGTCCTGCGCGAACAGCTGGCCCGTCGCCTGCCGCCAGCGCAACTGGCCGGTGGCAACGCCCTGCTCGACCGCCTGCAAGCCGGGCAGACCAGCCTGGAAGTGCCCGCGCCGCTGCGCCAGGTGTTCCGTCCCAGCGTGCAGCCGTACCTGATTTCGCTGTTTCAGCAAAACCCGGCAGCCGCCTTTGCCCGCCTGCCCATGCCCGCCTTGATCGTGCAAGGGCGCAACGATGTGCAGGTGGATGTGGCCGATGCCGAACGGCTGAAGGCAGCCAAGCCGGATGCACAACTGGTGCTGATCGACGGCATGAACCACATGCTGCGCATCAGCCCCAAAAGCATGAGCCAGCAGCGCGACAGCTACCTCAACCCAGAACTACCGCTGGCACACGAGCTGGGTGAGCGAATTGTGACGTTCATCCAGCATTTGCCTTCCGCGTAAAGTAATCGGGCTCAGGTCCTTGGCAAGCCTGCCGATACAGCAGGCATAGCCGAGGACTTGCCCTGATGACAATAGCCCCTGCCGCCGTAGAGCCGGCCGAAGAGCCCCAGCCAAGCGCCGCCCTGCCCTGGGCCGACCTTGGTGCCGAACATTTCCAGTTGCTGCGCCTGGCAGCCCTGCCCACCGACCGCAGCACCGGCGCGCGGCCGCTGCGCTTTGTGCAGTTCGGCTATGCCGAGCGCCACGACAAGGCACACAGCCTGTTGCGCATGGAGATCCAGCTGCCCGGACAGAAAGTGCACAAAGAGCAGAACCGCCTGGACATCCGCGTCGACCATGCCGAGCGCCTGGTACGTATCGGCAATGAACAGGGCCTGCAACTGGAACCGGTGAACCGTGGTATCGGCCGCTTCATGCTGGCCCAGGCCGTGCAGTGGCTGCAGCGCAAGTGGTCGCACTATCGGGTGGAGGGCATGGCGCTTCCAAGCAAGGATGCGCTGAACGAAGACTCGCGCCTACGCCGTGACCACTGCTTGCGCGGGGTGGGTATCGAGGTGGAATACGAGGACAGCCAGCATTTGAAGGGCCGTACCGTGGACATCACCGTGGGCCAGCTCAAGGCCGCCTGGAGCAGCGAGCGCCTGCAGCGGGTGGAGATTCTGGATGCCGCCAACCTGCTGCAGCAGGCCGACCAGCAGTTGCAGGAAAAGGAAGGGCAACTGCGCGAGCGTGATGAGCGGGTGGCCAAGTACCAGCGCGAGGACGGCGGGTTGCGCTTTACCATTACCTGCCTGGTGGCGTTTGCGGTGTTTCAGGCGGGGTTGTTGATCTGGATTGCCACGCGCTGAGGCATCTCTGATGTGCTCGCCGTGACATTTTCTGCGCTTGGGAGATCGAGCGCCGCCCGCGCGGCGCATCGCGAGCTGCGCTCGCTCCTACGTTTGTTTCTGGCCAGTAACGCCTGTTACAGGCGCGCACGACCGTCTTGTTGGTACGGCGCGATATAGCGTCATGCGCCAAGGCGTACGCGCGCAAATCCCACAGGAATAATTGGCCCGAAACAAACGTAGGAGCGAGCGCAGCTCGCGATGCGCCGCGCGGGCGGCGCTCGATCTCCCAGACTACGCAAATATCAAGGCGGCCCCTAGACCCGGGCTTTGAACAGCTCCTGATGCTGACGGCACTGCTCAGCGGTCAGCATGAATACCCCATGCCCGCCCCGCTCGAACTCCAGCCAGGCAAAGTCCACCTCAGGGTACAGCGCCTCGACATGCACCTGGCTGTTGCCCACCTCGACAATCAGCAAGCCCTTGTCGGTCAGATGGTCTGCCGCTTCGGCCAGCATGCGCCGCACCAGGTCCAGGCCGTCGTTGCCGCAGGCCAGGCCCAGCTCGGGCTCATGGTGGTACTCGGCCGGCATGTCGTCGAAGTCTTCGGCGTCGACATACGGCGGGTTGGACAGGATCAGGTCGAAACGCTGCCCCGGCAGGCCGCCAAAACCGTCACCCTGCACGGTGTACACACGGCCGTCGAGGCCGTGGCGTTCGATGTTCTGGTTGGCCACCTCAAGCGCCTGGAACGACAGGTCGGCCAGCACCACCTCGGCCTCGGGGAACACGTCGGCAGCTACGATGCCGATGCAGCCCGAGCCGGTGCACAGGTCGAGAATGCGCGCCGGCTCGCTGGCCAGCCACGGCTCGAAGCGTTTTTCGATCAGTTCGCCAATGGGTGAACGCGGTACCAGTACCCGTTCGTCGACGATGAACGACATGCCGCAGAACCAGGCCTCGCCCAGCAGGTAGGCGGCAGGCACGCGTTCTTCAATGCGGCGTTTGAGCAGGTGCTGCAGGCGTACCCGCTCGTCGTCCTCGAGCATGCAGTCCAGGTAGCTGTCGGCCACCTCCCATGGCAGGTGCACCGCACCCAGCACCAGCAGGCGGGCCTCGTCCCAGGCGTTGTCGGCACCGTGGCCGAAGAACAGGTCGTGCTCGTGGAAGCGGCTGACCGCCCAGCGGATGTAGTCGCGCAGCGTGCGCAGACGGGATGTGATCACGGGGTACTCCTATTTCAGACCGGACAAAAGTCTAACAGCCCCACCCGCACATTTGTTCCTTTGCCTTACCCAAAGGCTAGCCACAGGCCAGTAACCATGCCGCTTGCGTTGTCAACCATTCCCATTGGCGCCAAGGCAGGGGACAATAGGTATACAAAAGCCCTATCCAAGGAGCCCTTGATGTCCGTTCCAACCACGATGTTCCGCCTCACTGGCCGCGACTACCCGCCGGCCAAGCTGAGCCACGCCAGCCTGATCATCATCGATGCGCAAAAGGAGTACCTCAGTGGTCCCCTGCAGCTGTCGGGCATGGACGAGGCCGTGGCCAACATCGCCAGGTTGCTCGACGCCGCGCGCAAAAGCGGCCGTCCGATCATCCATGTACGCCACCTGGGCACTGTCGGTGGCCGCTTCGACCCACAGGGCCCGGCCGGCCAGTTCATTCCGGGGCTGGAGCCCCAGGAAGGCGAAATCGTCATCGAAAAGCGCATGCCTAACGCGTTCAAAAACACCAAACTGCACGAAACCCTGCAGGAGCTCGGCCACCTGGACCTGATCGTCTGCGGTTTCATGAGCCACTCCAGCGTCAGCACCACCGTGCGCCGCGCCAAGGACTATGGTTACCGGTGCACCTTGGTGGAAGACGCCTCGGCAACCCGCGACCTGGCCTTCAAGGACGGGGTAATCCCGGCCGCACAGATCCACCAGTGCGAAATGGCCGTGATGGCCGACAACTTCGCTTGCGTGGCCCCCACCGCCAGCCTGATCTAAGGGGCTGGGCACGACCGCCCGGCAGCCGGGCGGAACCCGATGGGCGGCAGCAGGTCGAATTCCGGATATCCACAGAGGAGAGCGGAATGAAGCTTAAAGGCAGTTTCGACGCCAAGCGCCTGCGCCCGCGCCAACCGCGTAACTGGGGCGCCCGCCTGGCGGCCGGCCTGTCGGCCCTGCTGGCGACCTTGGGCGTGCTGCTGGCCATGGCCGGTGTTGCCGGCCTGCTGGGTAACTACCCAGCCCTGCAAGAACTCAATGCCAACAAGCCGCTGTCCAGCATCCTCACCGGGGCTGGCTTGTTACTGCTTTGGCTGGGTGTGCGGTTTTGGCGGCGCAGCCGTATTCGCTTGCGTCGTGGGCGGGAGTTGAACCTGTCGCCGCACCTGATGAAGAAGCATGATTGATGGCTTGGTATCACCTACGCCCCACAGTCGCGTAAACTACGCCACCCACGTGGAGGCATCATGCAAGACGACGATTTTTCCCTGTTCAAGGCCGAAGTGCGCGGCGTAAAGCAAATCCGCCACGACCGTGCCGAAGTCGGCAAGCCCAAGGCCGACCGCCAGCAGCTGGCCGGCCTGCGCCAGGCAGCGACAGTGCGCAGTGACAAGGCCCTGGTCATCGACGGCATGTCCGATCAGTTCGTTATCGACGTTGGCGCCGAAGACGAACTGATGTGGCGCCGCGACGGCGTGCAGGAAGGCCAGTTGCGCAAGCTGAAACTGGGGCAAATTCCGTTCGAAGGCAGCCTCGACCTGCACGGCATGACCGTGGAAAAGGCCCGCGAAACCCTGTGGGACTTCATCGCCGAAGCCACCAAGCTGGAAGTGCGCTGCGTGCGGGTGACCCACGGCAAGGCCGCGCGCCTGGACGGCAAGCGCCCGATGATCAAGAGCCACGTCAACACTTGGCTGCGCCAGCACCCGCAGGTGCTCGGTTTTGCCTCGTGCAGTGCCCGCCACGGCGGCACCGGCGCGGTGTATGTGATGCTCAAGCGAACCATGCTCGAAGGCCGCGACGAGTAACGCCGCGCTTGCAGCGCCGCCCGCACCGCCGTACCCTTCGTTTTTGCGATTTTTTCCCACAGGTAGATCCATGTCCCTGGAACAGAACTACACCGAGATCCTCAGCCAGATTGGCGAGGACGTCTCCCGTGAGGGCCTGCTCGACACGCCCAAGCGGGCTGCAAAGGCGATGAAGTACCTTTGCCGCGGTTATGAGCAAACACTGGAAGAAGTCACCAACAACGCTTTGTTCAGCTCTGACAACAGCGAAATGGTGCTGGTCCGGGACATCGAGCTGTATTCGATGTGCGAACACCACATGCTGCCGTTCATCGGCAAGGCACACGTTGCCTACCTGCCCAAGGGCAAGGTACTGGGCCTGTCCAAGGTTGCGCGTATCGTCGACATGTACGCCCGCCGCCTGCAGATCCAGGAAAACCTCAGCCGCCAGATCGCCGAGGCCGTGCAGCAGGTAACCGGTGCCGCCGGCGTGGCCGTGGTGGTCGAAGCCAAGCACATGTGCATGATGATGCGCGGTGTAGAGAAGCAGAACTCGACCATGATCACTTCGGTGATGCTGGGTGAGTTCCGCGAGAACGCCGCCACCCGCAGCGAGTTCCTCAGCCTGATCAAGTGATTGGCTGCTGACCCCAAGCCGACCCCGCCGGGTCGGCTTTTTCATTTCAGGAGTTGCCCATGATCGTCAAAGCCCTGCGGGTTGGCCTCGGCCAGCTCATCGTGTTCGGCGACTGGATCAGCCGCCCGGCCAAGCGCAAACGCGAAGCCGCCGCCCAGGCCCGCGTCGAGCAAGCGGCCAAGGGCCTGGCGCTGTACCAGTTCCACGCCTGCCCGTTCTGCGTCAAGACCCGCCGCACCCTGCACCGGCTGAACGTGCCGGTGGCACTGCGCGATGCCAAGAACGACCCGGTGCATCGTCAGGCCCTGCAAGAGGGTGGCGGCCGGGTGAAAGTGCCGTGCCTGCGGATCGAGGAAGGTGGCAAAGTGACCTGGATGTATGAGTCCAAAGCCATCATTGCCTACCTGGATGAGCGGTTTGCTTCGGCCTGATAATTTGTAGTTTTCCTGTACTGGCCTCTTCGCGGGTTAACCCGCGATGAGGCCAGTACAGGCTAAAGATCAACCCACCATCGGCACATGCCGCGGGTGGCTGCTGACCCGCTCCAGCCAGGCCCTTACCGCCGGATAATCGGCCAGATCGAACCCGCCCTGCTGCGCCACATGGGTATAGGCATACAGCGCCACATCGGCAATCGAATACTGCTCACCTACCAGGTACGACGTCATCTGCAACTGCCGCTCCATCACCTTCAGTGCCTTGTAACCCCCCTTGTGCAGCTTGCGGTACTCCTCCAGGCGCTCGTCCGGCAGCCCCAGGTAGAACTGGATAAACCGGGCCACGGCAATGTACGGCTCATGGCTGTACTGCTCGAAGAACTGCCACTGCAGCACCTGGGTACGCAAACGCGGTTCGCTGGGCAGGAACTCGCTGCCATCGGCCAGGAAGTTGAGAATGGCATTGGACTCCCACAGGTAACTGCCATCTTCCAGCTCCAGCACCGGCACCTTGCCGTTAGGGTTCATCGCCAGAAACTCGGGCGTTTCGGTCTCGCCCTTGAGGATATCCACCGGGTGCCATTCATACGGCCGGCCCAGCAGGCTCAACATCAGCTTGACCTTGTAGCAGTTGCCCGACTGGTAGTCGCCATAGACCTTGTACATTGCCCCTCCCCTTCCAAGCAGTTTTGCATTTGCGCCCAATAGTTGGCGACTGTACGGCTAAAAGCAATGGCCGCTGTATGGCAAGGATCAACCTTGCGCGCTGTAGTCTGAAAAAACTGCTTACACCTTTACAAGGACTTTGTTCATGACCGATGCCACCTCCGCACGCCTGCGGCCCCTGGCAGACAGCTCCCCGTCGGCGGTCGTCGCCGGCTTTATCGCCATGCTCACCGGCTATACCAGTTCGCTGGTGCTGATGTTCCAGGCCGGCCAGGCAGCCGGGCTTACCACTGCACAGATTTCGTCCTGGATCTGGGCGCTTTCAATCGGCATGGCGGTGTGCAGCATCGGCCTGTCACTGCGCTACCGCACACCGATCACCATCGCCTGGTCCACCCCCGGTGCCGCCTTGCTGATCACCAGCCTGGGCGGCGTGAGCTATGGCGAAGCCATTGGCGCCTACATCACCTGCGCCGTGCTTGTGCTCATCTGCGGCCTGACCGGCAGCTTCGAGCGCCTGGTCAAACGCATCCCGGCTTCGCTGGCCTCGGCGCTGCTGGCGGGCATTCTGTTCAAGATCGGCAGCGAAATCTTCGTTGCCGCACAGCACCGCACGTTGCTGGTGCTGGGCATGTTCTTCAGCTACCTGCTGGTCAAGCGCCTGTCGCCGCGCTACTGCGTGCTGGCCGCGCTGCTGGTGGGCACTGCGTTATCCGGGGCCTTGGGCCTGCTGGACTTCAGCGGCTTCCACCTGGAAGTGGCCAAACCGGTATGGACCACGCCGAGCTTCTCGCTGGCGGCCACCATCAGCATCGGCATACCGTTGTTCGTGGTGGCCATGACCTCGCAGAACATGCCCGGCGTGGCTGTGCTGCGTGCCGACGGCTACCAGGTGCCGGCCTCGCCGCTGATTTCGGCCACCGGCTTTGCCTCGCTGCTGCTGGCACCTTTCGGTTCGCACGGGGTAAACCTGGCGGCGATCAGCGCGGCGATCTGCACCGGGCCGCACGCCCATGAAGACCCGAGCAAACGCTACACCGCCGCGGTGTGGTGCGGGATTTTCTACGGCATTGCCGGCGTGTTCGGGGCGGCCTTGGCGGCGCTGTTTGCGGCGTTGCCGAAAGAGCTGGTGCTGTCGATAGCGGCGCTGGCGCTGTTCGGCTCGATCATGAACGGGCTGACCGTGGCCATGAGCGAGGCGCGTGAGCGTGAAGCGGCAGTGATTACCTTCATGGTGACGGCTTCGGGGCTTACGTTGTTCTCGATTGGCTCGGCGTTCTGGGGGATTGTGGCGGGGGTACTGGCCTTGTTGATCCTCAACCCGCGTAGGGTATGACGGTAGATTGGCGTTGGGGTTGAGATCGAGCGCCGCCCGCGCGGCGCATCGCGAGCTGCGCTCGCTCCTACGTTTGTTTCGGGCCAATTATTCCTGTGAGATTTGCGCGCGGACGCCTTGGCGCATGGCGCGATATCGCGTCGTACAAATAGGGCGGTCGCGCGCGCCTGCCACAGGCATTACTGGCCCGAAACAAACGTAGGAGCGAGCGCAGCTCGCGATGCGCCGCGCGGGCGGCGCTCGATTTCAAAACCAACAGAAATCCCAAGGCCAACACTACAACCTGAAATGCCCCACCATCCCCTTCAGGTCGGTGCCCAACTGCGCCAGTTGCACACTCGACCGGGCATTGTCCTGCATTGCCAACGCCGCCTGGTCCGCACTGCCGCGAATCTGCGTGACACTGCGGCTGATCTCTTCCGCCACCGAGCTCTGCTGCTCGGCCGCTGCGGCGATCTGCTGGTTCATCTGCTGAATCAATGAAACCGCCGCAGCAATGCTGCCCAGCGCGCTTTCGGTCTGCAGCGCATCAGCCACTGCCAGGCGAACCAGTTCGGTGCTGCCACGGATCTGCGCCACCGACTGCTGGGCGTTGCCACGCAGGCTGGCAACCAGCACCTCGATCTGCTCGGTAGACTGCCGGGTACGCCGCGCCAACGCGCGCACCTCGTCGGCCACCACGGCAAAACCACGCCCCTGCTCGCCAGCGCGGGCCGCCTCGATGGCGGCGTTCAGCGCCAGCAGGTTGGTCTGCTCGGCCACGCTTTTGATCACTTCGAGCACGTCGCCAATGGTATGGATTTCGGCACTCAGGCTGTCGATGCCGGCGCTGGCTGTTTCCGCTGCCGCCGCCAATTGCTCGATGCGCTGCATGCTCTGGCGTACCACCTGCTGCCCCGACTCGACCTTGTCGTCCGCCGCTTGGGCCGCCTGCGCGGCTTCCTCGGCATTGCGCGCCACATCGTGCACGGTGGCAGTCATCTGCTGCATGGCGGTGGCCACCTGCTCGGTTTCCTCCTTCTGGCTGCCCACCTCACGGTTGGTCTGCTCGGTTACCGCCGACAATGCCTGGGCGTTGCCCGCCAGTTGCTCGATGCCCTGCTGCAAGCCACTGACAATGCCCGAAAGCCCCACTGCCATCTGTTGCATGGCCTGCATCAGCTGCCCCACTTCATCACGGCGCGGCGCCTGGGCGTCAAAGCCCAGTTCGCCAGCGGCAATGCGCTGGGCACGGGCGATCACATGCTTGAGCGGGCCGACCACCGCGCGGGTGATCAGCCAGGCGGCCAACACACCCACCAGCAGCGCCAAGCCGGTGGCCAGGGCAATGGCCACGGCATTACGCTGCAGCTCGCCCTGCAGGGCCTGCTCCTGCCCGAGGTAGGCTTGGTCGACCTTCCCGGTGACTTGCTCGGCACTGGCCTGCAGCTGGGCTTTGAGCCCCTGCTCGCGGGCCAGCTGGTCGGTGTATTCGTTGAGCTTTTCCGAGAAGCTGCCAATGTGCCCGGCCACCTCACCCAGTACACTCTGATAACCGGCATCACTGACCGCGCCCTGCAACTGGCCCACCAGGCTGGCGGCCTCCACCGTCTGGGCAATACGTTCCTGGCTTACGCCCTCTTCACCCTTGCGGCTTTTTTCCAGGCGTACCCGCGCTTCGTCCATGGCCTGCAACATCAGCCGTGACACCTGCGCCACCTGCGCAGCCTGCTCCAGAAACTCGCCGCCCTGCTGGCCCTGGGACTGTTTGAGGGTGTACACACCGTCATCGGCCAGGCCGGCCTGCAGCACATCGAGGTTATTGGCCACGCTGGACACCGACCAGCTGGCCATGTCCAGCGCCAGCTCCTTGGCCTGCACAGCCTCCACAAAGGCCTCGAATGCCTGGCCGTAGGTGGTCAGGTCGCTTTGCGCCGCCGCCAGCGAAGGCAGACCACGGGCGCGCTCGGCAAGGCCCTGCAGGCCGTTGCGCAAGGCCTCGGCCTGCTGGATGTCGGAGCGCAAGGCAAACGCCTGCTCGTGCTGGCGTAAGCGCAGCAGGTCGGTATTGAACTGGGCCAACTGGCGCAAACTGTCAAAACGCTGGGCAACGCTGTGCAAGGCAGCAATGCCGATGGCCGCCACTGCCAGGGTAAGCACCAGCACCAGAGCAAAGCCCAAGCCGAGTTTGCGGGCCATGCCCAGGTTGGCCAGCACACCGTGCTTGCTCGCGCCCATCGCCGACTCCCCTTCTGCGTGTAAGGTTATCCCGAGGGCCAAGGGTGGCAACGTTGCCAACCGATGAACAAGGGCCTGGCGTCAGAATAGTGTCAAATAGCTATGTGCGTGTCGTTTTCAGCTTGGCAGAGGTCGCCCTGCATGCCGGAGGAAAGCCTGAACACGGGAATCCTGCCCGTAAGCGACATTGATACGCAGCCAGGCTGCTGGCCTCGCCGTGGCAATCAACGGCGCTGCCAGGCACAGTATCGGCTCAGATCGCCGTCGCCCCACCGTCCACTGTCAGGCAATGCCCAGTGGTAAACGCCGCGCCGTCGCTGCACAGGTACAACACGGCGCTGGCAATTTCCTCGACCTTGCCGATCCGCCCCACCGGGTGCATGGCGGCGGCGAACTCGGCTTTGCGCGGGTCCGCCTCGTAGGCACGGCGGAACATGTCGGTGTCGATCACTGCCGGGCAAACGGCGTTCACACGGATGCCCTTCTTCGCGTACTCGATGGCCGCCGACTTGGTCAGGCCAATCACCGCATGTTTGCTGGCACTGTAAATGCTCATCTTCGGTGCCGCCCCCAATCCCGCCACCGAAGCGGTATTGACGATTACCCCACCGCCCTGGGCCAGCAACAAGGGCAGCTGGTATTTCATGCACAACCACACACCCTTCACGTTCACACCCATGATGGCATCGAACTCGGCCTCGCTACCCTCGGCCAGGCGGTTTTGCTCTATCTCGATGCCGGCGTTGTTGTAGGCGTAGTCCAGCCGACCGTATGCGGTAATCAGCCGCTCATGCAACTGACGCACCTCGGCGTCGCGGGTAACGTCGCAGGCAATGAACAGCGCGTGGCCGCCCGCCGCGTGGATCAGCGCCACGGTGGCTTCGCCGCCAACCGGATCGAGGTCGGCTACCACCACTTTCAGGCCCTCACGGGCAAACGCCAGGGCAGTTGCCCGGCCGATACCGGCGGCGGCGCCGGTAACCAGGGCTACCTGGCCAGAAAAGGTCATGCTCATCGCGTGCTCCTGTGAGGGTTGGCTGGGGTTCAGAGCATAGTCAGCCACCGCAGGGCCGGGCAGCATCATCACACCAGCGGTTGGGCTACCATGCTTGTCAGTGATGTTACGGACCTGGCTACATCAACAAGGTAGATTGAACGCCTGACTCTCTCCACTGCCCACAAGGACCCGCCATGACCCAGACCAACCGCCGCTTCCTGCTCGCCAAACGCCCGGTCGGCGCCGTGCGCCGTGATGACTTCAACTTTGAGACCGTACCCACCGAACAACCCGGCGAAGGCCAGGTACTGGTGCGCAACCTGTACCTGTCACTGGACCCGGCCATGCGTGGCTGGATGAACGAAGGCAAGTCCTACATCCCGCCTGTGGCCCTGGGCCAGGTGATGCGTGCACTGGGCGTGGGCGAAGTGGTCGCCTCCAACCACCCCGCCTTCAAGCCGGGCGACCATGTAAGCGGCGCCCTTGGCGTGCAGGACTACTTCACGGGCGAGCCCCAGGGCCTGCACAAGATCGACCCCAATCTGGCGCCCCTGCCCCGCTACCTGTCGGCACTGGGCATGACCGGCATGACCGCCTATTTCGCCCTGCTGGACGTCGGCCAGCCAAAGGCCGGCGACACCGTGGTCATTTCCGGCGCGGCCGGTGCGGTGGGCAGCATTGTCGGGCAGATCGCCAAGGTCAAAGGCTGCCGCGTGGTCGGTATTGCCGGCGGCGCCGAGAAGTGCCAGTACCTGAAGGACGAACTGGGCTTTGACGGGGTGATCGACTACAAAGCCGAAGACGTGCTGGCCGGCCTCAAGCGTGAATGTCCCAAAGGCGTGGACGTGTACTTCGACAACGTGGGCGGCGACAT
Organism: Pseudomonas sp. FYR_2; assembly: GCF_043106425.1. Lineage (NCBI taxonomy): Bacteria > Pseudomonadati > Pseudomonadota > Gammaproteobacteria > Pseudomonadales > Pseudomonadaceae > Pseudomonas > Pseudomonas sp. FYR_2. Next base: position 184,432 of record NZ_JBICMM010000020.1, read on the forward strand.
CCTCGATGCCGTGCTGACCCGCATCAACTACAAGGCCCGTATCGTGATTTGCGGCGCCATCAGCCAGTACAACAACAAAGAGGCCGTCAAAGGCCCGGCCAACTACCTGTCGCTGCTGGTGAACCGTGCGCGCATGGAAGGCTTTGTTGTGATGGATTACAGCAAGGACTACGGCAAGGCCGCACTGGAGATTGCCGGGTGGCTGGCCAGTGGGCAGGTGAAGAGCAAGGAGGATGTGGTGGAGGGACTGGAGACGTTCCCGGAGACCTTGCTCAAGCTGTTCAGCGGGGAGAATTTTGGCAAGCTGGTGTTGAAGGTCTGACTAGGTTGGGCTCGCAACCAGTTTGCTGACGCTGGTGATCTGCTTGTTCCAAACCATTTCGTAATGGCAGGACTGCACGAGTGACGCCACCGGACGTGGCGTCATCAGTGCCCAGCAGGTATTGCCCGGCGAGCGAACGGAGTGGTATCGAAGCCCTGGCGCCATGAGCTTTTTCACCGATGCACCCATAGACCGGGAAACGGTGTAATCGTCTGGCGCATAAATAGCGTGCGATACCGGCAACACCGTGGCATCCAGCACGCCGGTTTCATCGAAATGGCACACCAGGCCACGGAACACGAACCGCTCATAATTCAGCCCCGGCACATTGCGCCAGTAGGCCTGCTGATGGTGCCGAACCTCCGCCACCGCCGTTTCCATGCTGTCGGCGAGGTAAAGCACGCCAAAGGCGCCATCCGCGAACCTGGAACCCTCCGGGTTCACGTGCGTGAACGGCGCTGTTGCATACGCACACCCCGTAATTCCAAAAGGTATTTCGCTACGGGGTATCAAATTCAGATTACCCAACTCATTCTGCAGACGCGGATTGGTGAGGGCCTGGAGAGCGTAGAGGATGTCGAATTCCTCTTCACTGGCCACGTCATCGAACAAAGCGATGGGCGGAAACTTCGAGTTCACCAGGCGATATGACTTGATGATCCCGCTACCCGGCACAGGACACAGGCTGACAGGCTCTACCACTGCGCACCCCGCATTGCATCAATGCGGCGGAAGGTTTCATAGAGCTGGATGAACGAACCTAGCGCCATCACCTCCAACGGCGAACGCCCGTCGAAGAACGGGTTGTGATTGTTCATGGATGGGAAGCCATACACATTATCCGGGTTGTCGAAAATGGTGCGCAGGGTTGCGTGAATGTTAAGCACCACGCTGATCCGAGCCAGTTGATCGTCGTCCAGGCTCATCGCCCGCTCAGGGCTTTTGACCCGGGTATGGGTGCTGCGCGAAATGCGTAGCACGCGCTCGATCTGCCTGGCCGTGGCGCCCCACTTTTCCATGATGTTGACCGCTGCGCGCAACCCGATGACACCCATTTCCTTTGTCGAAGCGGATTGCTTGTTGACCGCCCGGTTCATGAGCGTGGCTCCTTGTGCATGATCTACAGATACAAAATTATACTTATAAGATCTCCAGATCAACCCACGGAGCTGCGAAGCCCGCCCTGCAGCGGCTTGAACTGCCACTACCGCATCAGGGTTTCCTGGCCATCACGACCAGCGGGTTGCACTTGGCCGCCAGGCCTGAACACACAAAAAAAAGGCCAGCACCTGCGTGCTGGCCTTTTTTGAACGCGGGCTACTTACCCACGAATCTCCGCCACCACCGCCGCCAGCGCCTGCGCAGGGTCCGCAGCCTGGCTGATCGGCCGGCCAATCACCAGGTAATCCGAACCTGCATCCAGCGCCTGGCGCGGGGTGAGAATACGGCGCTGGTCATCCTGCGCACTGCCCGCCGGGCGAATGCCTGGGGTCACAAGCTGCAGCGACGGGTGCGCCGCCTTCAGCGCCGGGGCCTCCAGCGCCGAACACACCAAACCGTCCATGCCCGCCTTCTGCGCCAGCGCAGCCAGGCGCAGCACCTGCTCTTGCGGGTCGATATCCAGGCCGATACCGGCCAGGTCTTCACGCTCCATGCTGGTCAGCACGGTCACGCCAATCAGCAACGGCTGCGGACCGCTGCGCTTGGCCAGTTCTTCACGGCAGGCGGCCATCATGCGCAGGCCACCGGAGCAATGCACGTTCACCATCCACACCCCCATCTCGGCGGCTGCCTTGACCGCCATGGCGGTGGTGTTGGGAATGTCGTGGAACTTGAGGTCAAGGAACACTTCGAAGCCTTTGTCGCACAGGGTTTCGACAATGCCCGAAGCGCTGCTGGTGAACAGCTCCTTGCCAACCTTCACCCGGCACAGCGCAGGGTCAAGCTGGTCAGCCAGCTTCAGGGCGGCCTCACGGGTAGGGAAATCCAGGGCGACGATCAGGGGCGTCTGGCAGGCGGACATGGGCAGGGTCTCTTGGCAAGTCGAAAACGGCGCGCATTGTAAACGAAGTGACGCGGGCTTTGGGACCCACGGGTCACGGAATTGGCCCGACGGCGGCTGGCTCCTATAATTGAACCAACGGAACGGGCTACTGCTCAAATTTCGTACAAGCAATGCTCCCCCCGTTTAAGGAGAACGACAATGCCCTGGTATGCCTGGCTGATCCTCATCATAGCCCTCGGCTCCATCGTCGGTGGGCTGATGATGCTGCGCGACACGGCAAAAAAACTGCCCCTGACCGAAGAACAATTGCGCAAGGTACATGAGCGCAATGCCGAAGCGGATGCAAAGGATGCGCAGGACCGTTAAAAGGTTAAAGCAACGGGTTAAAAACCAAGATGACAGGCAATTTTTTGACGCCCACAAAACCAATGGCTAAGCCATTGTTTTATTGAATTTTTATAACTATTGACCCTGCCCCTCAACCTATAAAGCCGCCCCCACATAAATCACCCATTCAACAATGAACGTGGTGACTGCAGAAGCGGCCTTGAGCCGCGATGGGCTGCAAAGCAGCCCTTGTCGTCCCCGTTACTCCACCATCACCTTATCCCGGTTGCGCTCCAGCAACGCATTCCCGATCCCCTTTATCTCCAGCAGCTCATCCACCGAAGCGAACGGCCCATTGGCCTCACGGTAGGCCACGATGGCCTCGGCCTTGGCCTTCCCGATGCCGTTCAGCTCCTTCTGCAAGGTCAGTGCATCAGCCTTGTTCAGGTCCAGCCGTGGCGCCTCCTGCGCCTGCATCTGGGCCACAACCGGCACCGGCTCCGGCACCGCCGTGGCACTGGCAGGTGCCGCGCTAAGGGAGAACGACAGGCTGGCGAACAGCGGCAGCAGCAGGTACGACAGAACGTTGTTACGCATGAGTGAACACTCCTTGGGTTGGTCATTTTCCAGCAGCCGTTTTCCTTCGACTGCGCAATCAACCCTAGCGGTTCTGCCATTTTGCAAACAGGCACTTGGCCTGGTTAATCGTTACCGAATCAAACATTAAAAAAACCAACTTCGACCACCCAAAAATGATGGCGTTCAGCCATATTTCGAGTTAACTTCATGAAAAAAAAGCGATGGCAAATCGCCGCTAGGTAAATTCCCGTTTAACCTGGCTTTCATTCAGACCAAAAGCTGTTGTTTTTCCTACAAGCCTTGCCGGACAAGGCCCCCACCCGTTCGTCGCATACGATAGTTATATTGACTTCGTTGGCATGATGTCTGTATGGCATCAAACAATCGTTTTATCCGATATATATAACCAGCATCGGATCCAATCTCTAGATACTTATGGGAAAATTCCCTCGCTCAAGGGAAAAAAACGTGCCAGACGGGATGCCATAGTGATGACAAAATGATAAATTCGCGGCCATAGGACAACCGCTTCGCTTGAAGGATCCGAGCAGAATGAATTTTTTTTCACCTCTCCCCCACTGGCCCTGCCCGATTTCTGTCGTGCCGCGCCAGCCAGGCCACCCTCGGCCGACCTTAGCAACACCCGGATCCTCGCGTTTAGCAGTCGTTCCAACCGCCTTCACTCAATACACAGAAGACCGTCGCCGTGTCCCTCAAGACCCTCATCGTATTTGGCACCCGCCCAGAAGCCATCAAAATGGCACCACTGGCCCTCAACCTTGCCCAGGACGACCGTTTCGAGTCGCGCGTCTGCGTAACCGGCCAGCATCGTCAGATGCTTGACCAAGTACTGGAGCTGTTCGAGATCACGCCCGACTACGACTTGAACATCATGAAGCCAGGCCAGGACCTGACCGACGTGACCACTGCCATCCTGCAGGGCCTGAAGCCTGTACTGGCCGAGTTCAAGCCCGACGTGGTGCTTGTGCACGGCGACACCGCGACAACGCTGGCCACCAGCCTGGCCGCCTACTACCAGCAGATTCCGATCGCCCACGTGGAAGCAGGCCTGCGCACCGGCAACCTGTACTCGCCATGGCCGGAAGAAGGCAACCGCCGCCTGACCGGCGCCCTGGCCGCCCTGCACTTCGCGCCAACCTCCACCTCGCAGGACAACCTGCTGCGTGAAGGCACTGACGCCGCGACCATCTACACCACCGGCAACACGGTGATCGACGCGCTGCTGGAAGTCGTCCGCAAGCTGGAAAGCCCGGCCCTGAAAAACCAGTTCGAAGCCCAGTTCAGCTTCCTGAACCCTGAACGCCGCATGGTGCTGGTCACGGGCCACCGCCGCGAAAACTTTGGTGGCGGCTTCGAGCGCATCTGCCAGGCGCTGGTAGACACCGCGCGTCAATTCCCTGACGTGGATATCGTCTACCCGGTGCACCTCAACCCGAACGTGCGCGAACCGGTGAACCGCCTGCTGGCCGACGTCAACAACATCCACCTGATCGAACCGCTGGACTACCTGCCGTTCGTGTACCTGATGACCCGCTCGTACCTGATCCTCACCGACTCCGGCGGCATCCAGGAAGAAGCCCCTGCCCTGGGCAAGCCGGTACTGGTCATGCGTGACACCACCGAGCGCCCGGAAGCCGTGGCTGCCGGCACCGTCAAGCTGGTGGGTACCGATGTGGAATCGATCACCGAGAACCTGGCAAAACTGCTCACCGACGATGCGACCTACCGCGAGATGAGCTTCGCCCACAACCCCTACGGCGATGGAAAAGCGTGCGCGCGAATCCTCGACGCACTTTCCGCATTCTCTAACTCCAAGGACGCAGCATGAGCTTCAACAAAATTTCCGTCGTAGGCCTGGGCTACATCGGCCTGCCAACCGCCGCCGTTTTCGCCGCCCGCAAGAAGCAGGTGATCGGTATCGATGTGAACCAACACGCGGTCGACACCATCAACCGTGGCGAAATCCACATCGTCGAGCCTGAGCTGGACATGGTGGTTCACGCTGCCGTAACCGAAGGCTACCTGCGCGCCTCCACCGTGCCAGAAGCTGCCGACGCCTTCCTGATCGCCGTGCCGACCCCGTTCATGGATGACCACCAGCCGGACCTGAGCTACATCGAGTCCGCCAGCAAGGCCATCGCGCCCGTGCTGAAAAAAGGCGACCTGGTCATCCTGGAGTCTACCTCCCCGGTCGGCGCCACCGAGCAGATGGCCTTCTGGCTGGCACAAGCCCGCCCGGACCTGAGCTTCCCGCAAACCCACGGTGAAGACTCCGACATCCGCATTGCCCACTGCCCTGAGCGCGTACTGCCAGGCCACGTGCTGCGCGAGCTGGTAGAAAACGACCGCATCATCGGCGGCATGACCAAGAAGTGCTCGGAAGCGGCTGTACGCCTGTACCGTACCTTCGTTGAAGGCGAGTGCATCGTCACCAATGCCCGCACTGCCGAAATGTGCAAGCTGACCGAAAACAGCTTCCGTGACGTGAACATTGCCTTCGCCAACGAGCTGTCGATCATCTGCGACAAGCTGGACATCGACGTGTGGGAGCTGATTCGCCTGGCCAACCACCACCCACGCGTCAACATTCTGCAGCCTGGCCCGGGTGTTGGCGGCCACTGCATCGCGGTAGACCCATGGTTCATCGTCAGCCAGACCCCAGAGCAGGCTCGCCTGATCCGCACTGCCCGTGTGGTCAACGACAGCAAACCTGAGTGGGTGATCGACAAGGTCAAGATGGCCCTGGCCAACTTCCTGATCAAAAACCCGGGCAAGTCGGCCCAGCAAGTGAAAATCGCTTGCTACGGCTTGGCCTTCAAGGCCGACATCGACGACCTGCGCGAAAGCCCGGCCCTGAGCATCGCAGAACGCCTGGGCAACGAGCTGGAAGCCACCCTGCAACTGGTCGAGCCGAACATCGAAGCCCTGCCGCAGCGCCTGGCGCGCCACGAGCATGTGGAATTCGACTTTGCCCAGGACAGTGCCGACATCCACGTGCTGCTGGTGAAGCACCGCGAATTCCGCGGCACCTTCAACGTACGCGACGCGGCCTTTGTGATCGACGCCGCTGGCGTTACCCAGGCCTGATGGACCCAACCGCATGAACAACTCCACGCTTGAGAAACCTACCGTGAACACTGAGCTGCCTTCACCTTTGGCCGATATTCATGACCGCGTGATGGAAGCCTATTACGGCAAGCTGGGGGATCAGTTCATGCGCGAGACGCAGTCCCGCATCCACTGGATCTGCGCCCAGGTCAAAGGGCGCCGGATCCTGGATGTAGGCTGCTCGCAGGGCATCGTGCCCCTGCTGCTGGCACGTGAGGGTTGCCAGGTAACCGGTGTGGACACCAGCCCGCAAGCCATCGAAGAGGCCAAGGGTTACCTGTCTGCGGAACCTGCCCACATCCAGCAAAACGTCACGTATATCAATTCAGACTTCCTCGCGCTGGATACGCTCGAGGTTGAACCGGACACCGTTGTCATCAGCGAAGTGCTCGAACACCTGGTACGTCCGGAGCTGTTCGTCGAAAAGGCCTACGACCTGCTCAAGCAGGGTGGCCGGGTGGTGATCACCGTACCGTTCGGGGTCAATGACTTCATTGACCACAAGCACACGTTCTACCTGATGGAACCGTTCCGGCTGCTGGCCGAGCATTTGCAGATCATCGAAGTGAAGATGCTGGGCAAGTGGCTGGGGATTGTGGCCGTCAAGAACGAAGCGCATAAGCCGGGGACCATCGACTCGCTTACTGTTGATCGAGTACGCGAGCTCGAAAAGGCATTTGAGTCTATTGAGCGCACACTGCGCGGAAACCTCGGCGACATCGGCAAGCGTCTGGAAGAGGCAAACAAGAAGTACCGCAGCGCCACTGAGCAGATTGCTCAACTGAGGCCTGAAGCGCAGAAAGCTGAAGCGCTCGCCAAGCAACTGCAAACGCGTGACACGGATATTGCGACGTTGCAGCAGGCCAACCGCGAAATTCTCGATGCCAAGGCAAAGCGGGTGCAAGAACTTGAGGAGATCAAGGAGCGCCTGGACGACGCCAACAGAAAGTATCGTCTGGCCACTGAACAGCTCTCCCTGCTGAAGCCTGAAGCTCAGAAGGTCGAGGCTCTGACTCGCCAGCTTCAAGATCGCGACGCGCATATCGTCTCTCTAGAGCAAACGAACCAGGAAGCTCTCGAAGCCAGCGCCCGTAGCATCCAGGAACTGAACGCAGAGCTGGATTCGCTCAAGTTCCAACTGGGTGAGGCCAATGAAAAATGCCTCGCGACTGCAGAACAGTATGCCCAGCTGCAACAACAGATCGCAGTGCTTGAAGAAGCTCAGGGACAACGGGATCAAGAACTGGACTCGCTGCAGCAGTCACTGCTTTCTCTGGAAGAGCAATTGTTGGCCACAGACCAGCAACGGGCGGCCGCAGAAGCGCTGGCAGCCAACGAGTCGACAAAGATTGAAGCATTGCAGGCTCAACACGACGCACTGGAAAGCCAGCTTCTGCAGGTGACCGAGCTTCAAGCCAAAGGCCAGGCTGACAATGCGGCACTGAACGAAACCGTATCGAGCCTTCAAAAGCAGCGTAACGAGCTGGAAAGCCAGCTTGAAGTGCTATCTGAACAGCTTGTCCAGGCTCAGCAGCTCAACGATGGTCACATAGAAACCATTACGATGCTCCGAGCGCAGCAGGCTGCCTTGCAAGCCAAACTGGAAAATCAGCGACAAGCTGCAGATGAACTGCAGTCGCAGGCCGAACAGACCAATGCAGGCCATGTAGACACCATCACTGCTCTGCGCGCGCAGCAGGCCGCGCTGCAGGCTGCCCTCGAAAACCAGCAGCAGGCTTTAGCCAGTACCCAGGCCAAAGCAGATGAGTCGAATGCAGCACATGAGAGCACTATTGCAGCCCTGCAGGCACAACAAGTAGAGCTGCAAGCCGAATTAGAACGTCGAGCTGAACTGCAGACTCACGCTGAACAGACGAACACCGGCCATATAGAAACAATCACTGCCCTGCGCGCGCACCAAGCAGCTTTGGAAGCTGAACTGGAAGGCCAGGCACAGGCAATGACTGAACTGCGCGAACAAGCCGGGCTAGCCGATACAGCCCGCCTGGAAACCATTTCGTCACTGCAATCCCGTGTCGAAGAACTGGATGCGTTGATAGGCACCGCTGTCGAGTCAAGAGACAAGACGCTCGAAGCCAACACGGATCACATCAATACCATTGCAAGCTTACGCGAACTCCAAACGGCGATGGAGACCGCGCTAGAGAATCAGAAACAGGCATTGAGCATCCTGCAAACCGAGAGCAGCCAGGATATTGCCGAGAAAGACGAATGCATCGCCACGCTACGCAAGCGCCAAGCGGAACTGGAAGCCGAACTTGAAAGCGAGTTGGAGTATATGAACGAATTGCAGGCCCAAACCCAGCGGGCCGACGCTGCGCAGGCCGAAACTATTGCCCTGTTGAAAGCACGTCAAGCTGAACTGGAAGCCGATCTGGGTAATCAGCGCCAAGCGATGAAGCAGGCTTATGCGGCCCAGGCGGAAACAGTAACTGCTCTGCAAAACCGCCAGACTGAACTGGAAAGTCAGTTGCTGGAAATGAGCGAAACACAAGCACGTAGCGAGCGCGAGCATGCTGCCCAGGCGAATACCATCAATACACTGGTGGAACTGCGCAATGGCTTTGAAGAGCAAGTGCATGCACTGACCCAGGCCAACGCGCAGGCCCAGGAAGCGCAGGCTGAACAAGCTGAAACGATCGCCTCGCTGACTCAGGCCAAGGACGCACTGGTCGAACAGTTGATGCTCGAAACCGCCAGCCGTCAGGCAGCTGAAGCGAGCTTGGCAGCCACCAATGAGCAGTGGCAAGGCCTGCGCATGCAACTGGAGAACGAGCTCAACTCCTCGAAAGCAGGCCTGGGCGCGGCCAACTTGAAGTACCGCACTGTCAGCACAGAGCAGATTCCTCAACTGAAAGCCAATCTCAACCAGTTGTTGGAGCGTAGCGCCGCGCAGCAGCGCAAGATCGACGAGCTCAATGCCAATCTGGAGCGAGCCAATACGCAGCGCCATCTTGCAGAGCAACGCCTGATCAAAACCCGCACCAGCATGACCTACCAGTTGGGCTATCAGATCAAGAACAGCGCCAACTCACTGGGCGGGCTGGTCAGACTGCCTGTGCGGCTGCTGCGCCTGTACCGCAAGGCCAACCAGCAACGCCAGCAGAATGAACAGAAACGCATCGCGAACGAGCCAATGAAGGCCCTTCTGCCCCCTGCGCCGGTCATTCAGGATGAGAACTACCTGAAATTGCCTGAAGCCCTGCCGACCAGCGAGCAGAGCCGCTCTATCCTGCTGCGCCAAGCCGACCAACCCGCAAGCCGCCTGAAAGTGGCATGTGTAATGGATGAGTTCACCTTCGGCTCCTACCGCTACGAATGTGATCTGATGCAGCTCACACCTGCCAACTGGAAAGCGGAGTTGGAAGGTTTCCGCCCTGAGCTGCTGTTCATCGAGTCAGCCTGGCGTGGCAAGGATGAGCTGTGGGGGAGCAAAGTTGGCCACAACAGCCAGGAGCTGCAGGACATCCTGAACTGGTGCCGCCAGAACAAAGTGCCAACCGTATTCTGGAACAAGGAAGACCCGGTTCACTTCGAAACCTTCCTGACCACCGCCAAGCAGTTCGACCACGTGTTCACCACTGACATCGACTGCATTCACCGCTATAAAGGTGCGCTCGGTCACGACCGTGTTTACCTGCTGCCGTTCGCTTGCCAGCCAGCGCTGCACAACCCGATCGAGCTGTACGAACGCAAAGACGCATTCTGCTTCGCCGGCGCCTACTACGCCCGCTACCCAGAGCGTACCCGCGACCTGGGCAACTTCGTAAGCGAGCTGCCGAAGTTCCGCCCGCTGGAAATTTTCGACCGCAACTTCGGCAAAAACGACGCTAACTACCAGTTCCCCGAGGAATACCAGCCGTACATCGTCGGCACCCTGCCCTTCGAAAAAATTGACACGGCTTACAAAGGCTATCGCTACGCGATCAACCTGAACTCGATCAAGCAGTCGCAATCGATGTTCGCACGTCGAGTGTTCGAGCTGCTGGGCTGCAATACCATCACCGTCAGCAACTTCTCGCGCGGCGTGCGCCTGCTGTTCGGTGACTTGGTAGTCACCACCGATAACGGCGAAGAAATGCTGCGCCGCCTGCAGCTGCTGGCCGAAGACCCACTCAACAGTGACAAGTTGAAGCTCGCCGCCCTGCGTAAAGTGATGCAAGAGCACACCTACACCCAGCGCCTGGAATACGTGCTCAGCAAAGTCACTGGCACCGTGAAGGCTCAGCGCCTGCCGGAAATCGTGGTCGTTGGCGAAGCACAAGATCGTCAGCAGTTCGACATGCTGCGTGCCCACCTGAACCGTCAGACCTACAGCCAAGTGCGCATGGTCATCATCACCGATGCTTACCAGAGCAGCATCGTGAGCGACGACCCACGCATTCTGGTGCTCAAGCCTGCCCAGCTGAAGAAAACCAGCCTTGGCGAGCTGGTCGGCAATACACCTTGGGTTGCCGGCTTTGTACCGGGAGACTACTACGGCCCTAATTACCTGCTGGACCTTGCGCTGGCTACCCGCTACAGCCAGGCGCAGGTCGTTGGTAAAGCAGCCCACTTCACCTGCAATGGGCAAAATGCGCAGCTGCAATCGAATGGGATGGCGTACCGCCCAGCTCAATCGTTGAGCGCACGTCGCTCGCTTGTGGCCACCGAGATCGTTGCCAACCAGCCACTGCGCAGCTGGTTGAAGAGCTTACCTTCGCTGCAATACACCCACGAGCAAGGCTTGGCGATCGACCCGTTCAACTACTGCGAAAACGGGGCAGCACAGCAGGAGGCTATCAGCGCCAAGGTGGACGACCTGGAGCTGAACCTTGGCATGACCATTGACCAGCTCCAAGCTCGCGCACAGGCCATCGCCCCCTTGGAAGACAAGCATGACTCTCCGGAGATCAGCGGTCGCGAGCTGGCTGAGATGTTCGGTGCCAAGCACAGCAAGTTCCTCAACCTGTCGGTCGACGTAGATAACTGGCGTGTCAGCTCTACGCTGGCAGACGGCAAGCATGAATATGTGTATGCCCTCAAAGAGGTCAGCCTGGACCAACTGAATCTCGATGACCGCCAGCTCAAGCTGTACCTCGACTGCACGCCCGGCCTGAATCTGCAATTGGTGGTGCTGTTCCTCGATGCTGAAAAGCAGCGGATCAGCCATGTGATGCAGCATGCCAACCGCAACCAAACCTCCGAGGTACCACCGGAGGCCGCCTTCGTGCGCTTTGGTCTGCGGGCCTACGCGGCTGGCAGTAGCGAGATCAAGGCACTGGTGCTTGGCCACCGCGACCTGCAACCTTCGGAGATGCTGGGCCGCTCGAAACACCTGGTCGTTACCAACCACTACCCGGCTTATGCTGACCTGTATCGCAACGGCTTTGTACACAGCCGAGTGATGGCTTATCAGGAACAGAACCTGAACGTAGACATCTTCCGCCTGCGCAAGAACGAGGCTGTCAGCTATCACGAGTTCCAGAACGTAGACGTGGTAACCGGTTGCCAGTCCACCCTGACCAAGATGCTCGAAAGTGGTCAGTACAAGAGCGTACTGGTTCACTTCCTGGACCCGGAAATGTGGGAAGTGCTGAAGCGCTTCACGCACATGGTCAAAGTAGTGGTTTGGGTACACGGTGCAGAAGTACAGCCTTGGTGGCGTCGCGAGTACAACTACTCGGATGAGAGCCAGTTGGCGGTGGCGAAAGTCGAAAGCGAAAAACGCATGGCGTTCTGGCGCGAGACGCTGAGCAACATGCCAGCCAATCTGAAGCTCGTCTTCGTATCCCGGTACTTCGCCGAAGAAGTGATGGAGGACGTGGGCTTCCGCATTCCGGAAGACCGCTACGAGATCATCCATAACCCGATTGATACGGAAACCTTCTCGTACCAGCAAAAGCCGGAACAACAGCGCATGAAGCTGCTGTCCATCCGGCCCTATGCATCGGCCAAATACGCTAACGACCTGAGTGTTCGGGCGATTGAGTTGCTGGCGGAGAAACCGTACTTCAAGGACCTTGAGTTCCGCATGATCGGTGATGGCGTGCTGTTCGAAGACACCCTCGCCCCACTGCGCAAATACAGCAACGTGACAATTGAGCGTGGCTTCCTCAAGCATCAAGAGATTGCTGCACTGCACAAACAGTACGGCCTGTTCCTCTGCCCTACACGCATGGACGCCCAAGGCGTATCTCGTGACGAGGCGATGGCTTCCGGCCTGATCGCTGTGACAAACGCTGTTACAGCGATCCCGGAGTTTGTAGATGACGAGTGTGGGATTCTTGCCGCCGGCGATGACGCCCAAGGAATGGCTGACGGAATCGCGCGAGTGATCGAGTCACCGGAACTGTTCAGCAAGATGTCCGCTGCTGCGCGTGTACGTGTTGAAAAACAGACCGCCAAGCATTCAATCATTACCCGTGAAATCGAGCTGATTCGATAAGGATGACCCTGCAGCCAAATGAACGGCTGGCACCTCTGACCGCGCGGCAGCACGCCTGCCGCTGCGGATCATTGATCATCTTTCGGCAGCTTTTTTGAGCGCTTTCAGCGCCGTTGGGGCTGAGCTTTTTTCACTTTTTAGAATATTTACGAAGACATGCTCAAGATAATCCGCGATCGCTTCTTCAACGAAGACGAAATCGAGGCCACGCCGGTACCCATGGTTGACAAGCCGGCGTTGGACTTTCTCTCAGACCGGGACATTCTCGACTACAGGTCGTTCTGCAACCACGGCAGCGAAGCCGATGAGCCACTGACCCTTCAGGGCTTCAGTGGCAACGCGCGTGCTGCAATGGAAAATGACAACCCGGTATTTACCTTCAGCGGTAATGCCAGCGTCTACCAGGTTCGCTTCAAGCTGCCACGTTCTTTCCATGGCAACGGACTGCACCTGCGCTTCCGCCTTTCGGACTGGGAAAAACTGAACTACATCGGGGTTGGTTACACGGTCGAAGGTAGCTATCGCCACGTAAAGATCGTCAATGCGGCACGTGGGCAGTGGGTTGACTTCACCATCGGCCACAATGACCTGGCATTCGGTATTCAGAATAACTGGGAAACTCCAGCGGCCTGCGAGCTGGAAGAAATCAAGCTGTACTTCAAAGGGCAACCCAAGGCAGAAGGGTCCACGCTGGAGATCGAACGGCTGACCTGCTGGCATGAAAACGAAGCACCCACTGGTTGGCTGACAGAAGACTTTGCCAAAGAGCCGCTCTCCGAAGCGCTCTGCGACTCCCTGTATGCCTACATGGAGAAGTGCTTCAAGGATGTGCCGACCCAGGCCAATGACTATCTGCAAAAAGGTGTCTGCCCGCTCTACGGGAACATCGGCCTGGCGTGGGACTGGCAACAGACGCTGCCCGATGAGCTGGACGCTGTTGGCACCTATCGCTTCTCGTGGCACTCGCTGCATCCCGCGATCATTCTGATGCTGCACGCACGGCAGGAAGGCAGCGTAGCGCCGCTGTTCCCGGCGCGGGAGTTCATCAGTAACTGGCTGGAACGCAGCTACTTCAATGCCGACGAAGACCGCAAGTTCGCCTGGTATGACCACGGTACCGCCGAGCGTCTGCTGGCGTTCCTGATGATCTGGGATATCGGTGTGCGGCAGCAGTTCGAACAGCGCTTCATGGTGCGCCTGCGTTCGGCCATCTTCAAGCACGCCCAGTTGCTGGCATCGGAGATGTTCTACGCCTCCCACCAAGCCTCACGTTACCACAACCATGCATGGTTCCAGGATATGGCTTTGCTGGCGACCAGCCTGGCCATGCCAGACTTCCCGTGCTCCGAGCGTTGGCAAGCGCTGGCATTGTCACGGCTGACCGACCAGCTTGATACCTTGATTGTTCGCGACAACGGCTATGCCGTGTTCGTTGAAAACTCCATTGGCTATCATCAGGGTGTACAGCGCCTGATCGCTTTCGCCGGTGAACTGGCCCAGCAGAGTTCGCACATCACGACCATTCCGACGGTTGCTGAAGAACTGCTAAAGTTCTCGGACTTCCTGCGCTACCCGGACAACCGCTCTCCAGCCCAAGGCGACACCTTCCGCCGCGCCAACCCAGACCTGGATACGGTACGCAACAACAAGAACTACCCGACACCGTCGGCAACGATCCTGCCGACGGCCGGCTACGCCATCATCAAGGGTAATCACGCGCAAACTGCGTACATGCTGACCATGTTTGCAACGTCGCTGTGCAAAACCCACAAGCACCAGGACAACTTGTCCTTCACGTTGTTCATGGACGGTATCGAGTGGCTCATCGACCCGAGCTTCTACTCGCACGAGTATCTCAAACCTGTCCAGAACTTCCTGAGGGGGGCCTACTCGCACAACAACCCGGTTATCGCCGATGTGCCTTACAGCATCGAACCTGGCCACGCCCAGTTGTCCGGGGAAGTCATTGAAAATGGCTTTAGCCTGAACGGCTCGCACGACGCGTTTGAAGACACACTCATCAAACGCGGCATCACCGGTTACCTCGACCGTCTGCAACTCGAGATCAGCGATGAGATCCATGCAACGCTGAAAGACAAGCCTATGTTCAGCCTGTTCCACTGCGGCGACGGCACCCAGGTAACCAAGACCGAAGAGGGCGTAGAAATTCGTCACCCTGCGTCCCGCTATCGAATCACCATCGCTTCGAACTTCCCCTGCACGATCGTCACAGGCTGGAACGATGATCAACTTGTGAAAGGCATCAGCGGCGTTGGATTCATGCAACAAATTGACACGTCGATGGTTGCATTTGAAATGAAGAACGCTACAAAAGCGCAATTCATCATTACTGCTCACCACAACTGAAAATTACGGATTAAATATGAAAAAGATTGCCCTGTACTCGATTCTTGCCCTCTTCCTGACTGCTTGCGATAAGCCTAATGTAGCTAAAGTAGACCTCAAAGAAGGTAAACAAGTCACCTTCAACAACATCACAACCACTAAAAGCTATACCGCCACCAAGAATGATCAAGACCGTCAGCTGTACTTTTTCGAAACTTCGACAGATCTGAACACTACTTACCAGGATTTCAACAAGACCTTCGAAACAAATGGCTACCAGCCAAATGTCAGAACTCAAAATGAATCCTTGATTCAAGTTTATTACAAGAAGCCAAACGCAGCACTGATCGTCGCCAACTTCAAGAAAATTCAACCCAAAGAAGGCACTGCCAGCCAGGCAGTAATCTCCTGGCAGTTGAATTAAGTACGAAAGCCCCGAAGATTAACTCAGGCCTTAAGCCTGAAGCAAGGCAAGTTATTATGAGCGAAATGAAAATGGTAGATTTCAACGCCGGCCGCTGGATGTACTCGGTTGCCAACAAAATAACTCGCATAATCCCGGGGCTCACTCTCACCATCATACTCTTGACACTGGCTGCGCAAATCAGCCTATTAGCGGCCTCATTTCTACCGCTGAAAGCGATCATTCTGATCGGATCGCCAAATATTCCTTCATATTTCCCAGATTACCTGAAAGAGTTCGACCGAAAAGATCTTTTTCTTTTACTGTGCAGTACTGCAGCACTTTTTTACGTACTTTATCTGCTATCCGAAGCCCTCATTAAAAAGCTGACCAAACTCGGTAGTGAACGGCTCATCCTGAACAGCCGAAAACTAATACTTTTTGACGGCCAGAATGAAGTCGCCAGCAAAGCATATTTAAGGTTTACGCGCAGCCTAGCCGCCATTGTATTCCTCAGCCTTACTATCGCGGCACTTGGGTATATCTACCTCGAACTGACCATCGCCACACTAGCTTTCTGGCTGGGCTGGGCCGCCCTTACAAAACTGAAAGTAGAAATTAAAAAAAAGAACAACACACAAAGCAACGAAGTCAATTACGAACTGCTCAATCCGCTCGGTTCAATTGGTTTCTTCGCTGCATTTTCTTACCTCGCTTACGACTTGCTTTCTGATACCCCTCCAAAATTACTGCCCGCAATTATCGGTATCCTTCTTACACGCCAGATCATGCAACGAGCAACACTGCTTATACAAGATTTGAGCTCCCTCAAAGAACAGCACCTTCAGATTTCAGCGCTGCTTTTCAAAGACCATAAATTGCCCAGCGAAGCTCGCGGCAAACCAGAGAAATTCTGGAGCCTGTTCACTGCCGATAGTGCAAAACTGTGGGTTGACGTCTTGCTAAAAGAGGCATCTGGAGCGCAATACCTGAATCATGACATCAAATGGCATCAAACAGGCATTCATGACATTTTTGCTGTTGAAGTAAGAAGCAAAACAAGCTTGGGAGATGAAGACACCTACCTTATCAAGGTCTTTAACACCAATAGAACAACACTGGCAATCAACGAAGCAACTCTTCTTATGGAGCCAAACCTGGAAGCTATTCCTTCGGCTCGCCTGATCCAGGCCACGCTCCTGGATGGCTTCCATTGCCATATTTTCTCAGTTCAATCGCTCAATAAAATTCCGCCTGTAGAAACGGGCATTCACCAAGCAGCCTCTGCAAAGATCCTGATGCGCCACGTTCCGCCGCAGAGTTTGGTACAGAAATACTCTCGTTCGCGCCCGCTGCTTTGGGACCGCCTGAGTGATACAGTTCTCAATGCACTTGGAACTGCGCTGGATGGTGGCGAGCATGCGCAAGAATTCAGAAAGTTCATAAAGCTGAAATTTGAGCTTTGTGAGACACTTCGCAGCATCCCTCTTTACATTAGCAACAGCCAGATTGGCAAAGACCAGATACTCATTTCTGAAAATGGGAAATTGAGCATAAGCTATTGGGGCAATTGGAGCTTAGAACCGATTGGTGCATCGCTGCAAGTCAAAAATCTATCAGCCATCCTGCCTCAATTGATGGCAGACCTGCAGCTTTATCGTAAAGACATCCAGCAGATCAGTGAAGAGCACCTGATGTTAGCTGCCCTTTGCTTTAACCTGGATCAGCTTTTAACTAGGCAGCACTACTTGTCTGCAGCCGAGCTACTTCCCGACATTTCGGCTCTATTAATGTCGATTGAGCACGAAAGTCTTGCGGTGACCAAATGAAACGTATAGCCATGGTTGTGTGGAACGAATTCCTTAATGACGCACGCGTACTTAAAGAAGCAGAAACACTTCAGCGTTCAGGTTATCAAGTTTGCGTTTTTGCCCTGCATACTCCGGGGGTAACAAAAGTTAAAGAGCGATTAGCTGACGGAATAGAAGTAATTCGTGTAGCGCGAAGCCCACTCTGGAAATGGCGGAAGCCAAAAACCCATAAAGCCTCTAAAAATGCGCCAAGCATCGCTAAAGGCGAAATCAGCCTAAAGCACCAGCTTCTTAGAATCATTACAAGAACTTGGACTCATCTATGCCTGATGGTTCAGATGATTCGCTATAAGGCTGATGTCGTGCATGCTCATGATGTAAATACATTACCTACTGCATGGCTAACTGCAAAACTGGGAAAATCACACCTGGTTTATGATGCACATGAAATCAGCACCAGCCGTGAGGGCTACAATAGCTTTCGCCGCCTGGTAGCTTTTGTCGAAAAAAAACTCATGCCAAAAGCCGACGGTACGATAACTACCACCGACGCCAGGGCTAAGTTTTTTTCTCGCGCATACCAAGTTAAGCGCCCAACTGTTTTACAAAACCGGCCGCGCTTTACACCGTCTTGTGCAACAGATCGCATCCGAAAAGAACTCGGCCTTACTGAACAATGGCCAATAATTTTATACCAAGGGGGATTGCAGCAAGGTCGCGGGTTGGAAAAACTTGTCCAAACCGCTGCCCTCGTTCCCAATGCATATTTTGTGCTGATCGGTGGTGGACGCCTTACACAGCCCTTGCATCAGCTGAGCAGCGCTTACGGCGTGCAGGACCGTGTCCATTTTATACCTACAGTCAGTCTTTCAGAGCTGCCAAGTTATACAGCATCAGCAGACATTGGTGTTCAGCCGATCGAAAACACCTGCTTGAATCATTACACCACTGACTCAAACAAGCTATTCGAATACTTGACGGCTGGCCTACCCGTTGTCGCAACAAATTTCCCTGAAATTCGAAAAATCGTACAGCGCAATGAAGTAGGTATTCTTGTCCCGCACAATGACCCACTGGCATTAGCCGCCGGTCTTAACGAACTGGTGTCCAATACCACTCTAAGGAACCAGCTTGCCATGAACGCCAGAGCAACCGCTTCTCGCTTAAATTGGGAAGAGCAGGAATCACGCCTGGTAGAACTTTATGATTGCGTTCTGAACGCGCAGACCAAGCAATGATCTCAAAAATTCTCTTACTGAGCTTCTACTATCCGCCGGATCTATCGGCAGGCTCTTTTAGAGCAGGGGCCTTGGTGAAAGCCTTGCGCGAAGAGCTCGGTCCTAATGTAGAAATCGAGATCATCACTACGCAACCTAATCGGTATCATTCTTTTGCTGCAAATGCGGTTAGCGTAGAACGCTCGGGAAATTTGACAATCCGCCGGATTCAAATTCCGGCTCACCGTAGCGGCATAAGAGACCAAACCTGGGCTTTCGCGTGCTTCGCACTCAACACTTTGAAACTTACTTCCGGTAACCGTTACGACTTAGTATTTTCAACTTCCTCTCGTTTAATGACTGCTTCATTGGGAGCACTGATCTCCAAACGAAGTCGCTGTGCTTTATATTTAGATATCCGAGACATCTTTGTAGACACTGTCAGTGACTTACTACCTTCTCGTTGGGGACGATTGGCAGCCTCGCTTTTTTCTCCACTAGAGCGCTGGACTATCAACAAGGCCGTGCGAGTAAACCTCATTTCCCCCGGATTCTTGCCTTATTTCGCAACTCGTTATCCAGGGAAGTCGTTCGCATTTTACACAAACGGTGTTGACGATCTATTCATAAAAAATCCTCCTGCTCAGCTAGTACCAGCGTTTCAGTCAACACAGAGCCGACTAAAGATCGTCTATGCTGGAAACATTGGCGCAGGTCAGGGACTTCATAGAATAATTCCAGAGCTAGCTCAGCGACTCGGCGATAGCGTTGAATTTCACCTTATAGGTGCAGGCAGCGCACTTTCAGCCTTAATGCGCACATTGGAAGATGGTGGCGTTAGCAACGTAAGAATATCTACCCCAATGAAAAGGGATCAGTTGTTACGTATCTACCAAGAAGCTGACGTTCTTTTCTTGCACCTGAACAACCAAAAAGCTTTTCGCCGAGTACTGCCCTCGAAACTATTCGAATATGCGGCAACCAACAAACCTATATGGGGCGGCCTCTCTGGCTACGCACATCGCTTTGCAAAAAAACGCATAAAGAACGTCGCTTTATTTTCCCCTTGCGACGCAGACGAGGCAATCACTGCGCTGAAAAAACTAAAGCTACAAAATACATCCCGCTTAGATTTTGTAGAAGAATTCTCACGCACCACAATTAAAAAACAGATGGCACAAGACATAATCAAAGCTTCAAAAAAGAAAAAAACTGCAACAGTCATAGCGCGACTAAAGACATAAGGCTTCCATATCAACATACGATCTACATATAGAAATAAATCCATAGAGCGAATTCCAGAGAACAAGTACGCAGCAATCCCTACAATTACTCCACTTGCCCAGCACAAGATTGGGGTTTGGCGTAAGCCTGCTACTGCCACACCAACAGCAGTTCCAAGCAAAAAAATTGTCGCTCCCTTTAAGTTTGCGATTGAACCCTATTGCCGCTTGGCCGTTTACGATAATTTATATTTCGTCGGTAGCTTTACCTATTGCATGTCCTCGATGCCAGCATCTGTGTCAATTGGGCGACATTGTTCTATTGCACCATGTTTTCGGATATTAGGACCTCATCATCCTCATGAAAGAATCTCATCATCGCCATTCACTTATAATAGAAAGTTTTTTGAGATTCATTCTGAGCTTGATGAAGAAGAAAGCTTCTCCCCTACCCCCTATAAGGGGACAGGTAAGTACGGAATAACCATTGGCAATGATGTATGGATTGGTGAAGGCGTTACGATTGCAGGCAGCGTCAATATTGGAGATGGCGCAGTTGTCGCAGGGAACTCGCACATCGAGAAAGATATTGAGCCTTATACAATTATCGGCGGAAATCCAGCGAAATTTATAAAGATGCATTTTGAATCACAAACCCTGATGGATAAGCTTCAAAAGGCCCAATAGTGGAAGTATAAAATTTTGGACTTTGGGGGCTTCGACCTAGAGCCCCCCAAAACCTTCATATCTCAACTCAAAAAAAAAATCGTAGCCGGCGCCATTAAAGAATTCAGTCCTACGAAAATAAAAGCACAAGACTTTTTGTAACCCATGCATGGCAGACCATCAAGTGATAGCCTGCCATAGATGTTCAAACTTGGCTTTTAACGCCAGCCTTTAAGTCCATGGGGACATTAAATAACTGGGAGCCTGCCACTTCTGAGAACGAAGCAAAATTCAGCTGTGACTTGGTACGGCTATACTCAAGGACTGAAGAAAGTAGATTCTGATCCACCCCCCAATTGAACCAATGCGGGTTATAGCAAGAAGCGAAGCCGAGTTCCATTAACCTGAAAAACTCTCTAGCTGCGTCGGTATTATTAACCCATACGCTGCCAGCCATACTTCTCAACCAAGGAAATGCCCATTGAGCACTCGTTTTGTTGTGCTGAAGAAAACTCACATCAATAAAGCTCAATTTATTGATAGCACCAGATGGATTCTGGTTTAACTGGAAATCCAGATCGGTAATCAATAATGGCAGACGATAGTTCTCGATCAGACGCCTTGCAACAAGGAATCTAGACTGAGCAAAATATGATTTCTTGTCCAGAACCTCGTCGATTTCTTCATAAGTCACATTCAATTCAGGGCAAAACCCTCTCGACTTAGTAAGAGCAGTGTCAATAAAGTCGAGGGCCTCAGACCGTTCCTTCACCCAGTGAACATGGATACCACCAAATACCCCAGATCCTTTTTCGGCAATCGACCTGGCATAATTCTCCAAAAACCGATTAATGTACAGAGCATTCCCTGCTACTACTGCAACTACTCCCCCAACGAAAGTGCGAGCCTCACTCAAAAATTTTAGCGAAGCCTCGCCATCATTAAAAAACGGCTGTTCAAAAGCAGCAAGGGCTGGCAAAGCCCGAGACAAACCCATGAATGCAGTTATGCAATTATTACGACCTACGATACTATTTGCCTTATTAAAATAGTAAACCCCTAGATCATAACGCCCCTCTGCGATATGAGATGCACCCAGCATCGCGTAAGCAGATGGAGTGTTAATTCCATTCCTTACATCCAATTCCAGCTCAGCAATAAGCTCGTCGACATCCGCCCCGGAACTGAGCCTGCTATCAAGCCTTGCAATTTTCGCTAGTTCATAAAGACGCTGTCGGCTGTGGGGCTTATCCGAAAAGTGCTGGTGCTTGGCCAGTTCTTCAACCTTCTGAATTTCAGTATCTGTTAATTTTTTTCCTCGGACTACACGCCACTGTTCAGCTGTAAGCTGATCGCAGAATGGCTTCCCTGCAGGTGACAAATCCGCTTCGCCTTTGGCAATAAGTTCTTCAGCAGCACTCAGAACGGTTTCCATTTACGGCCCTCGGCACAAAAGGAAACATGATATATCATTTGACCACAGAATTTCCATTACTATCACCTATCACCTGAACGATGAAGAAAGTCGTTTAAGCAAACAGCCACTGCGACTTGCTACCATTAGATAGGGCGCCTGTGCACCACTCATGCTTAAAGTTAACATGCATCGAACCACCGTATTCCAATCACCCCATTGAGTACTCACTACTAACATTGCGAATACCCACTCATGCCATCAATCCTTTTCGACCCTACATAAGATCACAAGGAAAAAAATGTGACCAAGCGCACCTAGCGTCGAAAAAAACTTGATCTCCCCAGAAAAAAATGATAATTAATCTTGTTAGCATGGAAATCTGATAGCTTTGATGCGCTCCTGCAATGCACTTGATTGATCTTACTTTAGACGTTATCAGCAACTTGCAGAGAAACAGGTGCTTAATCTATCGCAAGGAGCAGGAGTCAAGTGAACCATACGACAAAGCAGCTGTCTGCTGAATGTATTGACTTAACGTGATTTGTGAGCTGACGATGCCTGAAAATACGGTATTGAAGCTTACTTAAAAAGGCTTAAAAAATAGTGATCAAAAATTTACTAATATATGGTAGCTGCGTATCCCGAGACATTTTCAACTTGGAAGAAAGCCGGGATTTCAAGCTAGTTGATTACTATGCCCGCTCGTCAATGGCATCGCTGTGCAGTGACGCTTATGACAATGATGAGGCGTTGAGCCGCATTCCTTCAGCATTTCGCCGCCGGATGGTTTCATGTGACTTTTCAAAGGAGATCCTATCAGCCAAAGATAAGTTTTCAAATGCGGATGTCATTCTAATTGATTTGATTGACGAGCGATTTGACCTTATCTCCCTACCAACTGGGCAGCTACTAACGAACTCCAATGAGTTAGCTGAAAGTGGCCTCTTAGACGATGATGCTGCATTAGGCCATACCGTTATCAAACAAGGCTCTAATGAACGCCGTAAACTTTGGCTTCAGGGAATGCAAAAGTTTTTTGAATTCCTAACCGAATTAGGAAAGCTCGACCAAGTCATCATCAATAAAGTTTTCTGGTCATCTAGATTTGACAAAGTAACTGACAAGCCTTTTCCAGTAGCTCACGCAATAATTGAGAGTGCCAACCAAGAACTTAGCTGGATGTACGAGTCGCTAGGTGGCTTGTTGCGGAAGGATCAGTTCCTCGATTTCAGCCCGTCGCTATTGACCGCTGATGAGCAGCACCGCTGGGGCCCGTCACCTTTTCACTACTGCAACAGCTATTACAGAGAAGCGCTTGCGCAAATCATCACCAAAACAATAGCCCCTACCGAAGCGACAGATCATCTTCTATCAGCACCGCACTCCCCACTCGTTTCTTCAGGAGTCAAACTCAATGTTGCCGCCTATAAAACGAATAACGGGGTATTTGCGCATTGCTCTCTTGTCAAAGACGGGTCGATTCACGAATCCGGATGTTTCGCCTTTTATTTAGTTGTGAACGGTTCCCGTCATGAAGTACGCTGGTACGATACTTCCCCTAGTGCAAGGTTTGAGCTTCCGGAGAACACCTCCAACTTGGAAATCGTTGCATTCTATAAAGACATCCTGGAGGATCAGCTGTCTGCCAAATGTAGCGTCAAGCCTCTAGAAAGAGTGGAAGTTCTCAGTCGCTGAAAGCTTATAGGTATTAATAGTATAATCGTGACACATCTAAAAAGTGTCACGCCCCCCTAAAACAGCATATTAGCAACAGCCGAAACCTAACTCACCACACGAAATGCATCAAGATAAAAGGCATGTTGACCAGGCACGTACCTAAGTCCGTGCCAAGCCTTACTAAATTTGGTGGCGACAATCTGGCCTCGCCTATCGACTCAATAAACCCTATCCCCCACCAACCGCTTCAAATACTGCCCATACCCATTCTTGGCCAACGGCTCAGCCAGCTTCAACAGCTGTTCCGCCCCAATCCACTCCTGCCTGTACGCCACCTCTTCCGGGCAAGCCACCTTCAACCCCTGCCGCCGCTCAATCGTGGCGATGTACCCGCTAGCCTCCAGCAACGAGTCGTGCGTCCCGGTATCCAGCCAGGCATACCCGCGCCCCATGATCTCCACCGACAGCCGGTTCTGCTCCAGGTACACCCGGTTCAGGTCGGTAATCTCCAGCTCGCCACGAGGGGACGGTTTGATGCCTTTGGCAATCTCGACCACGTCCTTGTCGTAGAAATACAACCCGGTCACGGCATAGCTGGACTTCGGCTGGGCGGGCTTTTCTTCCAGGCTGATTGCCTTGCCCTTGTCATCGAACTCAACCACGCCATAACGCTCGGGGTCATGCACATGGTAGGCAAATACGCTGGCGCCTTCGTCGCGGCCCATGGCATTGCGCAGCAACTGCTGGAAGTCGTGGCCGTAATAGATGTTGTCGCCCAGCACCAGCGCCGACAGGTCGTTGCCGATGAACTCTTCACCAATCAGGAAGGCTTGTGCCAAACCGTCTGGCGAGGCCTGCACGGCGTAGGTGATGTTGATGCCCCACTGATGGCCGTCGCCCAGCAGTTGCTCGAAGCGGGGAGTGTCTTGCGGGGTGGAGATGATCAGGATGTCCTGGATGCCCGCCAGCATCAATGTGGTCAGCGGGTAGTAGATCATCGGTTTGTCGTACACCGGCAACAGCTGCTTGGAAATTGCCAGGGTCGCTGGGTGCAGGCGGGTACCCGACCCGCCCGCCAGAATGATGCCTTTACGCTTCATAGTGGTCATTTCTCGTGAATTTCCTTGAGCATGCGGGCCACTCCCTGGCGCCAGTCTGGCAGAGTCAGGGCAAAAGCCTTCTGCAGTTTGTTGGTATCGAGACGCGAGTTAGCCGGTCGCTTGGCCGGGGTCGGATAGGCATCCGTGGTCAACGGGTTGACCTGTTCGGCCTGGACCTTCAGCGCCACACCTTGTGCCGCAGCCTGCTCCAGTACGTAGCGGGCATAGCCGCACCAAGTGGTTTCGCCACCGGCCGCCAAGTGGTACAGGCCGGCCATGGCCGGGTTGCGACGGGTAGCGGTGATCGCGTGGGCAGTAATGTCGGCGATCAGTTCGGCGCCGGTCGGGGCGCCAAACTGGTCGTCGATCACGCCCAGACTGTCGCGCTCGGCGGCCAGGCGTAGCATGGTCTTGGCAAAGTTGTTGCCGCGGGCGGCATACACCCAGCAGGTACGGAAGATCAGGTGCTGGCAGGCGGCAGCTTGGATGGCTTGCTCACCCGCCAGCTTGCTTGCGCCGTAGGTATTCAGCGGGCCGACAGTGTCGTCTTCGCGCCAGGCCTGGGCGCCCTGCCCCGGGAATACGTAGTCGGTGGAGTAATGCACCAGCAGTGCGCCGCAGTCGGCTGCAGCACGGGCGAGCACCCCCACGGCCTCGGCGTTTACCTTGAAGGCCAGTTCGCGCTCGCTTTCTGCCTTGTCGACGGCGGTGTAGGCAGCGGCGTTAACGATGACATCGGGGGCATAGGCACGCACGGTTTCGGCCAGGCCTGGCAGGTTGGCCAGGTCGCCGCAGTGCGACTGGCTGCGGCTGTTCAGCGCCAGCACCTGGCCCAGCGGGGCCAGGCTGCGTTGCAGCTCCCAACCTACCTGGCCGTCCTTGCCCAGTAGCAGAATTTTCATGCCGAACGCCCTGCGTAGTTCTTTTCAACCCACTCGCGGTAGCTGCCAGACTGTACGTTCTGCACCCACTCCTGGTTGTCGAGGTACCAGGCAACGGTTTTGCGAATGCCGGTTTCGAAGGTTTCGGCGGGTTTCCAGCCCAGCTCGCGTTCCAGCTTGCGGGCATCGATGGCATAGCGGCGGTCATGCCCGGGGCGGTCGGTCACGTAAGTGATCTGCTCGGCGTAAGGCTTGCCGTCGGCGCGCGGGCGCAGTTCGTCCAGCAACGCGCACACGCGGTTGACGATTTCCAGGTTGGGCTTTTCGTTCCAGCCGCCCACGTTGTACACCTCACCGGTGGTGCCGGCTTCCAGCACACGGCGGATGGCGCTGCAGTGGTCCTTGACGTACAGCCAGTCGCGAATTTGCTGGCCGTCACCGTACACCGGCAGTGGCTTGCCGGCCAGGGCGTTGACGATCATCAGCGGGATGAGCTTTTCCGGGAAGTGATACGGGCCGTAGTTGTTCGAGCAGTTGGTGGTCAGCACCGGCAGGCCGTAGGTGTGGTGGTAGGAACGCACCAGGTGGTCACTGGCAGCTTTGCTGGCCGAGTACGGGCTGTTGGGCTGGTACTGGTGGGTTTCGGTGAAGGCCGGTTCGTCGGCGGCCAGCGAGCCGTATACCTCGTCGGTGGACACATGCAGGAAGCGGAACACGGGGCGCGCCTGTGCGTCCAGGCCTCCCCAGTAAGCGCGCACGGCTTCCAGCAGGCGGAAGGTGCCGACGATGTTGGTTTCGATGAAGTCTTCGGGCCCATGGATCGAGCGGTCGACGTGGGACTCGGCGGCGAAGTTGACGATCGCGCGCGGTTGGTGCTCTTGCAGCAGGCGGGCTACCAGGTAGGAGTCGCCGATATCGCCATGCACGAAGATGTGGCGCTTGTCGCCCTGCAGGCTGCTGAGGGTTTGCAGGTTGCCTGCATAGGTGAGCTTGTCGAGGTTGACCACGGGCTCATCGCTACCGGCCAGCCAGTCCAAGACGAAGTTTGCGCCAATGAAGCCCGCACCACCCGTTACCAAAATAGTCATTGTTCAGTTCTTCCCAATTCCTGCTTTCAAACTTCACAGCGTTTGAAGTTCATGTGGGCGCTCCTGTGCCGGCAACGCCTGTTTTATTTGTCAGTACCGCGTTCAGGGCTCTAGCCGCCGGCGCTGGTACAGCCAGTCCACAATTTCCCCGCCGGGCACGTAGCCGCTCACGGTGTCGCGCAGCAACTGGCGCACGGTGGCAAAGTCATCTGCCGAAGTTGCGGCCCTCAATGCATCCAGGCGTTGTTTCAGCACATCCCAGGGCAGGTAGTCTTCGTTGGCGCTCATGATCATGGGGTGGCGTGTGGCAATCACGTTGTCGCCAATCAACAATTCTTCGTACAGTTTTTCGCCTGGGCGCAGGCCGGTAAAGTTGATGGCGATATCGCCCAGCGGGTTTCGCTCGGAGCGGATACTGAAGCCAGACAGGTGAATCATTTTTTCGGCCAGTTCCACAATTTTTACGGGCTCGCCCATGTCCAGCACGAACACGTCGCCGCCCTGCCCCATGGAGCCGGCCTGGATCACCAACTGCGCGGCCTCGGGGATTGTCATGAAGTAGCGGGTGATTTTCGGGTGGGTCACGGTCAGTGGCCCACCGTTTTTGATCTGTTTGTGGAACAACGGGATGACCGAGCCCGACGAACCCAGCACATTGCCGAAGCGCACCATGGTGAAACGGGTTTTGTTCACCTGCGACACATTCCCGGTCTCGCCCATCAGCACCGGCGCCAGCTCGTTGCTGAGGGCCTGCAGCACCATTTCGGCCAGGCGCTTGGTGCTGCCCATGACGTTGGTGGGGCGCACGGCCTTGTCGGTGGAAATCAGCACGAAGTTGGACACGCCAGCCTGCAGCGCCGCCTGGGCGGTATACAGGGTTCCGAACACGTTGTTCGACAGGCCCTCGGCAATGTTGTGCTCGACGATGGGCACGTGCTTGTAGGCGGCGGCGTGGTACACGGTATCGACCTGCCACGCACGCATCACGTCCAGCATCTTGGCCTGGTCGCGGACCGAGCCCAGTATCGGAATCAGTTGCACGGCCAGGCCTTCGCGCAGGATACGTTGCTCCAGTTCGCCAGCGATGGTGTACAGGTTGAATTCACTATGCTCGAACAGCAGCAGCGTACGCGGAGTTTGCCCCAGGATCTGGCGACACAGCTCGGAACCGATCGAGCCGCCAGCCCCCGTCACCATCACGGTCTGGTCGATGATGCAGTGCTGCAGCAGGTCACCTTGTGCCGGTACCGCGTCACGGCCCAGCAGGTCGGCGATGTCCACTTCCTGGATATCGTCCACTTTCACCCGGCCGCTGGCCAGGTCCATGAAGCCGGGCACACTGCGCACGTGCAGCGGGTAGCCTTCAAGCAGGTTGAGAATTTCGCGGCGGCGACTGCGGCTGACCGAGGGCAGCGCCAGCAGGATTTCTTCGGCCCCGGTGTCATCGATCATGCGTTGCAGCTGTTCTGGCTGGTACACCTGCAGGCCGGCGATCACCCGGTCGGTGATGCTGGCATCGTCGTCGATGAACGCCACCGGGCGCATGGCCTTGCCCATGCGCAGGGCCGCCACCAGCTGGTTGCCGGCAGAACCGGCCCCATAGACGGCAACCCGTGGCAGGCCGTCGTCGCGGTTGGCAAAAGGCACATGTTGCACGGCGGTGGCGAACCAGTCACCGAGGAAGTACTGGCGCATGGCCAGGCGCAGGCCGCCGACCATGATCAGGCTCAGCCACCAGTAGTTGAAGGTGATAGAGCGTGGCACCACGTTCTGGTGGTTGCTGGCCCAGTAAATGATGAAGCCCAGAATCAGCGCCGACAGGGTCACGGCCTTGATGATGGCGATCAGTGCATCATTGCCGAAATAGCGCATCACCGCCCGGTACAAGCCGAAGCGGATGAATAACGGGATGGAGATGATCGGTGCCGTGATGAACAGCCAGGTGTGGTCACGAACAGGATTGGCCAGGTCGTCGATACCCAGGCGCACGACAAACGCCAGCCACAGCGCGAACCAGACCAGAATCACATCAGTCGCTACCTGAATCAGCCGTTTGTGGCGCCGAGGTAGTCCAAGCAGTCTTGAGCGCAGCTTATCCATAGAACCTCTGAGGGCTTTCCAACGTGACATGTCTACAGTCTTCGTCCTATCACTTTAGCTAGTGTTCGAGCTCACCGGCGCGCCAGCGCACGGCCAGATACGCCAATGGCAGGTAGGCGATGATCACGCCCCACACGCCGTCCAGGCCCAGCAACAGCACACACAGGGCCACGGGCAGCAGCCAGAACAGGTTGAGCGCGGCCACCGCCAAGGTCACTGGCAGGTGCTTGCCAAAATGACGAGAGGCAAACTGGTAGGCGTGGCTGCGGTGCGCTTCGTACACCTTGTCACCGCGCAGCAAGCGGCGGATCAGGGTAAAGGTGGCATCTACCACGAACACGCCCAGCAGAATCAGCCAGCACCAGAACAATTGCGGTGAGGCCCAGGCAGCCTGCAGCGACAAGCCCGCCAGCACGATGCCAAGGAAGCCGCTGCCGGCGTCGCCCATGAAGATCTTGGCAGGCGGGAAGTTCCAGAACAGAAAGCCCAGCGTGGCCGCCGCCAGCAGCAGTGGCAGCACCATCAACTGCGGCACACCGGCCAGGGCCGATAGCAGCACCATGCTCAGGCAGGCGGTGACCGCTTCGATGCTGGCAATGCCATCGATGCCGTCCATGAAATTATAGAGATTGAGCATCCATACGGTGTAGAACGCCGCCAGTACGTAGCCGAACCACTGCAGGTCGAGGGTAAAGCCAAACACCTGCAGCGGCGCCAGACCACCCAGCCAGTACAGCATCCACACGGCTGCGGCGAAGTGGCCGAGCAGGCGCCAGCGAGCGGCGATGTGGCCGTGGTCGTCCATGAAACCGATGACCGCAATCAGCGCCCCCGCACCACCAATGGCCACCAGCGCCGCCAACGGCACGGCATCGGCCATGCCCAACACCGGCAGGCTGGCCAGAAAGCTCAGCACAATGGCCACACCGCCACCCCGTGGGGTAGGCACAGTGTGCGAACTACGCGCATTGGGCACGTCGATGATCTGCTTGTTCAGTGCGTAACGCCGCAGCGCTGCGGTCAGAAGCAGAGATGCCCCTGCGACCAGGGGAATAAGCCACCATGCCATCATTTGTCTTGCTCTTTCAAAAAGTTGAGTGCCGTGGCCCGCAGTGCCTGGTCCACATCCAGCGGGGGCTGCCAGCCCAGCAGCGTACGGGCTTTGCCACTGTCTACCTGCAGCGACCCGCACAGCCGCTGAGCCACGCCACCCTTGCCGGCTAGCGTTGCCGCCCCCTTCAACCAGGCGGCGGGCACCGGCAGCAACCTGGCGGGTTTGCCCAGTGCCTTGCCCAACCGTTGCAGCAACTCGGTGGTAGACAGGTCGTGGCCGTCGCTGGCCAGGAAGGTCTGGTTGGCGGCCGCTGGATGGTCGATGCAGGTCACCAGCAGGTCCACCAGGTTGTCCAGCGCCACCAGGCTACGCTTGTTGTGTATGGCGCCAAACGGCAGCGGCACACCTTTGCTCAGCCAGTTCATCATGCTGCGGAAGTTGGCTTTCACACCTGGGCCGTACACCAGCACCGGGCGCACGATCACCACTTCCAGGCCGGTTTGGGCCGCCAGTTGGCGCAGACCGTCTTCGGCTTCACGTTTGGAAATGCCGTAGGGGTCCGATGGCGCAGGTGCTTCGTCAGCAGTGAACGGCTGGCGGCCGTCGGTGGTTTCGCCATTCACCTTCACCGAGCTGACAAAAATGAAGCGTCGAACACCGGCCTGGGCCGCAGCACGGGCCAGGCTAAGGGTGCCCTCCACGTTTACCCGGCGGAACTCGGCCAAGGGGTCGGCGGCGGTTTCGTGCATGACATGCACGCGGGACGCCAGGTGGATTACGGTATCCACCTGCTCGAAGTGCCCCGATGCCGCGTCCACCGTCGTCAGTTCGCTAAACGACCGGTAGTCGACACCTGCCAGCTGCTGGGCGGGCAATTGCCGCACCAGCGCGCGCGGTGCCCAGCGCGCACCTTCAGCGAGCCGCTGCAGCAACACCTTGCCAACAAAACCGCTACCGCCGGTGGTCAGGACGCCTGGGCGTTGGGCGTTGTCTTGCCCGGCCATCAAACTCTCCCCACTTGGCCCAGCAGGCGGGTGAACACACTGCGGTACTGGTCTGCCACCACCGACCAGCGGTAACGGCGGTTGGCAATTTCATGCAGGCTCGCCGACAGTTGCGCACGCGCGGGTTCATCACCCAGCAGTGCCTGCACGTGCTTGCGTAGCGAGGCGCTGTCGGCAAAGTACAACGCCTGGTCCTCGGTGGTGGCGCGGTTGAACGACACGTCGAAAGCCACCACCGGCAGGCCCAGCCACATGGCTTCGACCAGCGACGGGTTGGTGCCGCCAGCGCTGTGGCCATGCAGGTACACCGTGGCATTGCTGCGCAGCGGGCTTAACTGCTCCACATCGTAGATCGGGTCCAGCAGGTGAATGTTGCTCACCCCTTCATATTGCTTGCGCAGTTGTACGCCGTACTCGCTGTGGTTCCAGTTGCCGACGATCGCCAACGGCATGCCAGACCCGGCAAAGGCCTTGAGAATGACGTGGATGTTGTTCTCCGGTTCGATACGACACACCGTGAAAGCGTATGGCGCCCCCAGGAACGGGTACGCCTGGCGCGCTTGCCCGGTTGGCTCACCCGCACGAGCCTGGTCACCACCATAGGCAATCAGTTCACTGGGCTTGTTGTATTCGGCGGTCACGTACTCCTGCAGCACCTTGTTGTCGGTGATGACCGCATGGGCAAAGCGCACGGCCACGGCTTCAGAGAGCTTCAGGAACCAGCGAGCGAAGTTGGACCATTTGGCGCGTTTCCACTCATAGCCGTCGATGTTCACCACGATCGGCTTACGCGTCAGCAGGCGCATGAATGGCAAGGCGATACAGCCGGAAACACCCAGAATCAGCATCAGGTCGTGCTTGCGGTAGGCGTGCAGCATGCTCAGCACGTCGTACGGAATGCTTTGCACGCCATTGGCCTTGAGGTTCAGGTAAACCAGGCGGGCACGCTCGAAAAACTGCGGGCGCTCGGGGTAATGCGGTGCGCTGCAATAGACGGTGAGCTCGCAGTCACCTGGCAGGTTGCGCACCAATTGTTCGGTCAACGTTTCCCAACCACCGTATTGGGCGGGCAAACCTACCGTACCAATTACTGCAATCTTATAGGTCATCAAACACCATCACGATATTTTTCTGGAAGTTGGCGGTGGAAAACTCACTCGCTTTCATGCGTGCGCGCTCGGACAGTGCCTGGCACAGCTGTGGGTCCTGCGACAGGTGCGCAACCGTACGCACCAGTTGTTGATGGTTTTTCGAGTCGATCTGATAGCCCTCAACCCCATCACTGACCAGCTCCACCGGGCCGCCTACCGGGGGCACGATAGTCGGGATGCCAAAAGCCATCGCCTCAAGTATGGTCAGGCCAAAGGTTTCGACACAGACGTCAACAAGGGACAGGTTAAGTACTAGACTGGCGCGCGCGTAGAACTGGATAACATCCGAAGTAGCGGAATTCAAAGTCAGATTTTCCGGTAATATCAGAGATCGAAAATAGTCGTCTACCTCTTCCTGGCTAGCGCTCAGTACCAATGTGAACTTGACCTGAGGGTGGTCAGCCATAGCCGATGCCAACGCCACGAACTCGTTAACGCCCTTATAAGCTTTCAGTGACGTTAGCATTAAAACGTGAAACAGCCCATCATGCAGGTGCTGATAGACGGTTGAAGTAGCTTGTCGCTGAAAGGATTCGGCCAGCCCATTGTAGATCGTAATCGCCGGGACGCCCTTTATCGCATCATGCTGTTGTAAATACTTCGACACATACACTACTTTGCTGGCACAGCGGCCGATAACCCATCGAAGGAATTTCTTTAGCACAGGCGGTTTTATCGACGTCTCGTGCAGATGATAGACCACAGTCGCCCCCCGAATCTTACCTGCTAGAGCAGCGCCAAAAGGCATCATCGTATTGACCAGAACTACCGCGCCTGGCCGCAATCTTCGGGAGAGGACAGTAAAGAGAGCAACCTGGGAACAGAAGTATGCCAGTAACGTAAGCCACCGGTTGCCAAACCGTCTGTAACCGTATTTATAAACGGGCACATTCAGTTCGTCCAGCACGCCTCGCCCATTGCTTCCAACATACAGAGTGCATGTATTACCCTGCCCAGCAAGGGCAATAATAGTCTGCGCAAGCATACGTGGGCTGCCACTGAAATCGTTCAGGAGGTGGGCACAAATTATCGGCTGCTCCGCATCGCGCTTTTGTCCGCTGTTCATTTCGTCATCTCCCTATCGAAAAACAATGCCTTCAAGAATGAGGGGCGACGGTAAGCCAGGGTCTTACGTACAGCGGCATATAAAAGATATGTATTCAACAACGTTTGTACGGCTAGCGAGTGCGATTCAAAACTGATACGCAGACCTCGGACCATTTCCTCGAACCTGAACAAAGCACGCGCTGGGGTATCGGCACTGTGCTCTGACAAGTCATGTGCAATTGTCACGTCCAACAGATACGCTTTGGGAAAAACTTTCTCATAACGAATAAAAAAATTACTGTCGGTGGCATAAAACCGAAGACGCTCGTCATAGAACGGTAACATTTTCTCAAAGCAAGCTTTGGTAAAGATCAAACCACTATTGATTCCCAACAGATTTTTTGAGGGTACCACACCAGGCCT
The DNA here is from genome assembly GCF_043106425.1 of Pseudomonas sp. FYR_2. NCBI lineage: Bacteria > Pseudomonadati > Pseudomonadota > Gammaproteobacteria > Pseudomonadales > Pseudomonadaceae > Pseudomonas > Pseudomonas sp. FYR_2. The sequence goes on from NZ_JBICMM010000020.1 coordinate 217,850, forward strand.
GACGGAAGGCGTCAAGCGCCCCTTGAACAACCAACGAGATCCAGGACTGACCAACTGATTATTACTCATCATTCTTGGAAGGTACACACCAATCTGATTGCCATCCGCCGAGTTACGTACTTGCTTGATCTGCTCCAGACAGTGCAACAAACTCACATTAGAGTAGTTAGTGTCGTCGTCCGAAATCATGAACAATTCGACCCCGTTGGCAAATGCATCAGCTGCGACATGATTGTAAATCGTGGACAGGCTCTGGTTATCCGCCTCATACCAACGCGCACCCGGAGTAGGCTGCGCTAGGCCGGGCGAGTTATTCCAGACGTGTAGCTGCAGGTCGATACCCTCACCATCCAGCAGTACCTTCTGCGCGAGCAATGACTGTAGCGCAACAGAGTCTTGGCTAGCTTTCCGGTATAGAACGATCAGGACTGCCAGGATCAGCTTTTGTTTTTCTTTTTTCACCAATGATCACCATCACCACGATCGCGAATATGTAAAGGACCACACTGTTCGTATAAGACTGGAAAAAGAACGAACTCAGGAAAAATGGGTAACTGGCAATGACGAAGTTGCCCAATCCGTTTTTCCACGAACTGGCATATGGCCTATCCCGGACGATAATCGCCACCAGCTTGTGATACCACAGAATCAGACCGGCCATGATCAGCGCCCCCACCCAGCCGCAGGTAGCCAGCAAATTTAGCCAAAATGAATCGAACCAATGTGGCTGTCCCGGCCCTACTGCACCAAAACCATAACCCAGTGGGTGTACGCTTAACACCTCAAACATGTGCAGCCACTGGCGCTCGCGGTCCAGCGCGGATAGGTCCTGGGTATAACCCATCGATAGATACGCAAAAATTGCCACGGTGACTGCAACAAACTGCAAATAACCGAGCAGCGAGATCAACCAAGTCGTCCGAATTACCCGAGCTACCACCAGCATCGAGCAGACACAGATCAGGCCGATCATTGCCGTGCGCACTGAGCCAATCGCGATCAGTCCACATAGCAACAAGAACGCACCGCTCAAGAGCAGGCGCCGAGCCAGCGACCAATTGCGTCCACTAAGCAACACCGCCAGCGTCATGGCGGCGGTATTAAGGATTACTGCTGAAAATTCCAGTGTTCCCGTGAAGAAGCCGGATACACGCGGAATACCCTCACGCATGGAATTGTAGGGCTGCAACTCATACCCTTTGGCGGTCAGCAATGGCCAGTACCAAAACTGCTCAGGTGCGGCAACGGTCAGGTACTGGTATAGCGCATATACACCGGTCAACACGCTCATGGCCAATACCGACCAGTACACGTGGCGCAGCTTTTTCTCGGTCGACACCGCCTGTGCCCAAATGGCCACAGCCATGCCGACAAACACCGGCACAGCCAGCGCTCGGAACATGCGCACCGATCCCGCACTCAGGTCGCCAAACAACAGGTACAGGAAAGCGAAGAACAGCACAATCAGCAATGATCGCCCGACTTCGAGGTTAACCATGCCACGCGTAGTGATGCTGGCCAAGGCCCGCAACACCAGCCACATGACCAGCAACAGGCTGATCATTTCGCGCCAGCCGGCAAAAACGCTGCCCAGCCCCAATGTCAGCACGATGTAATCGCTCATGAAGAGCAGACAGAACAGCACGCCGATAAAGATCTTGATCACACTCACCCTCGCGCTCTGGCAAACCTGGCCAGCCGCAACAGCGTGACCTTGATCAGGATCTTGATGCGCGGCACCCAAGCGTAGGAAAGCAGCGCTCGCAACGCCAGGTTTGTGTCCGTACGGCACAGGGCGTCGAAGACATCCGCAGGGACCATGCTAGTGACCTTACCTGTCGGTTTCATGAAATCGAGGTTGCCCGACCACGGCAGCATGGCCGCCAGCTGGTTTTCGCTGTATTCACCCCGTTCGATGCAAGCCAGGTACCGCGCCTTCACCGCTTCTACCGAGTTCACCTGGTGCACGGCATCGACCACCGATGCACTGGGCTGCGGCTGCTCGATGCTGGCCAGCAACTGCTCGACGCTGGCCACCTTCAGGCTGTCGGCGGGGGAATAGCCCTGGATCGGCGCAACCAGCCCGACACAACGTCGGCCCTTGAGCAATTGCTCGGCGAACGCCGTGCCGCCGGGTATAGGGTAGCTGTCCAGGTAGAAGTCAGCTTTCTCGGCGAAGGCCAGGTAATCCTTGTAAGGCAAGTGCCGGCGGATGAAAAAGCGCGTGGGGTAACGCAGTTTCACTGTCCACCACCAGGTGTTGGTCAGCGGGTTGGCACCAATGATCCAGCATTCGGCGTTCGGAAACCTGTCGAGAATAGCCGTGATCGACGGGCGCATGTCCAGGCCGCCATGGGGTTTGTACTTGGCAGCAGAGGCTGCGCTGAACACCTTGATTCGCTCATGCGTGGGCACAGCATCCGGTACTTTTGCACCGCTGGTCTCGATCGGGATCGCCAGAAAGCTCTTCTGGCAGGTGAGGTGCTTTTTCTTGTCCAGATGATGCCCGTAGGCGCTGATCTCGAAATACACATCGGCCACCGAAGCGCCGAAGCTGAAGACGTGGTCTGCGTGGTTGACGAAGTACACCGTCACCCCAGCGCTACGCTGCAGTTTCAGCAGGCCACACGCTACAGTGGTGATGATGTCGTCCGGGTGGATGTGCAGCACCACCTTGTCGTATTGGGCCAGGGTGTCGACGATGGATTGCAGACGGGCACACGGGTCATCGCCACGCGCCTGTTCAATATGGGCAAAAAAGCCGGCCAGCCGTTCGAGCACCTGGGGTTTGGCGCTGCGTGTAACCAACAGGTCCACAGGCCCCTCGTGCATGTGCGCCAGGCGCTCCATCAGCCGGGTGTGCCCGCCTTGCAGGTAGGGCTCGCTGACCACGTGCAGGCAGCCCCGCGATAGGCCATTGGTGGCCGGCACCGTGACCAGGCTGGCGCACTGCGCGGTCAGGTGGCGCTCCAGTGACGCTGCCTCGTAGATGTTCAAGTCCACGGCCCAGAGCAGCGCACCATAAACTTGCGCCTGAGCCAATGCCGGCCCGGGTGCGGCGTTCAGTATGCGTGCCTGCAGCTGCTCCACCACTTGTTTCATTGCTCAGCTCCGTGCCGAATCAGCGACAATCGACGGCAACCGGCGAAAGACCGCGAAATACATGACGATCGCGTACAACAGGTAGTTGACGGCGTAGGCAAGTGTGACCTTGTCATAACCCCAGAGTTGCGTGAGGTACACCGTCAAGGCGTAAAGCGAGAGCGTAGCGAGGATTTCCGTCACAAGGTACAGCCGCGTCAATGCCTTGCCCAGCATCAGGTAGGCCATCAGCCAACTGGCAATCTTCAGGCTGTCGCCCACCATCTGCCAGGCGAACAGTTCGCGCATTGGCAGAAACGAATCGGAAAACAGCACCTGGATGATGAAGTCGCGCAGCAAATAGATAACCAACCCAGCCAGGATGGTCATGGGCAGGATCAGTTTGTAGCCCTGCAAAATTTCCTTGCGCAGCTCGCCGGCATCCTTGATTTCGGACAACCGTGGCAGGTAATAAACCGCCAGGGTGGTGGTAATCAGCATCAGGTATGCCGAGCTCAGTCGCCACATGGCTTCCCAATAGCCCGCTTGCGCCCAGCCGAAGGTGTTACCCAGGTAGTCGCGCAGGAACACATGGCACACCGGCAGGGAGCAGGCCGTGACCACGGCCATCAACGCAAATCTCGACAACCGCGCCAACGCCTGGCGATCCAGCCGTCCAAAGAAATCGGCAAGCTGGAACCAGGGCGTACGCATGCAGATCAGCAAGGTAGCCACGAAACTCAGCGACTGGTACACCGCCAAGGCCACCAGCGCACCGTACAACCCAAGCTGAATGGTCAGTACACAGGTGACTACCAGCGAAATCAGGCTACCGAAGATATTGGCCAGCACATAACGCGGCACATCCTTCTTGCCGTTGAGCACGCCAAGCAACAACGAGTTGAAGGCAAAAAACACCAGCGTGGCGGCAAACCACAGCAGCACGGTCGCCAGCGATTCATCGTTGAAGAACCAACCGGCCAGGGGCTTGCGCAGCACGATGATCAGCACCGCAAGCAGCAGCGAAACCAGTACCGACAGTGTACCGGCGGTTCTCCAAACCTTGCGTTGCTCTTCGGGCTGTTCGGCGAACTCCGCCGTGTATTTGGTTACGCCAGTGCTGACGGCACCGCTGGCCAAGGTGGTGAACATGGTCACCGCATTCTGCAGTTGGCCAATGGCCGCGTAACCGGCTGGCCCTACGTACAGGGCCAGCACTTTGTTCAGGCCAAGCAGGGTGGCCATCTTCACCGCAACCGCTATCGCATTGAGCAGGCTAGTTCTGATAAGGGTCATACCCAGCACTCAAGGACGCGAAAAGCTGTTGCAAGCGTCAATGACATGCTGGATAGAGTCCACAGTCAGGGTAGGGTCCATGGGCAGGCTCAGTACCTGCTCATGCAACCGTTCGGTCAGCGGTAGCGAAAGGTCGGCCAACTGCGGGTAGGCCTGTTGCCGATGCGGCGGTATCGGGTAATGCACCAGGGTTTGCACTCCCTGTTGTGCCAGGTGCTGCTGCAACTGCTCACGGCACTCGCTGCGCACCACGAACAGGTGCCAGGCGTGCTGGCCGGCGACGCCCGGGTCAGGCAACTGGATGGCCGGGTTGTCGATGCCGGCCAGGTACTGCTGTGCAACCTGCTGGCGCAGGCGGGTCTCGCTGTCCAGGTACGCAAGCTTCACGCTCAACAGCGCCGCCTGTAGCTCGTCCAGACGGCTGTTCACGCCCTGATAAATGTTCATGTATTTCACATGCGAACCGTAGTTACGCAGCGACTTCAGGGTCTCTGCCAGCGCATCGTCGTTGGTGGTGACTGCGCCGGCGTCCCCAAGTGCCCCGAGGTTCTTGCCCGGGTAGAAGCTGAAGCCCGAGGCATCCCCCCAGGCACCCGCCCGCCGCCCGTCCAGCTCGGCACCGTGCGATTGAGCAGAATCTTCCAGCACCAGCAGGTCATGTTGCTTCGCGAACGCGTTGATCGCCGGCATGTCGGCAAGCCGGCCATACAGATGCACCGGCATGATCACGCGGGTGCGTGGAGTCAGTGCTTGTGCAAGGTTGTGCGCCCCCAGGTTGAAGCTGCCTTCATCAGGCTCAACCAGCACGGGCACCAGCTTGTTCTCGGTGATAGCCAGAATGGTGGCAATGTAAGTATTGGCGGGTACCAGCACCTCGTCGCCTTCGGCGATACGCCCCAACTGCTTCCAGGCACGCAAGGTCAGAATCAGCGCGTCCAGGCCGTTGGCTACACCAATGCAGTGTTTTACCCCACAGTAGCTGGCGAACTGGGCTTCGAACTGCTTGAGCTTCTCACCCATGATGTACCAACCCGAGTCGATGACCTCGGTGCAGGCATCGATCAATGCCTGACGGTATTGTGCGTTCACACCTTGCAGATCGAGAAACTTAACCATTGCGGTCTATCACCCTGATAATTTTTGCTGGATTCCCTACGACAACGGCATAAGGCGGGACGTCTTTGGTCACCACTGCCCCTGCCCCCACCATGGCGTACTCGCCAACGACGATGCCTGGCAACAACGTGGCATTGGCGCCAATACTGGCCCCACGTTCCAGGGTAATGCCATTGAACTGCTCCGGGTAAACCTTGGAGCGCGGCATCACGTCGTTGGTAAACGTGGCATTGGGGCCGATGAACACGTCATCGGCAATGCGGGTACCGTCCCACAGGTAAACGCCGGACTTGACCGTCACGTTATCCCCAAGCACCACATCACCTTCAATCAGGGTATGGGCGCAGATGTTGCAATTACGCCCGATTTTCGCACCGTTCATGATCACCACGAATTGCCAGACCCGGGTGCCTTCGCCGATAGCATCGCTTTTCACATCGGCCAGTTGATGAATGCTAGGCATTGCGCTTCAGCTCCGTGAACGTGGTGTAGTCACGAATGTAGTCGCCCTCGTCGTAATGTGCGTCGGCCAACACCAACAGCACGCAGTCGGGGCTGAAATCATGCATTTCGTGCCAGACCATGGGCGGAATCAAAATGCCCTTGTTGAAAGCGTCCAGCCAGTGATCTGTGCGGGTGGTACCGTCATCCATGAGCATCCGGCAACGCCCGGACACGCAGATGGCCAGCTGGTTGAGTGCCTTGTGCGCGTGAAAGCCACGGGAAACCCCTGGCAGCGTCTCGGTAAGGTAGTACACGCGCTGTATGGCGAATGGCACATTGTCCAGGGCTTGAAGGGCCACCAACTGGCCACGGTGATCACCCAGCACCTTGAACAGTTCGATCTGGGCCAGCGCCCCTTCTTCGGCGGAGTTCAGGTGGTGCCGGAACGACGGGGCCTGGTTGTCTTTCTCACTGACGATGAGGCCGTCGCGCATTGGCCAGTCAATGGCCAGGTCTGGGTCATCCCAGTGAATACTGCCTTCGGCGTCCTTGTTGTACACATCCGTGGTTTTGTACAGAAAGTGCGTTTCGTCCTCCAGAGCGATAAAACCGTGCGCGAAGCCTTCGGGAATCCACAGCATACGGTTGTTGCGCTCGGTCAACTCGACCCCTACCCACTGCCCGAATGTTGCCGAGCCTGGGCGGATATCGACAGCAACGTCATAGGCCGCACCGCGCACTACCCTGACCAGCTTGCCCTGCGCATGCGGTGCGCGCTGAAAATGCAGCCCGCGCAACACGCCACGATGGGACATCGAGTGGTTGTCCTGGACGAACGCACGGGGCTTGCTCAAGCCCAGCTCCAGCAGTGCGCCATGAAAGCGGGTTTCATTGAAGGTTTCCGTGAACCACCCGCGATCATCCTCGTACACGGCGGGTTCCACTATGACAACATCAGGAATGTTCGTTTGAACAAGCTTCATCGGTAAACCTTTGGCATGATTTTTTTGTGAGGGCCCGTCGCGCCGCCCCCTTTATTCCTGCAGTTTCACCGTTTACACGGCAAAAGTCTCTCGCTAAATGCGACCTGCGCGTTGCTATTCATTTTTGGGTCAGGCCCGGCGCCTTTGCAAATTCTGCATGGCATATTTCAGGGTTGCAATCAGGCAACCGAGGGCCAACCCAACAATTACACCCAGGGCAATGATCAAGTTCCGCTTGGGTTTAATCGGTACATCAGGCTGCTCTATGGTGCCGTCAAGCTGATAAACACTCACATGGCGCTCCGCCCCTACCATCCCTTGATAAAACTGCTGTTTGGTTTGCACTTCCCTGAGCTCGGGAATGAACGCATCTTCACTTTTACGCTGCTGCAAACTGGCAATTTCAGCGGCCAGCGCCTTGCTACCGCGCATGTAAGTCAGCTCGCCGTCCATTTTGCCAGACAGCGCCCTGGAAACTTCACCGCTTATCAGCGGCGGGTTTTGCAGGCCAATGGCCGTTGCAATCTGCAGCGCCTCTTGTAAGCGGGTGATCTTGTCCTCACGTTGCTGCTGGCCGCTTTCACGCAGGTTGTCGAGTTCCAGTTGCAGTGCATTGGCACGGACCTGAGCCTCCCGGGTGGCATCGTGCAGGACTTCGGCCTTGGCGGCGGCGCCGGCCTTCTCGACATAAGCGGTTGCCCACTGGGACGCCACGGCAGGGTCACGCCCACGGAAGGCGACATAGGCGCGCGGAGGCTCACCCGCCAGTTGTACGACATCAAAAGAGCCATTGAACGCAGCATACAATGCCCCTTGCGCCCCTTGCCCCGCCACTACGGAGGGCATGTAAACTTCTTTAAAGAACTGACGTCGCAGTGTTTCACCGTTCAGATGTTCAACGAAGATGTCAAAAACCTTACGCGACGTGAATGGCTCCAACCCAGTCTGCTGGGTGCGGCCATAGTTGAGATCTGCTATATCACTTGTCGCCGGTGCCGCCAAAAATATTTTGGCCTCATAAACGGGTTTGGCCAACAGCGCATAAGCCAGTGCAACTGCCGTGACGACTACCGTGACCAGAAAGATGAGTAGCTTTTGCCGCCACACCCCTTCCAGAAACTCCAACAGGTCAACTTCTTCACTATTGCAACTGCGGCGCTCAAGGTCATTGCGCATTTCTTGTGTTTTTCCTTGGGTCTGACTGCGTACACGGTTTCTGGCATACCAAAACATCACGAGCGACTGCATCGAACTCGGCAAGGCGCACGCCCTCATGAGGGTAGCGGCATTATGCCAACATCTTACACATCCAGCGCCAGGGTTAGTCGCAGTAGATAAACGCTGCCGGGATTAGTTCCCACCTTGCGTCGGCCAGCTCACCGTTGTCAGACCAAGGGTTCAGGGGACGAAGACCTCCAGACTTTCACCCGCCCGCTCTGCATGCTGCATCAAGGCCTTGTGCAAAGCAGCCTTTGCGCCCCTCTCACCATGCACCAACAGCACCCTGCCAGGCTGCACCTGACCACCCAGCGCAAACTGCACCAAACCTGCCTGATCAGCATGTGCGGAATACCCCGATAGCGTCATGACTTTCGCCCGCCGGTCGTACATTCTTCCGTCCAGATCAATCTGCACGAACCCTTCCGCCCCCTCGCTAGCCTGAATCACCGCCCCCGGCGTGCCCTTGGCCTGATAGCCCACAAACATCACCTCGTGCCGAGGGTCCCCCAGCATGGCCTTGAGATAATTGACGATACGCCCACCCGAGCACATGCCATTACCGGCAATCACGATCGCCGGGCGCCCGGTGCTCTTGAGGTAGTTGACCACCTGCTGGTGGCGGGCATGGGTGTCTACATTGATCAGCTGGCTGAAACCCAGCGGGTCGCGCCCCTCGGCCAGGCGCGCCCTGGCTTCGGCATTCCAGTAGTCGTGTAAGTTTCGATACACGCTGGTGATGCGCTGAGCCAAAGGCGAGTCGAGGATAATGGGCAGTTGCGACCAGTCAATCGGGTCGCCATCGGGGCCCGGGCCGGCGCTACCCAGCAATGCCTTGCGATGAAGTATGCCTTCCAGCTCGTACAGCAGCTCCTGGGTGCGACCCAGGCTGAACGCCGGAATGAGGAGGGTGCCCTTGTCGGCCAAGGCACGATCGATGGCCTCTTCCAGCCGCTGCCTGCGGTCGCCGACATGCGGATGCAGGCGGTCACCATAGGTACTTTCCAGCACCAGCACGTCGGCGCGCTCTGGCGGCTGTAGCGGGCGCAACAAGGGATTGCCACACGCCCCCAGGTCACCAGAAAACACATAGCGGCTACTGGATTGCCCATACTGCATGTCGCACTCGACATACGCCGAGCCCAGCAGATGGCCCGCGCGCTGCAAGCGAATGCGACAGCCAAGGCCTGGGCGCTCGACCAGCGTGTGCCACTGCTCGAACGGCAGGGGCACGATAAGGTCGCAGACGAATTCGAGGTACCGCGCCACCTGCGCGGGATCACTGCTGACGCTCAGCTTGTAGGCGTCTTCCAGCACCAGTGGTAGCAGCTGTGCGGAAGGCTCACTGCAGAGGATGGGGCCGCGGTAACCGGCGGCCAGCAGCGCAGGGATACGACCAACGTGGTCCAGATGCACATGCGTGATGATCAGGGCCTCGATGCCCTGCACGTCAAAGCCGAGCGGCGCAGCGCCTGCGCCTTGCGCTGCCTCGGCGCCCTGCTCCAGGCCGCAGTCGACCAGCAGGCTGGTAAATGGAGCGAGATGGAGTTGGTGACAAGAGCCAGTAACGCTGCGGGTACCACCGTGATGGGAAAGGCTGGGATAGTCCATGCTGCGCACACTCACCTGGGCCAAAAATGAAGTGCGCTATTACTCCACGACGACCAGAGCATGCATAGGTGACGCTTTCCCAAGTGAGCGTAGGAAATTTCCCTAGTTACCGCTCAGTGCCGCCTGCCGGGCAGACGCCCTGATCTTGCGCTTGCTGCGCTGCACGCCGTAGGCACCCAACAATGGCCCGACTGCCAGGCCAATCACCAGCGCGGCCAGCACCAGCACAGCAACCGGCATTGCCGGGGCAGCCCAGCCGAACAGGACCAACGACACGGTTTGCTGGTTTTCCAGCACGAAGAACAGCACCACGGCCGCCAACAGCAGCACGAATACCGCCGCCAGGGCGCGCTTGAGGTTACGCATCAGATTGCTCCTTGAGGGATCAGGTGTGAACCTCATCATGCTCGTCTTCATTGACCCGGTCGCGCAACTCTTTGCCGGGCTTGAAGTGCGGCACGAACTTGCCTTCGAGGCTGACCGACTGACCGGTCTTCGGGTTACGGCCCACGCGTGGGGCACGATAGTGCAGCGAGAAGCTGCCAAAACCGCGGATCTCGATGCGATCGCCGGTAGCAAGGCATTGTGACATCTGCTCAAGCATGGTCTTGATGGCCAGCTCCACGTCCTTGGACGAGAGCAGCCCTTGATGGGTGACAATACGTTCGATCAGCTCCGACTTCGTCATATTTTTCCCTTCGTTATCAAGCAGCTAGATCATTGCTTAACCAGTTTGTAGCACGCCGGGAAGGTTTTGAACAGGGCGGTTCTTGACTTAATAAAAAAATTCAAGATTGAAGTTTTACAAGAATGGTCTAGCCAGCGAGAGCTTTTAGGTGTCCGACGATAGATTTGCATTGGAGCGGCAATCGAGCGCCGCCCGCGCGGCGCATCGCGAGCTGCGCTCGCTCCTACGTTTGTTTCGGGCCAGTAACGCCTGTGACAGGCGCGCGCGACTGCCTTGTTTGTACGACGCGATATCTGGCCATGCGCCAAGGCGTACGCGCGCCAATCCCCCCAGGAATAATTGGCCCGAAACAAACGTAGGAGCGAGCGCAGCTCGCGATGCGCCGCGCGGGCGGCGCTTGATCTGCGCAGCACCGCAAATCCCACGCCATCCATTCACATGCTGAAACTCTGATTAACGCCAGCCCCCAGCCACCGCGACTACGCTGCCCCGGCACACACATACTCAAGGATGAACACGATGACCAAACCCCACGGCTGCAGGCTTCGCCATGCCCGATGCTCGGTGCCAGGCAGGCTGTACATGCTGACGACTGTCACACACCTGCGTCAGCCGCTGTTCCACAACCTTCACCATGCCCGCTTAGCTATTCACAATCTACGCCATGCAGATCAGCAGCAACACTGTCGCTCGCTAGCTTGGGTATTGATGCCAGACCACTTGCACTGGTTGATAGAATTGAAAGACGCGACGCTTAGCAAACTGATGCAACGCTTCAAGTGCCAATCCAGCAATGCATTGCGCAAAGCCGGCGTAAAGATGTCACCGATATGGCAAGCAGGTTATTACGACCGCGCTTTGCGCCGAGACGAAGATATTCTCAAGGCGGCAAGGTATATCGTGGCCAACCCGGTCAGGGCGGGATTGGTTACCAAGGTCGGTGATTACCCGCATTGGGATGCGGTTTGGCTTTGAGGGTATGCCGCAGAGAGTGGCTGCGCCTGGGAGATTGAGCACCGCCCGCGCGGCGCATCGCGAGCTGCGCTCGCTCCTACGCTTGTTTCGGGCCAGTAAGGCCTGTGGCAGGCGTGCGCGACCGCCTTGTTTATAAAACGCAATATCGCGCCATACGCCAAGGCGTCCGCGCGTAAATCCCCCAGAAATAATTGGCCCGAAACAAACGTAGGAGCGAGCGCAGCTCGCGATGCGCCGCGCGGGCGGCGCTCGATCTGCACAACACCGCAAAACCATTGGCGAACACCACAAAACAAAACCAAATCCAAAAAAAAGGGCGACCCGAGGGTCGCCCTTTTTTACCGATCAAACAGAACTCAGTTCTGCTTGGCCATTGCTTCGCGCAGCAGCGCAGCCATGGTGGTGTCGGCAGCCGCTTCCGGAGCGTTTTTCAGGCTCTGGATGGCTTCGCGCTCTTCAGCGTCGTCTTTCGATTTGATCGACAGGCTGATAACGCGGGACTTGCGGTCAACGCTGATGATCTTGGCTTCGATCTCTTCGCCTTCCTTCAGAACGTTACGCGCGTCTTCAACGCGGTCACGGCTGATTTCGGAAGCTTTCAGAGTGGCTTCGATGTCGTCGGCCAGGGTGACGATGGCGCCTTTGGCGTCAACTTCTTTCACGATGCCCTTGACGATGGCGCCCTTGTCATTCACAGCAACGAAGTTGGAGAACGGATCGTCTTCCAGCTGCTTGATGCCCAGGGAGATGCGCTCGCGCTCTGGGTCGACCGACAGGATGACGGTTTCCAGCTCGTCGCCCTTCTTGAAACGACGTACGGCTTCTTCGCCGGTTTCGTTCCAGGAGATGTCGGACAGGTGAACCAGGCCGTCGATGCCGCCGTCCAGACCGATGAAGATACCGAAGTCGGTGATCGACTTGATGGTACCGGTGATCTTGTCACCCTTGTTGAACTGGCCGGAGAAGTCTTCCCATGGGTTGGACTTGCACTGCTTGATGCCCAGGGAGATACGACGACGCTCTTCGTCGATGTCCAGAACCATGACTTCCACTTCGTCGCCAACCTGAACGACTTTCGACGGGTGGATGTTCTTGTTGGTCCAGTCCATTTCGGAAACGTGTACCAGGCCTTCAACGCCTTCTTCCAGCTCAGCGAAGCAGCCGTAGTCGGTCAGGTTGGTAACGCGAGCTTGTACACGAGTACCTTCTGGGTAACGGGCAGTGATAGCTACCCACGGATCTTCGCCCATTTGCTTCAGACCCAGCGAAACGCGGTTGCGCTCGCGGTCGAACTTCAGAACGCGTACGTCGACCTCGTCGCCAACGTTAACGATTTCCGATGGGTGCTTGATGCGCTTCCAGGCCATGTCGGTGATGTGCAGCAGGCCGTCGATACCGCCCAGGTCCACGAATGCGCCGTAGTCGGTGAGGTTCTTGACGATACCTTTGACTTGCTGGCCTTCCTGCAGGGTTTCCAGCAGGGCTTCGCGCTCGGCGGAGTTCTCGGCCTCCAGCACGCTGCGACGGGAAACGACAACGTTGTTGCGCTTCTGGTCCAGCTTGATGACCTTGAATTCCAGCTCTTTGCCTTCCAGGTGGGTGGTGTCGCGCACTGGGCGGACATCAACCAGGGAGCCCGGCAGGAACGCACGGATGCCGTTAACGTCGACAGTGAAGCCGCCCTTAACCTTACCGTTGATAACGCCCTTGACCACTTCTTCGGCGGCGAAAGCTGCTTCCAGAACAATCCAGCACTCGGCGCGCTTGGCTTTTTCACGGGACAGTTTGGTTTCGCCAAAGCCGTCTTCGACCGCGTCCAGCGCAACGTGCACTTCGTCACCGACCTTGATGGTCAGCTCGCCAGCTTCGTTGTAGAACTGCTCGAGCGGGATGACGCCCTCGGACTTCAGGCCAGCGTGTACGGTAACCCAGTCGCCGTCGATGTCGACAACGATACCGGTGATGATCGCACCCGGCTGAAGATTGAGGGTTTTCAGGCTTTCTTCAAAGAGTTCTGCAAAGCTTTCGCTCATTTTAATTCCTGTAAATTCGGGCGAAACAAACGCCCCTCGCCACATTCCAGACAATGTGGGTCTGTTTTAAGTAAAGGAAAGCCGGCAGGACGTTGACTGGTGCCCCTGCCTGCTCTCCTGGCTATCAGAGGAGGTCGCGCTGGGCGATCTCGCTCCTGATACGTTGCAACACCTGCTCGATGGACAACTCGGTAGAGTCCAACTGAATGGCATCGACCGCTGGTTTCAGCGGGGCCACTGCACGTTGGGTGTCGCGCTCATCACGCGCACGAATCTCATCCAGCAGACTCGACAGACTAACATCTTCACCCTTGCCCTTCAACTGCAGGTAGCGACGACGTGCACGCTCCTCCGCGCTGGCGGTAAGGAAGACCTTCAACGGCGCGTCGGGGAACACCACGGTACCCATGTCGCGACCGTCGGCGATCAGCCCCGGCGCCTCGCGGAACTCACGCTGACGCACCAGCAATGCATCACGCACCGCCGGCAGCGAAGCCACCATCGACGCACCCGCACCTACCGTTTCGGTACGGATGACGTTGCTGACGTCCTCACCCTCAAGGATGATCTGCTGCAGCTTACCGGGCTCGGCAGCGATGAACTGCACATCCAGATGGGCGGCAAGCTTGGTCAGCAACTCTTCGTTGGTGAGATCGACGCCGTGATTGCTGGCATTGAACGCCAGCAAGCGGTACAACGCGCCCGAGTCCAGCAGCTTCCAGCCCAGATCGCGGGCCAGCAGGCCGGCGACCGTGCCCTTGCCCGAGCCGCTAGGCCCGTCGATGGTGATGACCGGTGCCAGCGAATTCACGACTTGCCCTCTTCCGCCACGCGGATACCCACTTCGGCACACAGCGCCAGGAAGTTGGGGAACGAGGTGGCGACGTTGGCGCAGTCATGGATGCGGATGGGCGCGCTGGCGCGCAGCGAGGCCACGCTGAAAGCCATGGCAATGCGGTGATCACCGTGACCATGCACTTCGCCCCCACCCAACTGGCCACCGTCGATGATGATGCCGTCCGGAGTCGGTTCACACTGGATGCCCAAGGTGATCAGGCCGTCAGCCATCACCTGGATACGGTCGGATTCCTTCACCCGCAGCTCTTCGGCGCCACGCAGCACGGTACGTCCTTCGGCGCAGGCGGCGGCCACGAACAGCACCGGGAACTCGTCGATGGCCAGCGGTACCAGTTCTTCCGGGATATCAATACCCTTGAGTTTGGCGCCACGCACACGCAGATCAGCCACCGGCTCGCCGCCAACTTCACGCTGGTTTTCCAGGGTAATGTCGCCGCCCATCAGGCGCAGGATGTCGATCACGCCGGTACGGGTCGGGTTGATGCCCACGTGCTCCAGCACCAGCTCGGAGCCTTCAGCGATCGAAGCTGCCACCAGGAAGAACGCTGCCGAGGAAATGTCGGCCGGCACTTCGATGCGGGTAGCGGTGAGTTTGCCACCGGACTGCAGCGAGGCAACCGGGCCGTTCGACTCGACCGCATAGCCAAAGCCGCGCAGCATCCGCTCGGTGTGGTCACGGGTTGGCGCAGGTTCGGTGACGGTGGTCTTGCCTTCGGCGTACAGGCCGGCCAGCAACAGGCACGATTTGACCTGGGCGCTGGCCATCGGCAGCGTGTAGGTCAATGCCTTGAGCTTGCTGCCGCCGCGAATGGTCAGCGGTGGGCGGCCTTCCGGACCTGTCTCGACCACCGCACCCATTTCGCGCAGCGGGTTGGCCACACGGTTCATCGGGCGCTTGGACAGCGAAGCGTCGCCTGTCATGGTGACGTCGAACGGCTGACCGGCCAGCAGGCCCGACAGCAGGCGCATCGAAGTGCCGGAGTTGCCTACATACAGTGGCCCGGGTGGTGGCTTGAGGCCGTGCAGGCCAACGCCGTGAATGGTCACGCGACCGTGGTTGGGGCCCTCGATGACCACACCCATGTCACGGAATGCCTGCAGGGTCGCCAGCGCGTCTTCACCTTCGAGGAAGCCTTCGACTTCGGTGGTGCCTTCGGCCAGCGAGCCGAGCATGATCGAGCGATGGGAAATCGACTTGTCGCCCGGTACGCGAATACGCCCGTTCAGGCGGCCACCCGGTTGGGCCAGGAAAATCAGATCGTTGGCGTTCATAGCGTCCACATAGGCCCGGCGGGCCAGGATTTTACTGAAATGCTCGCGGGCAACCCGTGCGCGGGTGAATACACCCAGCAGCTGGTGCCCGTCCCCTTCAGCGATCGCGTCGCGCAAGGCGTCGAGATCGCTGCGATATGTATCTAGCGTGCGCAGGACAGCGTCGCGGTTGGCGAGAAAGATGTCGTGCCACATGGTCGGGTCGCTGCCAGCGATTCTTGTGAAATCGCGGAAACCTCCCGCAGCGTACCGGAAGATCTCGAGGTTTTCATTGCGTTTGGCCAACGAGTCGACCAGGCCAAAGGCCAGCAGGTGCGGCAAGTGACTGGTGGCTGCCAGCACTTCATCATGGCGCTCGACCGACATGTGCTCCACATCGGCATCCAGCGCACGCCACAGGCGATCCACCAGGGCCAGTGCGGCCGGGTCGGTTTCAGCCAACGGCGTGAGGATGACCTTGTGGCGGCGGAACAGGGCAGCGTTGGAGGCCTCTACCCCGCTCTGCTCGGAACCGGCGATGGGGTGGCCGGGGACGAAGCGCGGCAGACGCTCACCGAAAACGGCACGCGCTTCACGGACGACGTTGCCCTTGGCGCTACCGACATCGGTGATGATCGCGTCACCCAGGTCGAGCTGGGCCAGGCGGGCCAGGACTTTCTCCATGGCCAGGATCGGTACGGCCAGCATGATGACATCGGCACCGACACAGGCGACTGCAAGGTCCTCTTCGCAGCGGTCGACAACACCCAAGGCAACGGCTTGCTTGCGTGAGGGGGCGTCCAGGTCGACACCGACCACTTCGCGGCACAGGCCGCTTTCACGCAGGCCCTTGGCGAAAGAGCCGCCGATCAGGCCGAGACCGATCACGACCAGGCGGTTGATGATGGGTGCGGGTTTGGTTTTTGCTGCATTTACCACTGGTGCGAACCCTGTTCAAAAATCTAGACAGCCTTTAAGACCGTAGGGGGCTGCTTTGCAGCCCAATCGCAACCTTTGGTCGCTCCTACCAGCCTACGCGCCCCCTGTAGGAGCGACCGAAGGTCGCGATGGGGCGCAAAGCGCCCCCAACAACCTCAAATCAAAGCACCGCCTTCGGATAAGACCCCAGCACCTTCAGCGCCACAGCCTCCTGGCTGATCTGCTCCAGCACCGCCTTGATCAGCGGGTCGCGGTGGTGGCCAACGAAGTCGATGAAGAACACGTAGGTCCACTTGCCGCTGCGCGACGGGCGGGTCTCGATGCGGGTCAGGTCGATGCCGTTCTGGTGGAACGGCACCAGCAGCTCGTGCAAGGCACCGGGCTTGTTGCTCATCGAAACGATGATCGAAGTCTTGTCGTCGCCGGTCGGCGGCACTTCCTGATTACCGATCATCAGGAAGCGCGTGGAGTTGTCCGGGCGGTCTTCGATCTTCTCGGCCAGGCGAGTCAGACCATACAGGTTGGCCGCCATATCACCGGCGATCGCCGCCGAATTCCACTCACCCTTGACGCGTTTGGCGGCCTCGGCATTGCTCGAAACAGCGACGCGCTCCACGTTCGGGTAGTGCGCGTCCAGCCACTTGCGGCACTGGGCCAACGACTGAGCATGGGAGTAGATACGGGTGATGCTGTCGGTCTTGGTATTTTCGCCCACCAGCAGGTGGTGGTGAATACGCAGCTCGACCTCGCCGCAAATCACCATGTCGTGCTCGAGGAAGCTGTCCAGGGTATGGCTGACAGCGCCTTCGGTGGAGTTTTCCACCGGCACCACGCCAAAGTTGACAGCACCGGCCGCCACTTCACGGAACACTTCGTCGATGGCCGCCATCGGGCGGCTGATCACCGCGTGGCCAAAGTGCTTCATGGCCGCCGCCTGGGTGAAAGTACCCTCAGGGCCGAGGTAAGCGATTTTCAGCGGTTCTTCCAGGGCCAGGCACGACGACATGATTTCGCGGAACAGCCGCGCCATCTCTTCGTTGCCCAGCGGGCCTTTGTTGCGCTCCATCACGCGTTTGAGCACCGCCGCCTCACGCTCTGGGCGGTAGAACACCGGCTTCTCGCCTTCTTTCAGCGAGGCAGTCTTGACCCGGGCCACTTCTTCGGCGCAACGGGCGCGGTCGCTGATCAGCTCGAGGATTTTCTCGTCGAGGCTGTCGATGCGTACGCGCAGCGCCTTGAGCTCCTGTTCGGACATCAGCCGTGCTCCTTCTCGAATTCAGCCATGTAGCCCACCAGTGCTTCCACTGCTTCCAGGCCCAGGGCGTTGTAGATGGAAGCGCGCATGCCGCCCACCGAACGGTGGCCCTTGAGGTTGAGCAGGCCACGGGCATCGGCACCGGCGAGGAAGGCCTTGTCCAGACGCTCGTCAGCCAGGCGGAACGGCACGTTCATCCACGAACGGGCGTTGTGGCTGATCGGGTTGGTGTAGAAGTCGCTGTTGTCGATGAAGCCGTACAGACGCTCTTTCTTGGCGCGGTTGCGCTGTTCCATGGCGTCAACGCCACCCTGCTCTTTCAGCCACTCGAAGACCAGGCCCGAGAGGTACCAGGAGTAGGTGGCCGGGGTGTTGTACATCGAACCGTTGTCGGCCGAGACCTTGTAGTCGAGCATGGTCGGGCAGCTGCTGCGGGCGTGGCCCAGCAGGTCTTCGCGCACGATGACCACTACCAGGCCGCTTGGGCCGATGTTTTTCTGCGCACCGGCGTAGATCAGGCCGTACTGCGACACGTCGATGGGGCGCGAGAGGATGTCGGAGGACATGTCGACCACCAGCGGCACATCACCGGTTTCTGGCACCCAGTCAAACTGCAGGCCACCGATGGTCTCGTTGGATGCATAGTGCACGTAGGCGGCGTTTTTGGTCAGGCTCCACTCGTTCTGGCCCGGGATCGCCAGGTAGTCGTAAGGCTTGGCGCTGGCGGCGACGTTTACATTGCCGAAGCGACGCGCTTCTTCGATGGCTTTTTTCGACCAGATGCCGGTTTCGATGTAGTCGGCAGTGCCGTTTTCCGGCAACAGGTTCAGCGGGATTTCAGCGAACTGCTGGCTGGCACCGCCCTGCAGGAACAGCACCTTGTAGTTGGAGGGGACGGACAGCAGGTCACGCAGGTCCTGCTCGGCCTTTTCGGCGATGGCCACGTAGTCGTCGCTGCGATGGCTCATTTCCATCACCGACAAGCCCTTGCCGTTCCAGTCCAGCATTTCGGCCTGGGCGCGCTGCAGGACAGCGTCAGGAAGCGCGGCAGGGCCTGCGCAGAAGTTAAAGGCTCGTTTGCTCACATCCACTCTCGCTCTAATAGATCTAAACAGCTAGTTCTGCGGGAACCCTATGGGAGCGGGCTTGCCCGCGAACACCGGCGAGGCCGGTGCCATACACCGCGGCGCCTCGTTCGCGGCCAAGCCCGCTCCCACAGGGCCAGGCAATGCCCGGCCTATTCAGTCAAACGGGGCGACCTTGGTCGCCCCGTTCGGGTTTACGCTTGCTTACTCCTGCGGGGCCTCTTCGGCGCCAGCAGCTTCTTCGTTGTCTGGCGCCTCGACCTCGACGCCCTCTTCGTCCGTCTCGATCACATCGTCGAGTTCGTCCTCGGAAGGCTCCTGGATACGCTCCAGGCCCACCAGCGTCTCGTCGGCAGCCAGCTTGATCAAGGTCACGCCCTGGGTGTTACGACCCAGGCTGGACACTTCACCCACCCGTGTACGCACCAGCGTACCCTGGTCGGAGATCAGCATGATCTCTTCGCCTTCCTGCACCTGGATGGCGCCGATCAGCAGACCGTTGCGCCCTTTGGTACCCATGGCGATCACACCTTGGCCACCGCGGCCGCGACGCGGGAACTTGGACAGCGGGGTGCGTTTGCCGAAGCCACGCTCGGAGGCAGTCAGGATCTGTGCACCCGATTCCGGGATCAGCATGGAAATGATCCGCTGCCCCTTGCCCAGCTTCATGCCACGTACGCCACGGGCGTTACGGCCCATTTCGCGCACCACGCTTTCAGCGAAGCGGATCACCTTGCCGGCATCGGAGAACATCATGACTTCCTTGGCGCCGTCAGTAATGGCTGCAGCGATCAGGGTGTCACCTTCTTTCAGCTTGAGGGCAATCAGGCCGTTGGAGCGCGGACGGGCGAACTGCACCAGCGGCGTCTTCTTCACGGTACCCGAAGCGGTGGCCATGAAGATGTAGGCGCCAGTCGGCTCGGCCACCCACTCAGGGGTGTCGCCGTCTTCTTCGTCGACTTCCTCGGCCTCGACCACTTCGCCTTCGAGCACGGCGTCTTCCGCCTCGTCCAGCTCTTCTTCGGCGCCAGCACTCTGCTGCAGGGCCTCGAGGTCGATCTGCAGCATGGCGGTGATGCGCTCACCCTCCTCCAGCGGCAGCAGGTTGACCAGCGGGCGACCACGGGCAGCGCGGGACGCTTCAGGGATGTCGTAGGTTTTCAGCCAGTACACCTTGCCCTTGCTGGAGAACAGCAACAAGGTAGCGTGGCTGTTGGCGACCAGCAGGTGCTCGATGTAGTCCTCGTCCTTCACCCCGGTGGCCGACTTGCCTTTGCCGCCACGGCGCTGGGCCTGGTAGGCGGACAGCGGCTGGGTCTTGGCGTAGCCACCGTGGGAGATGGTGACCACACGCTCTTCTTCCGGGATCATGTCGCCGTAGTTGAGGTCGTGGCGCGCATCGAGAATTTCGGTACGTCGGGCATCACCGTACTCGGCACGGATGGCTTCCAGCTCTTCGCGGATCACTTCCATCAGGCGCTCGGCGCTGCTGAGGATGCGGATCAGCTCGCCGATCTGCTCGAGGATTTCCTGGTACTCGGCCAGCAGCTTCTCGTGCTCCAGGCCGGTCAGGCGGTGCAGGCGCAGGTCGAGAATGGCCTGGGCCTGCTCCGGCGACAGGAAGTACTTGCCGTCATGCAGGCCGTATTGCTCTGGCAGGTCTTCAGGGCGGCAGGAATCGGCGCCGGCGCGCTCGACCATGACCTGCACGGCACTGGATTCCCACGGCGTCGAAACCAGGGCTTCCTTGGCTTCGGACGGCGTCGGCGAGGCCTTGATCAGGGCGATGACCGGGTCGATGTTGGACAGCGCAACCGCCTGGCCTTCAAGGATGTGGCCGCGTTCGCGGGCCTTGCGCAGCTCGAACACGGTGCGGCGGGTCACCACTTCACGGCGGTGACGGACGAACGCTTCGAGCAGGTCCTTGAGGTTGAGCAGGCGCGGACGGCCGTCGACCAAGGCCACCACGTTGATACCGAACACACTCTGCAGCTGGGTTTGCTGATAGAGGTTGTTCAGCACCACCTCCGGCACCTCGCCGCGACGCAGCTCGATGACGATGCGCATGCCGTCCTTGTCGGACTCGTCGCGCAGTTCAGTGATGCCTTCGATCTTCTTCTCTTTTACCAGCTCGGCGATCTTTTCGATCAGGCGCGCCTTGTTCAGCTGGTACGGCAACTCGGTCACGACGATCTGCTGGCGGCCGCCGACCTTGTCGATGTCTTCGATTTCGGAACGGGCACGCATGTAGATGCGGCCACGGCCGGTACGATAGGCCTCGATAATGCCCTGGCGACCATTGATGATGCCGGCAGTCGGAAAGTCCGGGCCCGGGATGTGCTGCATCAGCTCATCGATGGTGACTTCCGGGTTGTCGATCAGCGCCAGGCAGCCGTCGATGACTTCACCGAGGTTGTGCGGCGGGATGTTGGTCGCCATGCCCACGGCGATACCGCTGGAACCGTTGACCAGCAGGTTGGGAATACGGGTCGGCATGACCGCCGGGATCTGCTCGGTGCCGTCGTAGTTGGGCACCCAGTCGACGGTTTCCTTGTGCAGGTCGGCCAGCAGCTCGTGGGCCAGCTTGGTCATGCGCACTTCGGTGTATCGCATGGCTGCGGCGTTGTCGCCGTCCACCGAACCGAAGTTGCCCTGGCCGTCGACCAGCAGGTAGCGCAGCGAGAACGGCTGGGCCATACGCACGATGGTGTCGTAGACCGCAGTGTCGCCGTGCGGGTGGTACTTACCGATCACGTCACCGACCACACGGGCGGATTTCTTGTACGGCTTGTTCCAGTCGTTGCCCAGTTCGCTCATCGCATAGAGAACGCGACGATGCACGGGCTTCAAGCCGTCACGCGCATCGGGCAGCGCTCGCCCGACAATCACGCTCATCGCGTAGTCGAGGTAAGACTGTCTCAGTTCGTCTTCGATATTGACCGGGAGGATTTCTTTGGCCAGTTCGCCCATGAGAAGCCTGATTCCTTTTTCTGGTGAAACTTCGCAGCTCCATCAAGGGCCGAACGAAGCTCGCCGCCGCAGCGCATAAGGGTGCGACGACTTACGACAAATCAATGAGTTGTGCCATGGATCTGCGCAATGAAGGCCGCCGTGATGGGCGGTCTTGGAAACTGCCGGATGTTATCACAAAGGCGGGGGCGGTGGGGAGATGTGGCACGGGTGTGCTTGCCGTGAATCTTGTGCCGCCCTACGCCCTCAGTGCAACCGCTTGCGGCACATCAACTGCGCCAGTTTGGCGGTATCCGGGCGTTCGACAATGCCTCGCTCGGTTACGATCACGTCGATCAGGTCGGCCGGGGTCACGTCGAACACCGGGTTGAACACCTCCACATCCGGCGCCACCCGGGTACCGGCAATGTCCAGCAGTTCGTCGGCCGCGCGCTCTTCCAGCGGAATATCCTCGCCAGTGGCCAGGTTCAGGTCGATGCTGGTACTCGGCGCCACCACCATGAAGCGCACACCGTGGTGCATGGCGCTGACCGCCAGCTGGTAGGTGCCAATCTTGCCGGCCACGTCGCCATTGGCAGCGATGCAGTCCGCACCCACCACCACCCAGGTGATGCCTTTGGTCTTCATCAGGTGGGCGAGCGCCGAGTCGGCGCACAGGGTGACCGGGATGCCTTCGTTGGCCAGCTCCCAGGCGGTCAGGCGTGAGCCTTGCAGCCAGGGGCGGGTTTCGCCGGCATACACCCGCTCGACCATGCCTTCGAGGTAGCCGGCGCGGATCACCCCCAACGCGGTACCAAAGCCGCCGCTGGCCAGCGCACCCGCATTGCCGTAGGTGAGCAGGGTCTGGGCATTGCCCTGGTGACGACGGATCAGTTCGATGCCTTGCTGAGCCATGGTCAGGTTGGCTTCACGGTCGCTTTCATGGATGGCCACGGCTTCGGCCTCCAGCGCTGCCAGCACGTCTTCATCCGGGCGCAGGCGCTGCAGGCGCTCGCGCATGCGGTTCAGCGCCCAGAACAGGTTGGCTGCGGTGGGACGCGCCTCGGCGAGGCAGAGGAAGTCCTCTTCAAGGTCCATTTCCCAATCGCCACCTTCGGCCAGCCGCTCTTCAAGGGCCAGCACCAGGCCGTAAGCGGCGGCAATGCCGATGGCCGAAGCGCCGCGTACTGCCATGTCACGGATCGCCGCCGCCACCTGCGCGACATTGTCGCAGGCCAGCCAGCGTTCATCCGAGGGCAGCAGGCGCTGGTCGAGCAGGTGCAGGACGCCGCCCTGCCAGCGGATCCCGGTCACCTTCTCCGCCGCCAAAAGTCGCTCGCGCATCGCCTCTCCCCGTCGTTCGGATATCAAAAGCCGGCGATTATAGCGACCCTCGGGGCCGAGCGCTCGGGTATACTCCGGCGCAATTTTGCGAAGTTTCAGAGGACTGTTCAATGAGCAACGTCGACCGCGCCGAAATCGCCAAGTTCGAAGCGCTGGCCCACCGCTGGTGGGACCGCGAAAGCGAGTTCAAGCCGCTGCACGAAATCAACCCGCTGCGCGTCAACTGGATCGACGAACGCGCCAGCCTGGCCGGCAAGAAGGTGCTGGACGTCGGCTGCGGCGGCGGCATCCTCAGCGAAGCCATGGCCCTGCGCGGCGCCACGGTGACCGGTATCGACATGGGCGAAGCTCCCTTGGCCGTGGCCCAACTGCACCAGCTGGAGTCCGGCGTGCAGGTGGAATACCGGCAGATCACCGCCGAAGCCCTGGCCGAAGAGATGCCTGAACAGTTCGACGTGGTCACCTGCCTGGAAATGCTCGAGCACGTGCCCGACCCGTCTTCGGTGATTCGCGCCTGCTACCGCATGGTCAAGCCGGGCGGCCAGGTGTTCTTCTCCACCATCAACCGCAACCCCAAGGCCTACCTGCTGGCCATCGTCGGCGCCGAGTACATCCTGAAAATGCTGCCGCGCGGCACCCACGACTTCAAGAAGTTCATCCGCCCATCCGAACTGGGCGCCTGGAGCCGCGCTGCCGGCCTCGAAGTCAAAGACATCATCGGCCTGACCTACAACCCGCTGACCAAGCACTACAAGCTCAACAGCGACGTCGACGTCAACTACATGATCCAGACCCTGCGCGAGGAATGAGCATGCGTTTGCGAGCAGTACTCTTCGACATGGACGGCACCTTGCTGGACACGGCGCCAGACTTCATCGCCATCTGCCAGGCCATGCTCGCCGAGCGCGGCCTGCCGGCCGTTGACGACAACCTGATCCGCGGCGTGATCTCGGGCGGTGCCCGCGCCATGGTAGCCGCCACGTTTGCCATGGCCCCGGAGGCCGAAGGCTTCGAGGCGCTGCGCCTGGAGTTCCTGGAGCGCTACCAGCGCGACTGCGCGGTGCACAGCAAGCTGTTCGACGGCATGGCCGAGTTGCTGGCCGACATCGAGAAAGGCAACCTGGTGTGGGGCGTGGTCACCAACAAGCCGGTGCGTTTCGCCGAGCCGATCATGCAGCAGCTGGGCCTGGCCGAGCGTTCGGCATTGCTGATCTGCCCGGACCATGTGAAAAACAGCAAGCCCGACCCCGAGCCGCTGATCCTGGCCTGCAAAACCCTGGACCTGGACCCGGCCAGCGTGCTGTTCGTCGGCGACGACCTGCGCGACATCGAGTCTGGCCGCGACGCCGGCACCCGCACGGCGGCGGTGCGTTACGGCTATATTCATCCAGAGGACAACCCAAACAACTGGGGTGCCGACGTGGTGGTGGACCACCCGCTGGAACTGCGCAAAGTGATCGACAGCGCGCTGTGCGGCTGCTGACCCCCGCCAACGAACACGAAGGACCTACCATGTTCGACTACACCGCCCGCCCCGACCTGCTGCAAGGCCGGGTCATTCTGGTTACCGGTGCCGGCCGCGGCATCGGTGCCGCTGCCGCCAAGGCCTACGCCGCGTTAGGCGCCACCGTGCTGCTGCTGGGCAAGACCGAGGCCAACCTGAACGAGGTCTACGACCAGATCGAAGCCGCCGGGCATCCGCAACCGGTGGTCATCCCGTTCAACCTGGAAACCGCCCTGCCCCACCAGTACGACGAACTGGCGGTAATGATCGAGGATCAGTTCGGCCGCCTGGACGGGCTGCTGAACAATGCCTCGATCATTGGCCCGCGCACGCCGCTGGAGCAGCTATCGGGCGACAACTTCATGCGCGTGATGCACATCAACGTCGATGCCACCTTCATGCTCACCAGCACCCTGCTGCCGCTATTGAAACTGTCGCAAGACGCGTCGGTGGTGTTCACCAGCAGCAGTGTCGGGCGTAAAGGCCGTGCCTACTGGGGCGCCTATGGCGTTTCGAAATTCGCCACCGAGGGCCTGATGCAGACCCTGGCCGACGAGCTGGAAGGCGTGGCGCCGGTGCGCTCCAACAGCATCAACCCGGGCGCCACGCGCACGGCGATGCGCGCCCAGGCCTACCCCAGCGAGAACCCGCAGAACAACCCGCTGCCCGAAGAGATCATGCCGGTGTACCTGTACCTGATGGGGCCGGACAGCACCGGGGTGAATGGGCAGGCGTTCAACGCTCAGTAAGGCTTGAGATTGCCGGGGCTGCTGTGCAGCCAATCGCGACGCAAGGCCGCTCCTACAAGGGTACGCGATCCCCTGTAGGAGCGGCCTTGTGTCGCGATGGGTCGCAAAGCGACCCCAGGGCCTTAGCCCGCTGCCAACGCCGGGCGCAGGCGGCCTTGCTGGCGCCCTTCCATCTGCATGCACCGTTCCAGGAACAGGAACATGCAGTCGTAACTCTTGCAAATCGCCCTGCGCAGCTCGGTGCGCAGCCCCAGCGTCGGGTTCTCGCCCGCCAGGGTACAGATGATCTCCAGCGCCTCCCACGGGTGCGCATCGTCATACTGGGCATGCATCTTCAGCCACTTCATCGCCCGCTTGCGCTGGTCCTCCGGGAAGCCCTGTGCGTAGGTGTCGGTCGAGCACACCACCGCCGACCACTCCCCGGTAGCCCCCTCGATGGCGTAGTTGGTCGCCGCCATGGAAATGGCCAGGTTCTCAGTAGCACACACACGCCAGCACCAGTCGTTCAGGCCGTTCAGCTCGGGCGGCACTTCCTGGGCCTGCAACTCATGCAGGTGTACGCCATGCGCCTGACACCAGTTCACCCAGTAGTCGGCGTGGTTCAGCTCAACCCGGATATTGCGCATCAACCAGCGCCGCGCCATGTCTTCGCCCTGGTGCCGCCCATAACGGGTCTTGGTCAGGTTGTGGGCCATGTACAGCGAAAACTGCTCCACCACCGGCCAGCCACCGATCAGGTACTGGCGAATGGTCGACTGCTTGAGCTGGCCATCGCGCAGGCGCGCATAGAACTCATGCTCGACCACCCGGCGCTTGCTTTCGCGACAGTCTTCAATCAGTTGCTGGGCCCACTGGGGGTAGCTGGCGGGGTCCATCAAAGGCCCGATACGAACGAATGCATCAATCACTTTCAGCTCCTTGATCCTTGTGATTTCTAGCTAGCGAAACGTGCCAGGTGCGCGCTGCAACAGAGGCCGGGCGGCGATCCGTTGGCGCTGCAGACTGTCACAGGTGAACACCTGCGGGCGTTCGATCAGGTAACCCTGGGCGTAATCCACGCCTATTTCCTGTAGGGCCTGCTCGATCAAGGGTGTTTCGACGAACTCGGCGATGGTGCGTTTCCCCATGACATGGCCGATATGGTTGATGACCTCGACCATGGCCCGGTTGACCGGGTCGTCGAGCATGTCCCTGACGAAACTGCCGTCAATTTTCAGGAAATCCACGGGCAAATGCTTGAGGTAGGCGAACGACGACATGCCAGCGCAAAAATCATCGAGCGAGAAGCGGCAGCCCAGCCCCTTCAACTCGTTGATGAAGCGGATGGCGCTACCCAGGTTGGCAATGGCGCTGGTTTCGGTGATTTCGAAACAGATCATCCGCGGCGGGATGGCGTATTCGACAAACAGCCGCTGCAGGTACTCGAGAAACTTGTCATCGCCGATGCTCGACCCTGACAGGTTGATCGCGCAGATCGACAGCGGCCCTTCACGCCCTTCGTCCAGGCATTGGCGGATGACCTGGAACACATTGCGCACCACCCAGCGGTCCAGCGCGGTCATCAGGCCATAGCGCTCGGCTGCCGGAATGAAGCTGCTGGGCAGAATGGTACGGCCACTTTCGTCGTGCAGGCGCAGCAGGATTTCGATATGGCCCGGCCCTTCGAACGTTTTCAGCGGGGCAATTTCCTGGGCGTACAGGCAGAAGCGGTTTTCTTCCAGGGCCACATGCAAACGCTGGATCCAGGCCATTTCACCAAAGCGCATGGACAGCTCGCTGTCATCGGCGTGGTACACCTGCACGCGGTTGCGCCCCTTTTCCTTGGCCATGTAGCAGGCCATGTCGGCGGCGCGCAGCGAGGTTTCGAGGGTACCGGGGGGCTGGGCCATGTGCACCAGGCCAACACTGACCGTGGTGACGAACGGCCGCCCCTTCCACACGAAATGCAGGCTCTGCACCATCTGGCGTAACTGTTCGGCAATGCGCTCGGCCTGGTCGGATGGGCAGTTTTCCAGCAGCACGCCAAATTCGTCACCCCCCAGCCGCGCCAGGGTATCGCCTTCACGCAGGCCGGATTGCAGCACGGCGCAGATGTGCCGCAGCAGCTCGTCACCGGCGGCGTGGCCGCAGGTGTCGTTCACCAGCTTGAACTGGTCGAGGTCAAGGAACATCAGCGAATGCCGCCCAGCCTGGCGCGCCAGGCCATTGAGCGCCTGCTCCAGGCGATACTCGAACTCGCGCCGGTTGGCCAGGCCGGTCAGGGCATCGTGAGTGGCCTGCCAGGACAGGTTAGCGATGTACTGGCGTTCCTGGGTCATGTCATGCAGTACCAGTACGATGCCGCTGACCTGGCCATCGCTGACGATGGGCGAACCTACCAGGTTGATCGACACGGTACTGCCATCCAGGCGCTGAATCAGCCGGGCATGCTCCGCGCCGCCCTTGAGGCTACCGCTAAGCACCTGCTCGACCAGGCTGCTGCTATCCTCTTCAGCTTGCTCATCCACCAGGCTAAACAGCGCTGACAGCGGCAGGCCCTGGGCTTGACCAGACTGCCAGTGGGTCAGTTGCTCGGCGGCCGGGTTCATGTAGCCGATGTTGCCCTCCACGTCGGTGGTTATCACCGCATCACCAATGGCCTGCAGGGTGATCTGTGCCCGCTCCTTTTCCTCCTGCAGGGCACTGGCGAAGGCTTGCCGTTGGGCCAGCAGCTTGCTGGAGCGGCGCCAGGCGATGGTAATCAGGAACATGGCCGTCAGCAGGTTGGTGATCAGCAACACCCGCAACAGCATCCGCGAGCCTTCACCCAGCGCATCACTGAACGCCTTGGCGGCGGGTGTGACACCCTCGTTGATGGTGACGATACGGGCCTTCCAGGCACTCACTGCCTGGGTGTCTGCCGGGCCAGTGGCAAAGCTCTGGCGCATCTCGCCAGCCAGCACATCGAGCTTGGCCAGGTAGTCGTCGCCGATGTCCCAGTAGTCGATGGCTGTCTGCATATAGCTGATGTTGCGGAAATTGCGGTAGAACCAGATGATCCGCTCGACATCGTCGGGGTGGTTGCCACCCTGCAGCACCGCCCGGCGAGCGGCATCCAGATCAGGGTTGGGCTGGTCGAGCACCTCGCGCAACTGGTGGTCACCCTGCGGCACGGTAATGGCTTGGCGATAGCGCTGATAGGTGCTGTCGTCGCGGGTTTCGGCGTACAGGTTAAGGTAGTAGATGGCGTCTTTCTGCGCCTTGGACCACAGGCTTTCGCCCGCGACATAGGCGCGCACGGCCGACAGCGTATAAAGGCTGAGGCTGCCCAGCGCCACCTGGAAGACCACAACGGCGATGAAGGGCCAGGTGATGCCGAGCAACTTAGGCGCTTCTAGAGTGCGATGTCCCTTCATGGATTCCCTGTCACAGAGCAGATAAGGCGCAAATCAACCCAGACAAGCACAGCGTAGGCCATTTGCCATCGTTGTGGAGGGGATTTTTATGACAGGGAATCGGGGGATTTGTACAGTTTGAACGTCAGCTCTGCTGCAGGTGCCCATAAAGCTTGGCGTATAACCCACCCTCGGCGATCAGCTGCTGGTGGTCGCCATCTTCGGCGACATGCCCACCATCAAATACCAGCACCCGGTCGGCCTGTTTCACCGCCGACAGGCGGTGGGCGATGATCAGCGTGGTACGGCCGCTGAGGAAGCGCGCCAATGCCTGATGCAGGTTGTACTCGGTGGCAGCATCCAGCGCCGAGGTGGCCTCGTCGAGAATCACCACCTTGGGCTCGGCCAACACCATGCGGGCGATGGCCAGGCGCTGACGCTGGCCGCCGGACAAGCGCACGCCAGAGCGACCCACCACACTGTCCAGGCCCTGCGGCAAGGCCGCAATGGTGGCATCCAGCTGAGCGATGCGCAGCGCTTGCCAGCAGGCGTCGTCGCTGCAGTCTCGGCCCATGGTCAGGTTGGCGCGCACGGTGTCGTTGAACAGTGACGGGTGCTGCAACACCACCGCCACGTTTTCACGCAGGGTTTCCAGGCCGATTTCCTGCAGGCTGGCACCGCCAAAGCGGATGGTACCGGCCTGGGCGCTATAAAGGCCCAGCAACAGCTGCACCAAGGTGCTTTTGCCGCCGCCACTGGCACCGACAATTGCCACCTTTTCACCCGGGGCGATGGACAGGTCCAGGTTATCCAGCACTGGCTCGTCGGCATAGGCAAAACGCAAGTCGCGCACCTCGATGCCCACCGTGTCGCGCCCGGCGAACGGGTCGCAGGCGGCCGGGTATTGCGGCTCGTCAGCACGCGCCAGCAGTTCGTTGAGGCGGCTCAGCGCACCGCCCGCGGCGTAGTAGGCGTATTGCAGGTTGAGCAGCTGTTCCACCGGGCCGATCATGAACCACAGGTAGCTGAACACCGCCAGCATCTGGCCGATCGACAGGTCGGAGAACAGCACGGTGAGCATGGCTGCTGCACGGAAAATATCGATGCCGAACTGGAACAGCAGGCCACTGGCACGGCCACTGGCATCGCTTTTCCACTGCGAATCCACGGCGTAGTCGCGCACTTCGCGGGCACGCAGGCCAAGGCGGCCCAGGAAGTAGCCCTGGCGGTTGCCGGCACGGATTTCCTGGATGGCATCGAGCGTTTCCGCCAGCGCCTGGGTAAAACGCGCGGTGCTGTCGTTTTCGAGCTTTTTCAGGTGTTTGACGCGCTTGCCCAGCTGCACGGTGAAATAGATCACCAGCGGGTTGAACAGCAAAATCAGCAACGCCAGCTGCCAGTGCATCCAGATCAGGATCGCCGCCGTGCCGGTCAACGTCAGCATGGCCACCAGGAAACGGCTGAGGGTTTCGCCCACGAACTTGTCGAGGGTGTCCAGGTCGGTGACCAAGTGGGTGGTTACCGTGCCGCTGCCCAGGCTTTCGTACTCCTTCAGCGAGATGCGCTTGAGCCGCTCTATAAGGCGAATTCGCAGGCGGTAGACGATGTCCTTGGCCAAGCCGGCAAACAGCTTGGCCTGGATCACGTTGAACGCCAGCGCCGCCAGGCGCAGGCACAGGGTGAGCGCCAGCATCAGGCCAATGTAGCCGGCTGCCACCTGCCAGCTGGACGGCAGCAGGTGGTTCATCCACTTGAGCGCGGCATCGCCGTGGCCCAACAGCACTTCATCCACCAGCAACGGCAGCAGCAGCGGAATGGGCACGCTGCAACACGCCGCCAGCACAGCGATGAGGTTGGCGGACCAGAGGTTTTGCTTGTGGTGCAGGGCCAGGCGGCGGATTTCCGCCCAGCTCAGCCGATCGGCCGCAGTGTATGGCTTGCCCGGTACCGGGTCGGGTGACCCAGGCACATCAAGCACAGGCGGCCTGCTGCAGCCAACGGCCGAGCAAGGGTTGCAGGCGCTCCAGCGGCTGGTAGCCGTTGGTCAGCAGGGCCAGTTGGCCGTTGCGCTCGGCCAGCAAGGTCGGGAAACCGGCAATACCCAGGTCCTGTGCCCAGCTGAAGTCGGCCGCAGTGGCCGCACGGGTGTCGGCACGGGCGAAGGTTTCGGCGAACACGGCACGGTCGAAGCCTGCCTGTTCGGCCAGTTCGACCAGCTGCGGCGCAGTGGTCACATCCACGCCCTGCTCGTAGAACGAACGCTGAATCAGCGCCAGCAGCGGCCAGACGCGCTCGGCGTCCAGCTCGCGGGCTGTGACCAGGGCACGGCAGGCCGGTTCGGTGTCGTAGACGAAGCCGTCGGGCATGGCCCCCTCGAAGCGGAACGGCTGGCCGGTGGCATCGGCCACCGCCTGCCAGTGTTCGAGGATGTACTTGCGGGTAGAGCTGTCCAGCGCACTGCCACCGGTGCGCAGCCCACCCACCACCAGACGGGTTGCGATACCGGCCTCACGCGCCTGGGCGATCAGGGCCCCCGCCACTGGCGCGAAACCCCAGCACCAGGAGCACATCGGGTCCATCACATAGATCAGGCGTGCAGACATGCATCAAGCCTCGGCTTTGTAGTTGTAACCGATCGGGTGCGGCAGGTTGCGGGCCTTGGCCAGCTCGATCTGCTTCTGCCGGTCGATGGCACTGCGCCGGGTCTTTTCGCTCAGGGTGTCCCAGCAATGCGGGCAGCTGACCCCTGGCGAATAGTGCTCGGACGCGCGTTCCTCTGCATTGATCGGGTGGCGGCAGGCGTGGCACTGGTCGTACTCGCCTTTGCTCAGGTCATGGCGCACCGTGACGCGGTTGTCGAAGACGAAGCAGTCGCCGTCCCACAGGCTTTCTTCCTGAGGCACTTCCTCGAAGTATTTCAGGATGCCGCCCTTAAGATGATAGACCGCCTCGAAGCCTTCACCGAGCATGTAGCTGGAGGCTTTTTCGCAACGGATGCCGCCGGTGCAGAACATGGCGACCTTCTTGTGCTTGCTCGGGTCGAAGTTGGCCTTGATGTACTCCGGAAACTCGCGGAAGGTCTCGGTCTTGGGGTCGATGGCACCTTTGAAGGTACCAATGGCCACTTCGTAGTCGTTGCGGGTGTCGATCAGCAGCACTTCCGGGTCGCTGATCAGGGCGTTCCAGTCCTTGGGCTCGACATAGGTGCCGACCGCCTGGTTGGGGTCTACGCCTGGCACGCCGAGGGTGACGATTTCTTTCTTGAGCTTCACCTTGGTGCGGTAGAACGGCTGTTCGTCGCAGTACGACTCTTTGTGGTCGACATCGACCAGACGCGGGTCGTTGCGCAGCCAGGCCAGCAGGCCATCGATGCCTTCGCGGGTGGCCGACACGGTGCCGTTGATGCCCTCGTGGGCCAGCAGCAGGGTGCCTTTGACGTTGTTGTCGAGCATGGCCTTGAGCAGCGGCTCACGCAGCTCGACGTAGTCTTCCAGGGTGACGAATTTGTACAGCGCCGCGACGACGATGGCTTGGGACATGAAGCAGGTTCTCCAGGTGGTTGCCCTCGTAAAGGGCGGACCGGATTGACAAATAAAAACGCGCCGACAAGCGGCGCGTTGCGAATTCTACCAGAACGACAGAAAGGTTTCAGTGCCCGCCGCCCGCGCACACCGGCGAGGCCGGTGCAACGCCGACCTTGGCCCACTCTTCGGCGGTGTAGGTGTGGATGGCCAGGGCGTGAATTTCGCCCATCAGCTCACCCATGGTGGCGTACACCTTCTGGTGGCGCTTGACGCTGTTCAACCCGGCAAACTGCTCGCTGACGATCACTGCCTTGTAGTGGGTCTCCTGACCACGACTGTGCATGTGGCTTTCGTTGAGCACTTGCAGGTGTTCCGGCGCCAGGGCCGCCAGTTGCTGTTCAATGCGCTGCTGCATGGTCATTGCGGCGTACTCACTTCTTCGCCGGAGCGGCGGCCTTGCCAGCGTTCGGGTCCAGCTCTTTGGTCATGTCTTCCAGCAGCTTGTTCACCACGGGTACTGCTGGCTCCAGGCTCTGCTGGGTCAGCTGGGCCGACTGCTGGGTGACCTTGGGCATTTCACGCAGCACCTTCTTGCCCAGCGGCGATTCGTAGAACTTGACCAGGTCTTTGAGTTCCTGCTCGGTGAACGTCTGGGTGTACAGGTCGACCATCTTCGGCTTCAGTTTGTTCCAGCCGATGGCGTTGTCCAGTGCGGCGTTGGCCTTGGCCTGGTAGCTTTCCAGCACCGGCTGCTTGGCGGCCGGGGCCTTGGTCTGGGCGAAGCGCTGGGCGAACATCTGCTGCACTTGCATGTACACCGGGGTGCCCAGCTTGTCGGCGTTGGCCAGGGTCAGGAACTTCTCGGCAGCAGCGTTATGGCTGGCGGTGGCAGCGAGCACCTGGCCGCTGGCGCAAACCAGGGCAACGGCGGCACAAAGGACACGGAGACGGGTCATTGCATTTCCTTCAAGGAGAGGGAGGCGGGTACCTCAGAGTAGAGCATTCTGCGCCGTGGTGGCGATGTGCTCAAGTGGCACGACGAGCGACGGAACCGCTCGGTCGATTCAGGGCCTAAACTGCGAATTCGAACTACACAGGAGTGAGTACAGAATGAGCCGTATCGAGACAGACAGCCTGGGCCCGGTCGAAGTTCCGGAGGACGCTTATTGGGGTGCGCAAACCCAGCGTTCGCTGATCAACTTCGCCATTGGCAAGGAACGCATGCCCCTCGCGGTGCTGCACGCCCTGGCGCTGATCAAGAAGGCCGCTGCACGCGTTAACGACCGCAATGGCGACCTGCCGGCCGACATCGCCCGGCTGATCGAACAGGCCGCCGACGAAGTGCTGGATGGCCAGCATGACGACCAGTTTCCGTTGGTCGTCTGGCAGACCGGCAGCGGCACCCAGAGCAACATGAACGTCAACGAAGTGATTGCCGGGCGCGCCAACGAACTGGCCGGCAAGGGCCGTGGCGGCAAGGCGCCGGTACACCCCAACGACCACGTCAACCGCTCGCAAAGCTCCAACGACTGCTTCCCCACCGCCATGCACATTGCTGCAGCCCAAGCGGTGCACGACAAGCTGCTGCCGGCCATCGCCGAACTGTCGTCGGGACTGGCAGAGTTGTCAGCGCGCCACCAAAAGCTGGTGAAGACTGGCCGCACGCACATGATGGATGCCACGCCAATCACCTTCGGCCAGGAGGTCTCGGCTTTCGTTGCCCAGCTCGATTACGCCCAACGAGCCATCCGCGCTACCCTGCCGGCGGTCTGTGAGCTGGCCCAGGGCGGCACCGCCGTGGGTACCGGCCTTAATGCCCCGCATGGCTTTGCCGAGGCCATCGCTGCCGAGCTGGCGGCGGAATCCGGCCTGCCGTTCGTCACAGCACCGAACAAGTTCGCCGCCCTCGCCGGCCACGAACCGCTGACCAGCCTGGCGGGCGCGTTGAAGACCCTGGCCGTGGCCCTGATGAAAATTGCCAACGACCTGCGCCTGCTCGGCTCCGGCCCGCGCGCCGGGCTGGCCGAAGTGCGCCTGCCAGCCAACGAACCCGGCAGCTCGATCATGCCGGGCAAGGTCAACCCTACCCAGTGCGAGGCGCTGTCGATGCTGGCCTGCCAGGTACTGGGCAACGACGCGGCCATCGGCTTTGCCGCCAGCCAGGGGCATTTGCAGCTCAATGTGTTCAAGCCGGTGATCATCCATAACCTGTTGCAGTCGATCGAACTGCTGGCCGATGGCTGCAGCAACTTCCAGCTGCACTGCGTGGCGGGCATCGAGCCGGATGCCGGGCAGATGGCTGCGCACCTGGAACGCGGGTTGATGCTGGTGACGGCACTTAACCCGCATATTGGCTATGACAAGGCGGCGGAGATTGCCAAGAAGGCTTATAACGAGGGCAAGACCTTGCGCGAGGCTGCGCTGGAATTGAAGTACCTGACCAATGAGCAGTTTGACCAGTGGGTAAGGCCGGAGAACATGCTGGCACCGGGTGGCAAGGGCTGAGTCATCTATAGCCTGTGCCGGCCTCTTCGCGGGTAAACCCGCGAAAGGGCCAGGACAGGCAACAACACTTTCAGCTAT
This sequence comes from Pseudomonas sp. FYR_2, assembly GCF_043106425.1. Taxonomy (NCBI): domain Bacteria; kingdom Pseudomonadati; phylum Pseudomonadota; class Gammaproteobacteria; order Pseudomonadales; family Pseudomonadaceae; genus Pseudomonas; species Pseudomonas sp. FYR_2. The sequence continues at coordinate 252,710 of NZ_JBICMM010000020.1, forward strand.
TTCTTGTCCTTGGCAAACGCCGCCTCAAGGGCCTGGTTGATGGTGCGCAACACCTTCACCCGCGCCCAGCGCTTGTCGTTGGCCTCTACCAACGTCCACGGCGCGATCTCGCTGCTGGTGCGGTCGACCATGTCGCCTACGGCCTGGACGTAGTCGTCCCACTTGTCCCGGTTGCGCCAGTCGTCCTCGGTAATCTTGTAACGCTTGAACGGGATCTGCTCACGCTCTTCGAAGCGCTCCAGCTGGGTCTGCTGATCAATCGCCAGCCAGAACTTGACCACCACCACGCCGGCATTCACCAACTGCTCTTCAAAGTCGTTGATCTCGCTATAGGCGCGCATCCAGTCGGCCGGGCTGCAGAAGCCCTCCACCCGCTCGACCAGCACCCGGCCATACCAGGACCGGTCGAAAATGGTGAATTTGCCGCGTGCCGGAATATGCCGCCAGAACCGCCACAGGTAAGGCTGCGCGCGTTCTTCTTCGGTGGGTGCGGCAATCGGCACGATACGGTACTGGCGGGGGTCCAGCGCCGCTGCCACTCGGCGGATCGCGCCGCCCTTGCCGGCGGCGTCGTTGCCTTCGAACACCGCCACCAACGCGTGCCTGCGCATGTGCTTGTCGCGCAGCAGGCCGGCCAGGCGGGCCTGTTCGGTGACCAGCTGTTCCTGGTAGTCGGATTTATCCAGCCGCACGGTCATGTCCAGGGCACCGAGCAGGCTGCGCTGGTCGATGCTGCGGCCCAGCGGGGCGACGTTGCCCTGGTGCTTGCCCTTGGGGTTGTTGGCCAGTGCGGCTTGCAGGCTTTCCAGCAGGATGCGCCCCACTGCCAGGCTGCGGTAGTTCGGGTCGACGCCTTCGATGATGTGCCACGGCGCGTAGTCGCGGCTGGTGCGGCGCAGTACGCGTTCGCCAAAACGCACGAAGCGGTCGTAGGTTTCGGACTGCTGCCAGTCCAGCGGACTGATCTTCCAGCTGTGCAGCGGGTCGTCCTTGAGCGATTTCAGACGAGCCTTCATCTGCTTCTTGGACAGGTGGAACCAGAACTTGATGATCAGTGCACCTTCATCGCACAGCATCTGCTCCAGCCGCTCGGCGCCCATGATGGCCTGGTCGAGCACGGCATCCTTGAATACCCCGTGCACCCGCCCCTGCAGCATCTGGCTGTACCAGTTGCCGAAGAACACACCCATCCGCCCCTTGGGGGGCAAGGCCCGCCAATAGCGCCAGGCCGGCGGGCGAGCCAGCTCTTCGTCGGTCTGCTGATCGAAGGTGAGCACATCGATCATGCGCGGGTCCATCCACTCGTTGAGCAGTTTTACCGTCTCACCCTTGCCGGCACCTTCGATGCCGTTGATCAGCACGATCACCGGGAAGCGCGCCTGCTGCTTGAGTTCGTACTGGGCTTCGAGCAGGGCCTCGCGTAAAGCGGGTACCTCGGCGTCGTAAGCCTCCTTGTCGATGCTGTGGCCGATTTCGGCGGATTCGAACATGCACTGGCTCCTTCAATGGATAAGCAAGACTAGCGGATTTGTGGGCCGCCTGTGCCTGCGCAAAATCATCAGATGGCATAAAATCCCGACCATCTGCTGCAACCGAGCCAACCATGTCCACCCTCCTCCAGCATGCCCAGATCGACTGGGACGACCAGGGCCGCCCCCACTCGCGGCAATACGACGACGTTTATTTCGCGGTCAACGAAGGCATCGAAGAAACCAAACATGTGTTCCTCGGCCAGACCCGCCTGGCCGAGCGTTTTGCCAGCCTGGCCCCGCACGCCTGCCTGGTGATCGGCGAAACCGGCTTTGGCACTGGCATGAACTTTTTCTGCGCCTGGCAGCTGTTTGAAGAGCATGCCCACAGCAACGCGCGCCTGCACTTCGTCAGCGTCGAAAAATACCCACTCAGCCTGGCTGACATGGCCCGCGCAGTACACCTGTGGCCTGAGCTTGCCGCCTACACCGAACCGCTGCTGGAGCAGTACGTGGCGGTGCACCAGGGCTTCCAGCAATTCACCTTCGCCGAGGGCAGGGTCACCCTGACGCTGCTGGTCGGTGATGTACTGGAACAGCTGCCGCAGCTCGATGCGCAGATCGATGTGTGGTTCCTCGATGGTTTCGCCCCGGCGAAGAACCCCGACATGTGGACCCCGGAGCTGTTTGCGCAACTGGCGCGGCTGTCGCACGCCGGCACCGTGCTGGGCACCTTCACCACCACGGGTTGGGTGCGCCGCAGCCTGGTCGAAGCCGGCTTCGCCATGAAGAAAGTGCCGGGCATCGGCAAGAAGTGGGAAGTGATGAGCGGCGCTTACGTCGGCCCCCGGCCCGGCCCCAAAGCGCCTTGGTATGCGCGCCCGCCCGCCATTCCAGGGCCGCGTGAAGCGCTCGTAATCGGCGCCGGGCTCGCTGGCAGCACAAGCGCGGCCAGCCTGGCCCGGCGTGGCTGGCAGGTGACCGTGCTGGAACGCCACGATGCACCGGCCCGGGAAGCCTCGGGCAACCCGCAGGGGGTGCTGTACCTCAAGCTGTCTGCGCATGGCACAGCGCTGTCGCAAATGATCCTGTCCGGTTTCGGCTACACCCGTCGCCAGCTCGAGCGCTTGCAGCGTGGCCGTGACTGGGATGCCTGCGGGGTGCTGCAACTGGCCTTCGACAGCAAAGAGGCCGAACGCCAGGGCAAGCTGGCTGCCGCTTTCGACCACGCCTTGCTGCACACCCTGGCGCGCACCGAGGCCGAAGCCATTGCCGGTGTGGCCCTGCCGGCCGGCGGCCTGTTCTACCCCGAAGGCGGTTGGGTGCACCCGCCGGCCCTGTGTCAGCAGCAGTTGCAGCACCCGGGGATTCAACGGGTGACACACCAGGAAGTGCTTGAGCTGCGCAAGGTGGATGGCCAGTGGCAAGCCTGGGCGGGTGAGCGCCTGCTGGCCAGTGCACCGGTGGTGATCCTGGCCGGTGCCGCCGACGTTCGGCGTTTCGAGCCTTGTGCACAGTTGCCGCTCAAGCGCATTCGCGGGCAGATTACCCGGCTGCCGGCCACTGCCAGCAGCCGCATGCTCAGCACCGTGGTATGCGCAGAGGGTTATGTAGCGCCACCCCGCGAGGATGAGCATACCTTGGGCGCAAGCTTCGACTTCCAGAGCGAAGACCTGGCGCCGACGGTTGCCGAACATCAGGGCAACCTGGCAATGCTGGACGAGATTTCCGTCGATCTGGCGCAGCGCTTGGGTGTGGCCGAGCTGGACGCCGAGCAGTTGCAGGGGCGTGCGGCGTTCCGTTGCACAAGCCCGGATTATCTGCCGATCGTAGGGCCGGTAGCGGATGTGCAGGCGTTTGCCGAGGCCTATGCGGTGCTGAGCCGGGATGCGCGGCAGGTGCCGGATGTGGCCTGCCCTTGGCTGGATGGGTTGTATGTGAACAGTGGTCACGGGTCGCGCGGGTTGATCACGGCGCCGCTGAGTGGCGAGCTGGTGGCGGCCTGGATATGCGGGGAGCCGCTGCCGTTGCCCCGGGCGGTGGCAGAGGCTTGTCATCCGAGCCGGTTTGCTTTGCGGCGGTTGATTCGGGGGAAGTGATTGCATCGGGGGGCTTGCCGATGGATTTGCTGCGCCTGTGAGATCGAGCGCCGCCCGCGCGGCGCATCGCGAGCTGCGCTCGCTCCTACGTTTGTTTCGGGCCAGTTATTCCTGGGGGATTTGCGCGCGTACGCCTTGGCGGCTGACATGATATCGCGTCGTACCAACAAGGCGGTCGCGCGCGCCTTCCACAGGCGTTACTGGCCGAAACAAACGTAGGAGCGAGCGCAGCTCGCGATGCGCCGCGCGGGCGGCGCTCGATTTACGCAACACCACAAAACCCAAGACGAACACCCACCAACCCAACCACATATAACAAATCGTTCTAAAACTCTCAAAAAGCACACCGGTCAGTTCCTTAAGGTGCCCGAATCCTGGGCCCCCCCTCCCCAACGGAAAAACCGGTAAGGACTTATGTGCGGATTAGCAGGAGAGTTGCGTTTCACCCCCATGGACCAAGCCCCTCGCCCAGCCGACCTGGCTGCGGTAGAGCGCATTACCCATCACCTGGCGCCTCGCGGCCCGGATGCGTGGGGCTTCCATAGCCAAGGCCCGATCGCCCTCGGGCACCGGCGCCTGAAAATCATGGACTTGTCCGACGGCTCGGCGCAGCCAATGGTCGACAACACCTTGGGCCTGTCACTGGCGTTCAACGGTGCCATCTACAACTTCCCCGAGTTGCGCCACGAGCTACAGGACCTGGGCTACAGCTTTTGGTCCGATGGCGACACCGAGGTGCTGCTCAAGGGTTACCACGCCTGGGGCGCGGCGTTGCTGCCCAAGCTCAACGGCATGTTCGCCCTGGCCATCTGGGAGCGCGACAACCAGCGCCTGTTCCTGGCCCGCGACCGCCTGGGCGTAAAGCCGCTGTACCTGTCACGCGACGGCGAGCGCCTGCGCTTCGCCTCGACCCTCCCGGCCCTGCTCAAGGGTGGCGACATCGACCCGGTGCTCGACCCGGTGGCGCTCAACCATTACCTGAACTTCCACGCCGTGGTACCGGCACCGCGCACCTTGCTGGCCAACGTGCAAAAGCTGGAGCCCGGCACCTGGATGCGCGTCGATCGCCATGGCGAAGTCGAACGCCAGACTTGGTGGCAGCTGAAATACGGTGCCAACCCTGATGAGCGTGAGCTGGACCTGGAAGGCTGGACCACCCGCGTGCTCGACGCCACCCGCGAGGCCGTGGCCATCCGCCAACGTGCTGCCGTCGACGTCGGCGTGCTGCTGTCCGGGGGTGTCGACTCCAGCCTGCTGGTCGGCCTGTTGCGCGAAGCGGGCGTGGACGACCTGTCCACGTTCTCCATCGGTTTCGAAGACGCCGGTGGCGAGCGTGGCGACGAGTTCCAGTATTCGGACCTGATCGCCAAGCACTACGGCACCCGCCACCACCAGTTGCGCATCGCCGAACACGAGATCATCGAGCAGTTGCCATCAGCGTTTCGCGCCATGAGCGAGCCAATGGTCAGCCACGACTGTATCGCCTTCTACCTGCTGTCGCGGGAAGTGGCCAAGCATTGCAAGGGCGTGCAAAGCGGCCAGGGTGCGGACGAGCTGTTCGCCGGCTACCACTGGTACCCGCAGGTGGACGGCGCCGAGGATGCCTTCTCGGCTTACCGCGACGCGTTCTTCGACCGCAGCCACGCCGAGTACCGCGACACCGTGCAGGCGCCCTGGTTGCTGGAAACCGACGCGGCCGGCGACTTCGTGCGCGAGCACTTCGCCCGCCCCGGCGCCCGCGACGCCGTGGACAAGGCCCTGCGCCTGGACAGCACGGTGATGCTGGTGGATGACCCGGTCAAACGCGTGGACAATATGACCATGGCCTGGGGCCTGGAAGCGCGCACACCGTTCCTCGACTACCGCCTGGTGGAGCTTTCAGCGCGTATCCCGGCGCGCTTCAAGCTGCCCGACGGCGGCAAACAGGTGCTCAAGCAGGCGGCACGACGGGTGATCCCGCATGAGGTGATCGACCGTAAGAAGGGCTACTTCCCGGTACCGGGCCTGAAGCACCTGGAAGGCGCCACCCTGGGTTGGGTGCGCGAGCTGCTGACCGACCCCAGCCAGGACCGTGGCCTGTTCAACCCGGCCATGGTCGACCGCCTGCTGAGTAACCCGCATGGCCAGCTCACCCCGCTGCGCGGCTCCAAGCTGTGGCAGCTGGCGGCGCTGAACCTGTGGTTGAGCGAACAAGGAATCTGACCGATGAAAGCCCATGAAATCGCTTACGGTCAGCGCCTGCTGCGCGGCCAGGCGCCGTCCTACGAGCGCCTGCAGGCGCGCCTGGCCGGCGACGGCAGCCAGCCCCACAACCAGCCGCGTGCCGTGCACTGCGGCTGGGGTCGGCTGCTGATCGGCCATACCTACCCCAACCCGACCAGCCTGGCCGAGGCGCTGCTGGACGAAAGCCCCGGCGAGCGCGACATAGCCCTGTACGTGGCCGCGCCCCAGCAGGTGCTGGCCCAGGCCCCGCAACAACTGTTCCTCGACCCGTCCGACACCCTGCGCCTTTGGTTTACCGACTACCGGCCAGCGCAACGGGTATTCCGCGGTTTTCGCGTACGCCGGGCGCAAAACGCGACCGACTGGCAGGCCATCAATACCCTGTATCAGGCACGCAGCATGCTACCGGTCGACCCTTGCCTGCTCACCCCCAGGCACCTGGGCGGCCCTGTGTACTGGTTGGCCGAAGACGAAGACAGCGGTGCGGTGATCGGCAGCGTCATGGGCCTGAACCACGCCAAGGCTTTCGACGACCCGGAACACGGCAGCAGCCTGTGGTGCCTGGCGGTGGACCCGCAGTGCACCCGCCCCGGCGTGGGTGAGGTGCTGGTGCGCCACCTGATTGAACACTTCATGAGCCGTGGCCTGGCCTACCTGGACTTGTCGGTGCTGCACGACAACCGCCAGGCCAAGCGTCTGTACCAGAAGCTGGGTTTTCGCAACTTGCCCACCTTTGCGGTCAAGCGCAAGAACGGCATCAACCAGCAACTGTTCTTGGGCCCGGGCCCTGAGGCCGAGCTGAACCCCTACGCGCGCATCATCGTCGATGAGGCCATGCGCCGGGGCATCGACGTGCAGGTGGATGACGCCGTTGGCGGCCTGTTCACCCTGAGCCTGGGCGGGCGGCGCATCCGCTGCCGTGAATCGCTCAGCGACCTGACCAGTGCCGTGACCATGACCCTGTGCCAGGACAAACGCCTCACCCAGCATGCGTTGCATAACGCCGGGCTACAGGTGCCGGCACAGCAGCTGGCGGGAAATGCAGACGACAACCTGGCGTTTCTCGACGAGCATGGCGCGGTGGTGGTGAAACCGGTCGATGGCGAGCAAGGCCAGGGCGTGGCGGTGAACCTGACCTGCATCGACGACATCACCCGCGCCGTGGCGCACGCCCGCCAGTTCGACAGCCGTGTGCTGCTGGAGAGCTTCCATGCCGGGTTCGACCTGCGCATCGTGGTGATCGGCTACGAGGTGGTGGCTGCCGCCGTGCGCCACCCGGCCCAGGTGCTGGGCGACGGCAACCACAGCATCCGCCAGTTGATCGAAGCCCAAAGCCGTCGACGCCAGGCCGCCACCGGTGGCGAAAGCCGCATTCCGCTGGACGACGAAACCGAGCGCACAGTGCGCGCGGCGGGCTTTGGCTATGACGACGTGCTGCCTGCTGGCCAGCGCCTGACGGTACGGCGCACTGCCAACCTGCACACCGGTGGCACCCTGGAAGACGTCACCGAACGCCTGCACCCGGTGCTGGCCGACGCGGCCGTGCGCGCTGCACGGGCGCTGGAAATCCCTGTGGTCGGGCTGGACTTCATGGTGCGCGATGCCGGGCAACCGGAGTACGTGATCATCGAGGCCAACGAGCGTGCCGGGTTGGCCAACCATGAACCGCAGCCCACGGCCGAGCGCTTTATCGATTTGCTGTTTCCGCATAGCCGGCCTTTGGCGTAACTGCTGACGGCCTCTTCGCAGGCAAGCCCGCTCCCACAGGTAAAGCGCTGCCCTCAGGGATTGTGAGGTCCCTGTGGGAGCGGGCTTGCCCGCGAAGAGGCCAGTACAGGAGTAAAGGAGTTCCAAACATGTCCAATCAGTATCCTGAACCCGATCTCGATTACCTCAAACGCGTGCTGCTGGAGATGCTCGCCATCCCCAGCCCCACCGGCTTCACCGACACCATCGTGCGCTACGTGGCCGAACGCTTGGACGAGCTGGGCATCCCCTTCGAGCTGACCCGGCGCGGCACCATTCGCGCCACGCTCAAGGGCCGGCAAACTTCCCCCGACCGTGCCGTATCCGCGCACCTGGACACCATCGGTGCCAGCGTGCGCCAGTTGCAGGACAACGGCCGCCTGGCCCTGGCACCAGTGGGCTGCTGGTCCAGCCGCTTCGCCGAAGGCAGCCGCGTCAGCGTATTCACCGATACTGGCGTATACCGTGGCAGCGTGCTGCCGCTGATGGCCAGCGGGCATGCCTTCAACACCGCCATCGACCAGATGCCGGTGAGCTGGGAGCATGTGGAAGTGCGCCTGGATGCCTATTGCGCCACCCGTGCCGATTGCGAGGCGCTGGGCGTGAGCATTGGTGACTTCGTGGCCTTCGACCCCTTGCCCGAGTTCACCGAAAGCGGTCACATCAGCGCCCGCCACCTGGACGACAAGGCCGGCGTAGCTGCGCTGCTGGCGGCACTGAAAGCCGTGGTTGAAAGCGGCCAGCAACCACTGATCGACTGCCACCCGCTGTTCACCATCACCGAAGAAACCGGCTCGGGCGCGGCGGGCGCCCTGCCCTGGGATGTCAGCGAGTTCGTCGGCATCGACATTGCCCCGGTAGCGCCCGGCCAGGCCTCCAGCGAGCATGCGGTGAGCGTGGCCATGCAGGATTCGTCGGGGCCTTACGACTACCACCTGTCCCGGCACCTGCTGAAACTGGCCGGCGACCACGACCTGCCGGTGCGACGCGACCTGTTCCGCTACTACTTCAGCGACGCTCATTCGGCGGTGACCGCAGGGCACGATATTCGCACCGCGCTGGTGGCATTCGGTTGTGATGCCACCCATGGCTATGAGCGCACCCATATCGACAGCCTGGCTGCACTCAGCCGGTTGTTGTCGGCTTACCTGCTTAGCCCACCGGTGTTCGCCAGCGATTCGCAGCCGGCCAATGCTTCGCTTGAAAGGTTCAGCCACCAGCTGGAGCACGATGCGCAAATGGAGAGCGACACACGGGTGCCGGCGGTGGACAGCCTGATTGGCAATAAAGGCTGAGGACGTTTGGGGCCGCTTTGCGGCCCCAAAATATCAACTGTTTCGCGTAGCATGCCCACACCTACTTCAGACATCGCCTACCATGCTGATCCCCTACGACCAACTGCAAGCCGAAACCCTGACCCGCCTGATCGAAGACTTCGTCACCCGCGACGGCACCGACAATGGCGACGATACCCCACTGGAAACCCGTGTGCTGCGGGTGCGCCAGGCATTGGCCAAGGGGCAGGCGTTCATCCTGTTCGACCCCGAAAGCCAACAATGCCAGTTGTTGGCCAGGCATGATGTGCCCCGCGAACTGCTCGGCTAGCAGGCCCGCGACGCGCCCCGGTACAGGCAACATCAGGCCTCGTTTTGCTTGGCCTCCTTGATGCGCTTGTACACCTCGGCCCGATGCACCGGCACCTCTCGCGGGGCCTCCACACCAAAGCGCACAATCCCTTCCCGGACATCCGCCACCATGATCCTGATGTCATCACCGATCACGATGATTTCGCCTACTTCGCGCCCTATTACCAGCATGTTCCGATCCTCCTGCCAACGGGAAAACCAGAGCCTGCCTCGTAGGGATTCGGCTACTCAATAGCTCCATCACTATTCGGAAGAGCCCTACACAGCCAGGTAACTTCTCCTACAGGTTATTCATCGCGACTGGGCTTTTGCGCGCATTTTCACCGCCATTTCGGCCATCTCGTCATACAGCCGCTCAGGGGCCTGGCATTTCAGCTGCCAGGCTTGCCGCCCTGCCTCGTGCGGCAGGATAAGGAACTCGCCAGCGACGACCTGTTGATGGATGTAGTCGGCAATGTCCGCCGCGCTGATCGGCGAGCCCTCCAGCAACTTGCCAACCTGCGCCTTCATCGCCGGGTTCGGCCCTCGGAACGAGTCGAGCAGGTTGGTCTGGAAGAACGACGGGCACACCACATGCACCGCCACCTCCAGCTGGCGCAGTTCCACCAGCAGGCTTTCCGACAGGGCCAACACACCCGCCTTGGCCACGTTGTAGTTGCTCATCCCAGGCCCCTGCATCAGCGCGGCCATGGAGGCAACGTTGATGATGCGGCCCTTGCTGCGCTCCAGCAGCGGCAAAAAGACCTTGCAGCCCTTGACCACACCCATCAGGTTGACCGCGATCTGCCAGTCCCAGTCTTCCAGCGACAGTTCGGCGAAGAACCCGCCCGAGGCAACACCGGCATTGTTGACGATCACGTCGATACCGCCGAACAGCTCGGTGCAGGCCTGGGCCAGGGCTGTCAGCTGGCTATAGTCACGCACGTCACAGTGCTGAACGAAGCCATCGCCGCCCGCTTCGCGGGCCAGCGCCAGGGTTTCGCGCAGGCCGGTTTCATTAACATCAGCCAGCGCCAGGCGCCAGCCCTCACGCGCCCAGCGCAGGGCGATCTCGCGGCCGAGACCGGACCCGGCGCCGGTGATCATGATGCGGTTTTGCATGGTGGCTGGCCTTGTTCAAAGTGGTTGTGCAGCGAGTCTAATCAAGACCAGGCGGACAGGCAGGGTTCATCAGGGTAATGAATGGGTGGGCATGACTGCATGGTCGGTTCCGCCCGCCTGGCCGCACACAAATGGAATCTTTCCCGCGTGACGCCGGTCCTTACTTACAAGAGGCCAGCAGTCAGAGGCCCTTGACCCTCAACCATGCAAGGATTCCGTCATGACCACGATTCTCATCATCATCCTGATCCTTCTGCTGATTGGTGGCTTACCGGTCTTCCCACACTCGCGCAGCTGGGGCTATGGCCCGTCCGGCATCGTCGGCGTGGTGCTGGTGATCTTGTTGGTGCTGTTACTGCTTGGCATGATATGAGCCACCCCGGCCTGGCGTTCCAGATGGCGCTCCAGGCGGCGCATGCCGTCGCCCAGGGCGCGGACCGCCAGGCTGAGCGCCGGGCGCTGCAACGGCTGAGCGTTGCAACAACGCTCGACCTGCTCGCACAAGGTAACCAGGGCGTCGGCGCGGGCGATACGTGCGCCGCCCTTGACCCGGTGCGCCAGGCTGGCGATAGCCTCGGGCGCATCACCGAGGTTTTCCAACCGTTGCAGGTCCTCACGGTTGCTGGCACGCAGGTCGCCCAACAACGCCTTTAGCGCCGCTTCATCGTTACCCACCAGATGCCTCAAGTGCTGCAGGTCTAGCAGGCTGCCTTGGTCATTCGGTTCCTGCGCAGGCCGTGCACTGATCAGTGCCTGGGCGAGGCTACCCAAGTCCAGCGGCTTGAACAGACAGTCATCCATGCCCGCTTCGCAACTGCGCCTGCGCTCGGCCTCCTGGGCGCTGGCGGTCAGGCCAATCACCCTGCTACGCGGGCGAGCGCTGCGCCGCTCGTGTTCGCGTATGGCACGGGCCAGCCCGTGACCGTCCAGGCGCGGCATGTTGCAGTCGGTAATCACCACGTCGAAATGCTCCTTCAGCCACAAGCGCAAGGCTTGTGCGCCGTCTTCCGCAACCCGCGCCTGATGCCCGAGAAAATCCAGTTGCTGTGCCAACAGCAGCCGGTTTGCCGGGTAGTCGTCCACCACCAGCACCCGCAGCCGTGCGCCAGGCTCTGCAGCAAGCAAGGGTGAAACATCAGGCGCTGGCGCCGCACTCGACAACAGCGGCAGCTTGAGCCGCACCTGCACTTCGGTGCCCTCCCCCAAGGTGCTGCGCAGCTGCAATTGCCCCCCCATCAACTGGCACAGGTTACGGCTGATGCTCAAGCCCAGGCCGGTGCTGGCACGTGGCGACTGGCGGTGGTTGCTGGCCTGACGAAACGGCTGCCCTAATGCAGCCAGCTCGCTGGCGGCGATGCCCACGCCGCTGTCCTTTACCAGCAGCACGATATCGAGCAGCCCGTCAGCCGGCGCTGCCTGCAGGCTGACCAAGATGCGCCCGCGCCGGGTGAACTTGATTGCGTTGCTCAGCAGATTGGCCAGCACCTGCTTGAAGCGCAGCGGGTCGAGCATGACCTCGGCACCCACTGCCCCTCCCAGTTGCATCTGTAACTCAAGGCCTTTGCCACGGGCCAATTGTTCGAACAGTTGCACCACCCGCCCGACCAGCTCGCCCACCCGTACCCGCTGCGGCGAAAGTTGCAAGTGGCCGGTTTCGATGCGGGTAATGTCGAGTATGTCGCCAATCAGCTCTTTCAGCCCCCGTGTCGCTTCGGTGGCCACCTCGATGGCCAGGCGGTCCAGTACACCTTGGGCGGCCTTGCGCTGTGCCAGTTCGAGCATACCCAGCACCGCATGCAGCGGGGTGCGGATCTCATGGCTAATGGTGGCAAGGAACTCGGTCTTGGCCTGGTTGGCGGCATCCGCCGCACGCTTGGCCCGCCGCAACCGTACCTGCAACCGGCGCAGGTAGCGGATCCACAACAGAGCAATGAACAGCAGGCAGAACGCGATGCCGAAGCCGAACAGCACCTTGACACGATGGCGGGGCCAGACGCCGTCGGGGACGATCATCGGGTTGCGCCAGCGACGCACCAGCGCAGTGGTCTCTTGCGGCGTCAGGCTGAGCAACGCGCTGTCGATGATACCCAGCAGTTCACTGGCGCCGCGGGTACTGGCCAAGGCGAAATGCGCGGGCGGCAGGGCCAGGCCGGCACTGACCTGCAACTGCCCGGGGTACCACCGGGCGACCAGCGGACGGGCGTCATCCAGAGTCAGGAAGGCGGCGTCCACCCGGCCATCGGCGACCGCGTGCAGGGCATCCAGAGGGCCGCTCAATACGCGTTGGCGCACTTGCGGATAACGTTGTTGCAACAGCTCGACCATGGCACTGCCCGACACCACCGCCACGCGCCGTCCAGCCAGTTGCTCCAGGCTGGACGGCGCCTGTTCGCCAGTGCGGCTGACCAGCACCCGCGAAGCACTGAGGTAGGCGCGACTGAAGCCCAGGCGCTGCGCCAGGTTGTCGCTGTAGGGTAGCCCGGCAATCAGGTGCGCCTTGCCTTGAATGACTTGGCCGATCATCTGCTCGGCGCCCGCCCCTGCCTGCACGTCAAATTCAAGACCGGTGCGCCGGGTGATCATCTGCAGCACATCGAGGGTCAGGCCGCGCAGCTGGCCCTTACTGTCGCGGTAGCTCAGTGGCAGCACCTGATCGTCCACCAGCACGCGCACCTTGGGGTTGTCAGTCAGCCAGCGCTGCTGGGCCTCGCTCAAGTGCACCGACTGGGCCGAGCGTGGGCCGCTCGCCAGCGGGTTCCAGCGCGCCTGGATGCGCGCACGCTGGGCTGGGCTGATGCCCTCCAGCACCGTATCCACCAGGCGTGGCAACGGCGTACCGTTGTCAAGCATGGCAAAGCCAATACTTTGGCGCGGCAGGGCCGCATGGCCAATTTCTTCCACCCCGCTAAAGGGGCTGCGGCCCTTCACGTAGCGTGCAATCAAGGCGTTGCCCAGGTACAGGTCAGCCTGGCCTAGGGCAAGCGCGGCCAGGGCGCTGAACGCAGTGGGGTGCACCTGCAGGTCGGCTTGTGGGTAGTACTGGCTGACCTGCTCCGGTGTGCGGTAACCGTCCACCATCACCATGCGCAACGCTTCATCGCCCGGGGAAACCGCCTTGTGCTCCTGGGCCAGCAACAGGGGATAGTCTTCGGCGTAGGGCGTCGACAGGCGCAAGCCGGCCTGCAGCGCCTGCTGCGCAGTGACCGAGCCAAGCAGGTCGACAGTGCCTTCGCGCAACGCCGCGACCGCCGCCTGGAACGACTCGAACACCTGCACCTGCATGTCCAGTTGCAGGTGTTCGGCCAGTAGCCCCGAGTAATCGGCCGTGATGCCTTCGTAGGCACGCCCGGTGCCGAGGATATCCAGCGGCGGCTGGTCGTCGCCAAGCACCCCCAGGCGCAGCACACGATGGTGCCACAGCCAGCGCAGGTCACTGCTGACCGGTTCGGCACGCGGCCCTTCGAATACCGCACGCCCATGGAACACCGGTGCAGCCACGCCCGACAGGGGAAACAGGCAGCACAACAACAGCAGCCAGATTGCACGCACCATTCAAATAAGCTGGTTGCGACGAGCGAAATCCGCCAGGTCGATAAGCGAGTTAAGACGCAGCTTTTCCAGCAGCCGCCCCTTGTAGGTGCTGACCGTCTTGTTGCTGAGCAGCATCACGTCACCGATAGCCTTGTTGCTCAGGCCACGGGCCAGGTGCTGGAGGATCATCAGTTCACGGTCACTGAGGCAGGCAATACGCTGCGCATCGGTGGCGTACAGGTCTTGGCTGTGCACCGAGCTCAGCGCCACCTCGGGGAAGTAGGTGAAACCCGACAGCACTGCGCGCACCGCCTTGTTCAGCTCTCCCAGGTCGTTGCTTTTGCACACAAATCCCGCCGCCCCGGCTTGCATGCACCGCAGGGAGTAGGCTTCGGCCTGGTGCGAGGTCAGCACCAGAGTCTTGGCCGGTCGTTCGTGGCGCTTGACCCGGGCGATCACCTCCATGCCATCGAGCCTGGGCAGGCTGATGTCGAGGATGATGATATCGGGCGCCTGCTCACGGGCCATGCGCACGGCGTCGATGCCATTGTCGGTCTGGCCGACGATCTCCAGGCGCTCCTGGCGCAGCAGCATGCACACCGTGGAACGTATGAAAGGGTGGTCGTCGACCACCAGTGCTTTATTCATCAGGCGTTCTCGCTTGGCAGGCTGGCTTAGAATTCGGCATCGAACACCACGGTGGCCATGCCGTTGTAGGTACTGCCGGCATGGTCGAGCATTTCGCCCACCGCAGCGCTCGCAACCTCGAAATGCAATTGCCCGGGCCGGTTGAGCGCCGGCGTAGCCGCTTCGAACTGCAACGCAGCGCCCCTGCCGGTTGGCAGCGGTACACGTTCAACGGCCTGACCGCGATGCTGAATGCCGGCAGGCAGGCTGAGGGATATCCCCACCGGTACCTGGTGCTGATCTGCATTGCGGATGGCACAGGTGCCGGCCATGTTGTACTGGCACAGCTTGTAGGCCTTGAACGGCCCGGTGGACCACACCCGAAACGGCAGGTCTCGATACAGCCTCTGCGGCGGCCGCCCTCCCGACAGCCGGGATTTCCAGCCGCCTCGAGGTTCGAGCACCGCGCGGTCGGAGCCGGGAGGAAATTCGAAGATGAACGCGTGCTGGACATCGAGCACGAAATCGACCGTCAGGGTGTTGGTGCTCAGGCCACTGACCTGGTTGCCGAAGTCGAAATCCCCTCCCGGGCCTACGCTATACACCACGCTGCCGCGGTAGATGCCGGCAGGAAGGCGATAGGGCGGCGGCAGATTCAACTGGTAGGCGACGCTGGTGTCGGTCACATCGACAGTGTCCCTCTGACCACTGCCCCCCTGAAGCACGGAGACCGAACAGGGCTGAGGTGCTGCCGGGCTTGTCATATCCCACAAGTACCTGACTATCGGGGGCCGGTATTGGGACACGGTGGTGACCATCCGGCATCCACCACGCACGTCTCTATTGCCTGGTGCAATACGTGTCACATCGCTGCCGTGGACTTCTTGACTGATTGCCGACCAGTCGAAAGTAATCTGCCGTGGCTCACCGGTTTGCTCATGATAGACATCGATCTGCTTGCGACCGGGCAGCTGCACATAGAATTGATCACGCACATCCGCCGCATCCTTTGTGGTTTGCTTGGTATACGTGATAGGCAACGCGACTGTCTGGCGGGTTCTACAGGTATAGGGCATGTACTGGCACATACCGCCGGGTGGCGTTGTATTGTCGAAACGGCCCGAGCCACCGCCACGATACTGGGCAGAGATCGTCACTTGTGCTGCCTCTACAAACGACATCGGCAAGGCAAGGGCGGTCAGCAACCAGACCAAAACCCTGCGGGTACGCGCCATGGTTTTCATCCCTCCAGTAACATCGGCTTGCGCTCAGCGCCTTCGTGCAACTCGAACTGATGCACCTTGGCCGCCTGCCCTTCGAACTGGCGGGTACGCCCTGGCAGCAGATGATGCTTGGTGGCCGGCTCGCACACCTGGTCCTGCGCCTGGCACTGGCGGAAGTGGTCGAGCACCACGGTGGCGTTGCCCTGGTTGGTTACGGTCAGCGCACCGCCCTGGCGGCGGATCGGGGTGTGGTAGCGGGTCTGGTCGGGGCGCACGAACAACAGCGTGCCGTAGCCGGCCAGGAGGTTGACGCCGGCCTTGAGGCTGTCGCGGTACTGCTCAGCTTCGGCTTCGCTGACGGCAAAGCCGTCGCCCAGTTCCGGCAGCACCGGGATGAAGCGCAGGCGGTAGTAGCGCTCCTTGTCGCGCTCGCCGCGGTACAGCAGGCGCACGGCCTGCATGCCCCGCGACGGCACGATCAGCCGCGCCGGGCTGACCACCAGGCCGCGCTGCTCCAGTGCCAGGCCTTCGAGGGCGACTTCACGGGGCGGGCCACTGCCGTCATACACCAGCTCAACCACGCTGACCTTGACGAAGGCCGTAGAATCACCGCCGTTGCGTACGCGCTTGAGCAAGGTGCTCTTGCCTTCTTCCAGGTAGTCGTATAGCCCGCCCACATTCAGTTCGGGCCCCGCCTGGGCCAGGCAAGGCAGCATGGCCCAGGCCAGGCAGAAATAGCGAAATGATTTCACGCAAAATTCCTCATAGCAAAAAGCCTCTGATAGCCAATCAGCATCACTGAAGTGATTGTGGTCTTGTGCTCACACACAAAATGCAGGAAATTTCCTAATCGTTTGAGGAGATTTCCTAAAGACAGCTTCCGCCCTTATAGCTGGGCGTCGAAAACCACCGTCACCTCTCCCTCGTAGCGGCTGCCGGGATGCTCGATCATGGCTTTCACATCTTCGCCACCAACCTCGAAATGCAACTGCCCCGACTGGTTGAGCACCGGCATCACCGACTCGAAAGAGAGCGCAGCATCGCGACCGGTAGGCAGCTCGAGCTTACTCACCAGACCGCCTTGGTGCCGAATGCCGCCGGGCAAGGTCAATGCAACGGCAACAGGTACCTCATGGTTTGCGTCATTGCGGATACCGCAACCGGTACCCGAATAATGCCGGCATAACTTGTAAACTTTAAAAGGCCCGGTGGACCACAGCCGAAACGGCAAATCCCTGAGCAACCGCTGGGGCGCCCCCCTCCCCCCGAGCCACGCCCCCCATCCCCCTGGGGGCTCCAGCACGGCACGGTCCGATCCAGGTGGAAACTCGAAGACGAAGGCATGCTGTACGTCAAGTTCGAAGTTCAACGTCAAGCTGCTGCCATTCAGAGCGCTGACACCATTGCCAAAATCGAAGTCGCCGCCCGGTCCGATACTGTAAGTCAGGCTGCCGGTATAAAAACCGGGCTTCATGCGATTGGGCTCAGGCATGGTCAGCCGATAGGCGATACCCATGTTGCTAACCGAAGTTTCAACGGTATAACCGTTCGGCATCGCCCCATGAATGGAATGGCACCCGGAGGGTGAGCTTGGATTGCGTACCAGCCACAGGTAATGCGTCGCAAAAGGGCTGCCGGCATAACCGAATGTCTGCCGATAAGAGCAACCACCCCTGATTTCCCGTGTCCAGACCGGGTTGACGCGCAACTCCGGGGTACCCTGAACCTGCTGACTGACGCCAAGAAACTCAAAGTTCAGACGATGGGACTCCCCCGTGCTTGTGTGAAACACATCCACAGCCCTGGCCGAGGGCAGTTGAACGTAAAAATTGTCACGGACATCACCACTGTTCTTCACCGTCGTCCTGGCATAGGTAATGGGAAGCTGCATGGCGCGCATTTCGCGGCAGTCTGCAGACCAGCGTTGGCAATACGCAGCCAGCGGGGTGGTATTTTCGAAGTCACCCGAAGCATCCCCCAGGTATTGAGCACTGACAAGCGCCTCCAGGGCGACAGCATCCCGTCCGGGTGTTGCCAGGCCAAGGAGCAACCATACCCCCAAAGGCAGGCGCAAAGCCGTTCTGATAATCCGGTACCCACTCACCCCTTGTCCCCCGTATGCAATGACCCGGCCTGAGCAACTTTGCCCGGCTCACAGGCTAGATCGCCAGCCAGCAATACATCTCCCTCACGCTCGATCTGCGCCACTTTCAGCTCAAGCAGGCACAGCGCCTGCCCTCCCTTGCGCACCTCCAGCGTCGGCGTCGACTCACTCATCTCCACAGCAAAATGCCCCCCAGCTTCGCTCACGCTACGGCTGGCGTGATTGACCACCTGCGCCCCTTGCATCGGTTGCCCATGTCGATCGAGCAGCCGCCCCAGCACGGTCACCGTGCGCATCACCCGCAACTTGCGATAGCCCACCCCGCCCCGGTTGAGGTGGTAGTCGAAACTGGTCGGCTGGATCACCGCCGCCGCTTCGTTGTCGCCATCCAGGTCGAACTGCACATAGCCGGACTTGTAGGCGCCAACCGGGATCACGTTACGACCGGGGTGCAGCGTGGCGCTCAGCCCATACTGGTCGTCGGCGCGCAGGGCCAAGCCTTCTATGTCGCTCTCGACATCGACGATCAGCCCGGCATCGTGGGGCAGGTACTGGCCGCTCATGGCCAGCTTGCCTTCCCCCACCGCGACGATGCTCTGCAGGTTGAGCCCGGCGCTGACTTCGCCGTTGTAGGACGAACTCTGCGCGTAGGCGTCGCCGTACAGCGCCTGGTTCTGGAACTGAGCCGTGCCGCCGAAACCGGCGCCGTAGCGGTCCGCCGTGACGCTGCCGCCGAGGCTGCGCACCACGCCTAGGTCGACGTCGCGCTGGTAGGACAGCGAAGCATTCTGATCGCGCCCACCGTCATGGGCGGTGCGGCTACCGATGCTGGCGGCAATGCGCTCGCCGGGGCCACCCAGGCTCATGCTCACGGCCAGGTTGACGCCACGGCTGCGCTCGTCACCGCTGCTGCGGGTGCCAGGGCGGTCGAACAGGCTCAGGCGCCAGTTGGCGTCAGAGCCCAACAGCTTGCCGTAGTACGACCAGCCCAGGTCGATGCCGAGGCCATCGGCGGCCCCCGAACTGTGGGCCAGGCGAATGGTGGCGGTGCTGCGGTTGCTCAGGCGGTGGGTCAGCAACAGGGAGGTCTGGCTCTGTTCCTGGTAGCGCACGAACTGGCTGTGGGTCGGGCGACTGACCGTTTCCAGCCAGGAGCGGCTGTGGCTGAACACCAGCGAGCCCAGGTCGTGGTTGTGGATCACTTGCAGGTCATAACCATCGCCCTGGTTCTCGGTACGGTAGAGGTTGCCGTAGAGCTTGAGCCGATCGAGTGCGTCCCAGTCCAGCGAGGTACCGTATTGCATGGCTTCTTCCACCTGCTGCACGGACACGCCAAGTACCGCCCGCGGGTGCAGCAGGTAGTTGGCCATGACACCGGCGCTGAGGCTGTCGTCGTGATCCTCGTCCCAGTTGCTGAGCAGGCTGGCCTGCTGGCCCAGGTACAGGTTGTAGCGCCAGCGGCTGTCGGGGTTGCGCCAGCTGTTGGGCTTGTAGACGAACTCCTCGGTGCGTGCAGTTTCCTGGCCGTCTTCCAGCAGGCGCACCTCGACCTGGTAGATGCCACCTGGCAACACCCGGGTATCCAGTGCTTGCAAGCCAGGCTGCACCGTCTGGCTGTTGATCAGCGAGCCATTGCGGTAGATCTCCACCACGCCGGGGCGATTGGGGGTGACGTAGATGGGAGTCGAGCTGGGCTGGCCGTTGTCGATCAACAGGCTGTCGCTGCTGCCGAACATCAGGCCAAGCGTGGTATCGGGACTCTGCCCCAGCAGCCGCGGCTGGCGGGTGAGTCCTTGGTTGCCGGGGGTAAAATAGCCCAGGCGAAAGAAGTGGTCATCGTGCAAACGCTCGGCGTACAGCTGGCTGACCCGGTGCCGGGTTTGCTGACTGCCGACGCTGCCACGGTCAAGCTGGGCATCGGCCAGGGTGGTCCAGTTACCGACACTGCCCTGGCCTGCCAGAGAAAACAGGCCACTGGTGTCGCGGCCATCGCTGGCCAGGTTGAGTTGGTTGCGCAGCAGCAGCCCGCCGCCCTGTTCGGGCAAGGCGTGGTAGCGCGGTGCGTCGCCGGCCAGCTCGGCGGCGTGGGTCAGCAAGGACAGCTGCGAGTTGACCAAGCTGTAGTGGATAGCGCGCAAACCGTCCGGGCAGTCGCGCTTGCAGTCGCCCAACGGGCGACCAGAAGTTAGCCGCTCCTGCCAGCGGCGGCGCAGGGTTTCTGGCTCGCGGCTGTCGAAGTGGTCGGTGAACTCCAGCAGCTGCACACGCTCATCGCGGCTGAGCACCACCATGGCATCACCCAGGTAGCGGCCATCCAGGTCCACACGCACGGCCAGCGGCACGTCAAAAAAGTGCTCCTCGAATTCCCGTGGCAAGCCTTGGGCCTGGCTAACCACGCCCATTGCACGGTCAGACGCCTGGGCGGCAACCGGCAGCACAGCAAGACATGCCGTCAGCAGCAAAGTCTTTATAGTTAAGGAAAAGGCCATGACCCTGTCTGCAAGCAAGACGCTGCCCTCACCCCCGGCGCGACGCAAGGGGTGAAGGTGAGCAACAACGGATGAAAGAAGGGGAACAGTGCGGGGATCAGGGCGCAGCGGTTTCGAACATCATGCTGACCAGGCCTTGGTAGTTGCCTGGCTTGTAGCCACCGGCCGGGGTTTGCGCTGCCACTTCGAAGTCGACGATGGCTCCGGGTAAAGCCTGGGTCTCGGTGAGAATTTCGGTCGCATTGGTGGTGAGCAGCGTGTCGCCGATCTTCACATCCAGGCCGATGGAGTCCAGACCGCTGCTGACCACGGCTGGCGACAGCAGGTGGGCAGTGATCGGGCCGATGGTGCTCTTGGCTTGCAGTTGCTTGCGGACCGGGGTCAGGGTGCCTTGAAACGAGTTCCAGGCCATTTCCTGCGGGTCATTCATCCAGTTGCCGCCGACGGGCTCGACGTAGAAGTTGGCGGTAGGCACGGTAGCTGTAATCAGCACCTGTTTCTCGATCGGGTCTTCGGCCATGGCTGGGCCTGCAACGAGAGCAGCAAATGGAAGTGCCAGCATGAGTGCTTTCACGAATAGATCTCCTGGAAATCTGTAGACATAAGCTTTGATTGAAGGTCAATCAGGCTAAGCGCCGTTGACAGGCAGGAGTATCCGCAGTTACCCACAACGTAAATACGGGAACTATCCGAGCGAGTTGTTGACATTTCCTAACGACAATTCAGAGGGGGAGCACTTCCGCAGGAGAATACCAAGCACATTGGGGCCGCTTTGCGGCCCCAATTACCTGATTAGTGAGACACCGCCCCACTGGCACCCAGGCCAGTCTGCGAACGCACGAACTGCGGGAAGAACAGCGCGCGTTCGTCTTCAGCCGCCTTGGACTTGTCGGTGACCGAGAAGAACCAGATGCTGACGAAGGCAATGGCCATCGAGAACAGCGCCGGGTACTCGTACGGGTAGATCGGTTTCTCGTGGCCGAGGATCTGTACCCAGATGGTCGGGCCGAGGATCATCAGCGTCACCGCACTTACCAGCCCCAGCCAGCCACCAATCATCGCGCCGCGGGTGGTCAGCTTTTTCCAGTACATCGAAAGCAGCAGTACCGGGAAGTTGCAGCTGGCCGCGATGGAGAACGCCAGGCCAACCATGAAGGCGATGTTCTGCTTCTCGAACAGGATACCCAGGCCGATCGCCAGCACGCCCAGGGCGACGGTAGTGATTTTCGATACGCGGATCTCGTCCTTGTCGTTGGCCTTGCCCTTGCGCCATACGCTGGCGTACAGGTCGTGGGACACCGCCGAGGCACCGGCCAGGGTCAGGCCGGCAACCACCGCCAGAATGGTGGCGAAGGCGACCGCCGAGATGAAGCCCAGGAACACGCTGCCACCCACCGCATTGGCCAGGTGCACGGCTGCCATGTTGTTGCCACCCAGCAAGGCGCCGGCGGCGTCCTTGAAGTCCGGGTTGGTGCTGACCAGCAGAATCGCGCCGAAGCCGATGATGAAGGTCAGGATGTAGAAATAGCCGATGAAGCCGGTGGCGTACAGCACGCTCTTGCGCGCTTCCTTCGCGTCACTGACGGTGAAGAAGCGCATCAGGATGTGCGGCAGGCCAGCGGTACCGAACATCAGTGCCAGGCCCAGCGAGAAGGCCGAGATCGGGTCCTTGACCAGGCCGCCCGGGCTCATGATCGCCTCGCCCTTGCTGTGCACCTTGATCGCTTCCGAGAACAGGGTATTGAAGTCGAAGCCTACGTGCTTCATCACCATCAGCGCCATGAAGCTGGCACCGGACAGCAGCAGCACTGCCTTGATGATCTGCACCCAGGTGGTGGCCAGCATGCCGCCAAACAGCACGTACAGGCACATCAGGATACCCACCAGGATCACCGCGACGTGGTAGTCCAGGCCGAACAGCAGCTCGATCAGCTTGCCGGCACCGACCATCTGGGCGATCAGGTAGAACGCCACCACCACCAGCGAACCGGAGGCCGACAGGGTGCGGATTTCCTTCTGCCCGAGGCGGTACGAGGCCACGTCGGCAAAGGTGTATTTGCCCAGGTTGCGCAGGCGTTCGGCAATCAGGAAGAGGATGATCGGCCAGCCGACCAGGAAGCCGATGGAGTAGATCAGGCCATCGTAGCCAGAGGTGAACACCAGCGCGGAAATACCCAGGAACGAGGCGGCCGACATGTAGTCGCCGGCGATTGCCAGGCCGTTCTGGAAACCAGTGATCTTGCCGCCGGCAGCGTAGTAGTCCGACGCCGACTTGTTGCGTTTGGAGGCCCAGTAGGTGATGCCGAGGGTGAAGGCGACGAAGGCCACGAACATGGCGATGGCGGAAACGTTCAGCGGTTGCTTCTGCACCTCGCCGGTCAGGGCATCGGCAGCCCACACGGCGGGTGCGAAGGCTCCGCAGGCCAGTACGGCCAGGGTTTTGGCGTGGCGAATCATTGTTGCGCCTCCTTCAGGATGGCCTTGTTCAGCTCATCGAATTCGCCGTTGGCGCGGCGCACGTAGATGGCGGTCAGGACAAATGCCGAAACGATCAGGCCGACGCCCAGGGGAATGCCCCAGGTAATCGACGACTCAGGGCTGAGCTTGGCGCCCAGTATCTGAGGACCGTAGGCGATCAGGAGGATGAAGGCGCAGTACAGGCCGAGCATGATCGCTGAGAGTATCCAGGCGAACCGTTCGCGTTTGGTGACCAGCTCCTTGAAGCGGGGGCTGTTTTGTATCGAGAGGTAAATGCTGTCGTTCATTGTTTTTGTCCTAGCAGCACAGGTAGGGGATGAAACCCACGCCCTTACTTTATGCGGCTGTTGGACGGCAGCCAGACGACCTTAGTCTTAGATGCAACGGTGTTTTACCGATTGCGTAACAAAGTGAAGGCCCTTTCGCGGGCATGCCCGCCCCCACAGGGGGCATCACAAGGCCTGAAGGCAGTGATAGACCTGTGGGAGCGGGCAAGCCCGCGAAGCAGAAAAACCGGACGTTGAAGTAGATTACTTACCTGTCCACTCCTTCACGCGATCAGGGTGCTTGGCCACCCAGTCCTTGGCCGCTGCTTCAGGCTTGGCGCCTTCCTGAATCGCCAGCATCACCTCGCCAATCTCGTCCTTCGACTGCCAGCTGAACTTCTTCAGGAACTCCGCCACCTCCGGCGCCTTGGTCGCCAGTTCCTTGCTGCCAATGCTGTTCACGGTTTCCGCCGCGCCATACACGCCTTTCGGGTCTTCGAGGAACTTCAGCTTCCATTTGGCGAACATCCAGTGCGGTACCCAGCCAGTGACCGCAATCGACTGCTGCTTGGCATAGGCACGGCCCAGCTCCGCGGTCATGGCCGCACCGGAGCTTGCCTGCAGCTTGTAGCCTGTCAGGTCGTAGTCCTTGATCGCCTGGTCGGTCTTGAGCATTACGCCGGAGCCGGCGTCGATGCCGACAATCTTCTGCTTGAAGCTGCTGTCGGTCTTGAGGTCGGCAATGCTCACCGCCTTGACGTACTCGGGCACGATCAGGCCGATCTTGGCGTCCTTGAAGTTGGGGCCGTAGTCGACCACGTTGTCCTTGTTCTTGGCCCAATACTCGCCATGGGTGACGGGCAACCAGGCCGACAACATCGCATCGAGCTTGCCGGTTGCCACACCCTGCCACATGATGCCCGTGGCCACGGCCTGCAACTTCACGTCGTAGCCGAGCTTCTGCTTGATCACTTCTGCAGCCACGTTGGTGGTGGCCACGCTGTCGGCCCAACCATCCACGTAACCGATGCTTACTTCTTTGGCCATTGCCTGTGCAGCGCTCATGGCCATTACCAGGGCGGTGCCCACACCCAGTAAACGTCGCATTCTTTTTATCGCAGCCATCAAAGCATCCCCTCGTCAGGTCTAGGAGATTCCATCATCTGCCTGCAACACCGGGCGACCTGATCCAGCTGCGACCTGTACCCGCCCCATATGCGACAGCACTGTGCCATTAGCGCCATCGGCTCACGCCGGCCTGCGCGATCCTTGCATGCCAAAGCGTTGGCGCCGGGCTACTATCTACCCTTTTGCGCCTGACGATGGACCGCCCGATGCCCAGCTCTGCCCGCCTGCTGTTGCCGTTGTACCTGCTTGCCTGCCTGTTGGCCCTGCTGGGGCTTGCAGGGCTCTGGTACGGGCTTGGCAAGCCGGTGCACCTGCCGGATGCGGCCAGCCCGACGCACAAGTTGCAGTGCGCGTCCTACACGCCGTTCGACAAGGACCAGTCGCCCTACGACCAGCCGTTTCGCCTGCGCCCGGCACGCATGGACGCCGACCTTGCGTTGCTGGCTGAGCGATTCCAGTGCATCCGCACCTATTCCATGACCGGTCTTGAGGCAATCCCCGCGCTGGCGCGCAAGCATGGCCTGAAAGTGATGCTGGGTGCCTGGGTCAACGCCCACCCGGCCGATACCGACAGGGAAATCGACCTGCTGATTGCCGCCGCCAACGCCAACCCGGATGTGGTCAGCGCGGTGATCGTCGGCAACGAAACCTTGCTGCGCAAAGAGGTGACCGGCGCACACCTGGCCACGCTGATCGCCCGTGTGAAGCGCCAGGTGAAGGTGCCGGTGACCTACGCGGATGTATGGGAGTTCTGGCTGCAGCACCCGCAGGTAGCGCCGCAGGTGGACTTCTTGACTATCCACCTCTTGCCCTACTGGGAAGACGACCCACGCGGTATCGACGAAGCCTTGGCCCATGTGGCCGATGTGCGCAGGGTGTTCGGCACACGCTTCGCCCCCAAAGACATCCTGATCGGCGAAACCGGCTGGCCCAGCGAAGGGCGCCAGCGGGAGACCGCAGTGCCCAGCCGGGTCAACGAGGCGCGTTTCATTCGCGGCTTTGTGGCCATGGCTGAGAGCAACGGCTGGCGCTACAACCTGATCGAAGCATTCGACCAACCCTGGAAACGTGCCAACGAGGGGGCCGTCGGCGGTTACTGGGGGCTTTACGATGCCGACCGGCAGGACAAGGGCGTGCTGGAGGGGCCGGTGAGCAACCTGCATTACTGGCCGCAGTGGTTGCTGGCCTGCGCATTGTTGATGCTGGCCATGCTGTTACTTGCCGGGCGCCCCGCAACGGTTCAGGCAGCCTTGCTGCTGCCATTGCTGGCGGCGTTTGGCGCCGGATGCCTGGGGTTGTGGGGTGAGCTGATGCGCACCCATGCGCGCTTTGCCGGGGAGTGGGTATGGGCGGTGGCGCTGGCCGGGTTGAACCTGCTGGTGCTGGCCCACGTGTTGCTGGCCCTGGCGCAGCGGGCCGGCTGGCGCGAGCGGTTGTTCGCCTGGCTACAGGCACGGGCAGGCTGGCTGTTGCTGGCGGCGGGCTTTGCCGCAGCGGTGAGCATGTTGGCGATGGTGTTCGACCCACGCTATCGCAGCTTCCCCAGTGCGGCGCTGGCGTTGCCGGCGCTGGTCTATGTGCTGTGGCCGGTACGGGCACGGCGTGCCGAGGTGGCGCTGCTGGCGTTCATTGTTGGGGCCGGGGTGGCGCCGCAGTTGTTCGTGGAAGGGCTGGAAAACCAGCAGGCTTGGGGCTGGGCGGTGGTGAGTGTGCTAATGACAGCGGCTTTGTGGCGGAGCTTGCGGCTGCGTTCGGCTTGATTGCTATGGTGGGGCGGAAATCGAGCGCCGCCCACGCGGCGCATCGCGAGCTGCGCTCGCTCCTACGTTTATTTCGGGCCAATTATTCCTGTGGGATTTGAGCGCGTACGCCTTGGCGCAAGGCGCAATATCGCGTCGTACAAACCAGGCAGTCGCGCGCGCCTGTCACAGGCATCACTGGCCCGAAATAAACGTAGGAGCGAGCGCAGCTCGCGATGCGCCGCGTGGGGGGCGCTCGATTTCCGCCCCACCGCAGTACCCAAGGCATGCACCTTTGAGCCCCACTGCAATTACCGAACCAACCGCAACCCCGCCAGCACCAGCGCAAACACCGCAATGCTGGCGGTATACAGCACAAGCGCTGGTACCGCGAAGAGCAGGGCCAACACCGCCAGCCACCAGCCGGTGCGGCGGGTCACCACCTGCGCCAACAACGCAAGGCCCAGCCCGGACCAGGCCATCACCTGATGGTGAATGCCCAATCCCAGCAACGACCGCACCTCACACTGCCAGTACGCCGCAGGTGTCGTACACAACCCCACCCACTGCCCGTCCTCCATCAAGCCGTAACGCACGCCATAACTGGCCGCAAGCCACAACCCCAGAAACAGCACAAGCAGCGCAGCCGGCAGCGTACGAGACATCCCGTTCTCCAATAGCGGTAATCGAAAGCATCCATGATCGCTTATGCCCCGATGTAAGGCAAAATCACAACCCTGCAGCTATGTTGCAGATAACCGGCACACCAAAGGCCACCGCGCCAGGCAACTTTGCCTGCGTTGATGTGGTCCTAGCCTGCACACCGCTCGACCTTGCGTTCTTTTGGGGGACTACATGCTTCGATCTTTGCGCCTCGCTGCCCTGCTCGGCAGCCTGCTCATGGCTGTGGCCGCTTCGGCGCGGGACATCGACGCCGCGAGTTATGGCTACCCCTTGACCAACCCGTTCGAGGCCACCATCGCCACCACGCCGCCGGACCAGCGCCCGACCCTGCCCAGCGACGACGAAATCACACAGTCCGACTACAGCCTCAACCTGCGCCCGGAGCGTGAGTTCACCCTGCCCGACAACTTCTGGGCAGTGAAAAAACTCAAGTACCGCCTGGCCCGCCAGGACCGCGAGGCGCCGCTGATCTTCATCATTGCGGGTACCGGCGCACCGTACTCCAGCAGCATCAACGAATACCTGAAAAAGCTGTTCTATCAGGCCGGTTTCCACGTAGTGCAATTGTCGTCGCCCACCAGCTACGACTTCATGAGCGCCGCTTCGCGCTTTGCCACCCCCGGTGTCAGCAAGGATGACGCCGAAGACATGTACCGGGTGATGCAGGCCGTGCGCGCCCAGCACCCGCGCCTGCCAGTCAGTGACTTCTACCTCACCGGCTACAGCCTGGGTGCGCTGGATGCGGCCTTCGTCAGCCACCTGGACGAAACCCGCCGCAGCTTCAACTTCAAGCGCGTGCTGCTGCTGAACCCGCCAGTCAACCTGTACACCTCGATCAACAACCTGGACAAGCTGGTGCAAACCCAGGTCAAGGGCATCGACCGCAGCACCACCTTCTACGAGCTGATGTTGCAAAAGCTCACGCGCTACTTCCAGGACAAGGGCTACATCGACCTCAATGACGCCCTGCTGTACGACTTCCAGCAGTCGCGCCAGCACTTGTCCAACGAACAGATGGCCATGCTGATCGGCACCTCGTTCCGCTTCTCGGCGGCCGACATTGCCTTTACCTCCGACCTGATCAACCGCCGTGGCCTGATCATTCCGCCGAAGTTTCCGATCACCGAGGGCAGTAGCCTCACGCCGTTCTTCAAACGTGCCCTGCAGTGCGACTTCGACTGCTACATGACCGAGCAGGTGATCCCCATGTGGCGCGCCCGCACCGACGGCAACAGCATCCTGCAACTGGTCAACCAGGTAAGCCTGTATGCCCTGGAAGACTACCTGCGCAGCAGCGACAAGATTGCCGTGATGCACAACGCTGACGACGTCATCCTTGGCCCCGGCGATATCGGCTTCCTGCGCAAGGTGTTTGGTGACCGGCTGACCCTTTACCCCCATGGCGGCCATTGCGGCAACCTCAACTACCGCGTCAACAGTGACGCCATGCTGGAGTTCTTCCGTGGTTAACAAACTCCTCTTTGCCACTGCCCTGCTGGCTGCCGGCCACGCGCTGGCCGCCGAAACCGCCCCACGGGCCAGCGTGGTCGAAGCCGACCCTCAGGTGACTGCCGCACCACTGGCGCCCGAAGCAGACGGCTTTCTCGACCCGCTGCGCGAGTTGAAATTCAACCCCGGGCTGGACCAGCGCGAGTTCGAGCGCTCTACCCTGGAGGCGCTGAACGTGTACGACCCGCTGGAGTCGATCAACCGGCGCATCTACCACTTTAACTACCGGCTGGACCAATGGGTGCTGCTGCCGCTGGTGAGTGGCTACCAGTACGTCACCCCGCGCTTCGTGCGTACCGGGGTAAGCAATTTCTTCAACAACATCGGCGATGTGCCGAACCTGTTCAACAGCGTGCTGCAGCTGAAAGCCAAGCGCTCGGCGGAGATCACGGCGCGGCTGATGTTCAACACCATCATTGGTGTGGGTGGGCTATGGGACCCGGCCACCAGCATGGGCCTGCCGCGTCAGAGCGAAGACTTTGGCCAGACCCTGGGCTTCTACGGCGTGCCTGACGGGCCGTACCTGATGCTGCCGGTGCTGGGGCCATCGAACCTGCGCGATACCACCGGGGTGGTGGTGGACTATGCGGGCGAGCAGGCCATCAACTACCTGAATGTGGCCGAAGCTAGCACCGACCATCCGGAAATCTTTGCCTTGCAGGTGGTGGACAAGCGCTACACCACCAAATTCCGCTATGGGCAGCTGAACTCGCCGTTCGAGTACGAGAAGGTGCGGTACGTGTATACCCAAGCGCGCAAGTTGCAGATAGCCGAGTAAGCAGGCCCGGCCTGTTCGCGGGCAAGCCCGCGAAAGGCCCGGTGCAAGCAATATCAAATCCCCAGGAACTGACAAAGTTCCCGCTTCTTGGCCAGGGCATCCCTTCGCCCCAGCTCGATCAGTTCACTGCAATAGCTCGCCTCGAACAGCAAATAGCTCAACACCCCGGCCCCGCTGGTCCGCGTCGCCCCCGGCCCACGCAGGAACAAGCGCAACGCCGCCGGCAGCTCACGCCGGTGCCGTGCGGCAATCTCGTCCAGCGGCTGGCTGGGCGCCACCACCAGTACGTCGATCGGCGCCAGCCCCAGGCGACGGGCATCCAGATGTGCCGGTAGCAACCGGCTCAAATGATTGAGCCGCTGCAGCAATTCGATATCGTCTTCCAGGCTGTCAATGAACGTGCTGTTGAGCATGTGCCCACCAATCTGTGCCAGGCTCGGCTGCTGCCCGCTGAACACCCGCTGGGTCGGCAACGGCGGCGCTGGCCGCTGCGGGTTGCCACTGACCCCGACCACCAGCACCCGGCTGGCGCCCAGGTGCAAGGCCGGGCTGATGGGCGCCGACTGGCGGACTGCACCGTCGCCGTAATACTCGTCGCCCAGTTGCACCGGGGCAAACAGCAGCGGAATGGCCGCACTGGCCAGCAGGTGGTCGATGGTCAGCGGCGTGGGTACGCCAATGCGGCGGTGACGCAGCCAGGCCTCGATGCTGCCACGGCCCTGGTAGAAGGTGACCGCCTGACCAGACTCGTAGCCAAAGGCCGTGATTGCCACGGCGCGCAACTGCTCGGCGGCCAGGGAATGGCCGATGCCGTCCAGGTTCAGGTGTGCCTCCAGCAAGCCTCGCAAGGGACTGCTGTCCAGCAGCGCCACGGGTGCCGGGCCACCAATGCCTAACAGGTTGTGGCCAACGAAGCGACTGGCCTGGCGCACCACCCCGGGCCAGTCGCTGCGGATGACCAGGTGGCTGCGAAAGTTCCGCCAGAAGGTGGTAAGCCGTTGCACGGCGTCGTTGAAATGAGTGGCACCGCTGGCCAGGGTCACGGCATTGATGGCACCGGCAGAGGTGCCGACGATGACCGGAAAGGGGTTGTGCGCGCCGGCCGGCAGCAGCTCGGCGATGCCGGCCAGTACGCCGACCTGATAGGCCGCGCGGGCGCCGCCGCCAGAAAGGATAAGACCGGTTACCGGAGGTGGGGCCATGGCATCCTTCCTGGTTCAGCTGCTTTCAGCGCTTTTTCTTGTCATAGAGCCGCGGCGCACCCTCAGGCCGCGACTTGAACCGGCGGTGCGCCCACAAGTATTGCTCAGGGCACTCGCGCAGCACACTTTCAACCCACTGGTTGATGCGCAGGCAATCAGCCTCTTCACTCTCCCCCGGGAAGTCTTGCAGCGGCGGGTGGATCACCAGACGATAGCCGCTGCCATCCTCCAGGCGCTTCTGGGTGAACGGAATCACCTGCGCCTTGCCCAGCCGGGCAAACTTGGTAGTGGCAGTTACCGTCGCAGCCGGGATACCGAACAGCGGCACGAAAATGCTCTGCTTGGCGCCGTAGTCCTGGTCCGGTGCGTACCAGATCGCACGGCCCGAACGCAGCAGCTTGAGCATGCCGCGCACGTCCTCACGCTCCACCGCCAGCGAGTCGAGGTTATGCCGCTCACGCCCACTGCGCTGGATGAAGTCGAACAACGCATTGCCATGCTCGCGGTACATACCGTCGATGGTGTGCTGCTGGCCCAGCAGCGCCGCGCCGATTTCCAGCGTGGTGAAATGCACCGCCATCAGGATGGCGCCCTGCCCCGCCTGCTGGGCGGCCTGCAGATGCTCCAGCCCTTCGACATGGGCCAGGCGCGCCAGCCTGGCCTTGGGCCACCACCAGCTCATGGCCATTTCGAAGAAGGCGATACCGGTGGACGCAAAATTGGCCTTGAGCAAACGCTGCCGTTCGTCGACCGACAGCTCCGGGAAACACAGCTCCAGGTTGCGTGCGGCAATGCGCCGACGCTCACCGGCAAAGTGATACATCACGGCACCCAACCCGGCACCGATTTTCAACAGCACCCGGTACGGCAACTGGACCACCAGCCACAGCAGGCCCAGGCCCAGCCACAGGCCCCAGAACTTGGGATGAAGGTAATAGGGACGAAAACGCGGGCGTTCCATTGAAGCATCCGGAAAGACAAAGGCCGCGCATTCTACAACGGATCAGTGCATGTTGCGGGCAACCGGTGTTCTCGTTATAAGTCAGGGCACTTTTCTCGCAACAAGCCGTCTATGCAGACCATGAGCCCAAACCACACACCCGACACTGCCTCCGTGTTCCAGCTCAAGGGCAGCATGCTCGCCATTACCGTACTGGAACTGGCGCGCAATGACCTTGAAGCCCTCGACCGCCAGCTGGCGGCCAAAGTCGCCCAGGCACCGAACTTCTTCAGCAACACGCCGCTGGTGCTGGCGCTGGACAAACTGCCAGCCGACGAAGGGGCAATCGACCTGCCCGGCTTGATGCGGATCTGCCGCCACCACGGCCTGCGTACCCTGGCCATCCGCGCCAACCGCATCGAGGACATCGCTGCCGCCATCGCCATCGACCTGCCGGTACTGCCGCCTTCCGGCGCCCGCGAGCGGCCACTGGAGCCCGAGCCCGAGGTGGTCAGAAAGCCCGAGCCGGCCCCGGCCCCACCACCGGCACCGGAACCCGAAGTGCGCCCGACCCGCATCATCACCTCGCCGGTACGCGGCGGCCAGCAGATCTACGCCCAAGGTGGCGACCTGATCGTTACCGCTTCGGTCAGCCCGGGTGCGGAACTTCTGGCCGATGGCAACATCCATGTGTACGGCGCCATGCGCGGCCGCGCCTTGGCCGGCATCAAAGGTAACACCAAGGCGCGTATTTTCTGCCAGCAGATGACCGCCGAAATGGTCTCGATCGCCGGCCAGTACAAGGTCTGCGAAGACCTGCGCCGCGACCCGCTGTGGGGCACCGGCGTGCAAGTCAGCCTGTCTGGTGACGTGTTGAACATCACCCGTCTTTAACGGATACTTGCCAGCATTTTTAGAGCAACTTTTTTACCGTTGCCGTTATTTAAGCTATTTCAGTTATTTGCAGGGACCCGTGTCCCGACTATTTTAGGGGTGAAACACCTTGGCCAAGATTCTCGTGGTTACTTCCGGCAAGGGGGGTGTGGGCAAGACCACCACCAGCGCCGCCATTGGTACCGGCCTCGCACTGCGTGGCCACAAGACCGTCATCGTCGACTTCGACGTGGGCCTGCGTAACCTCGACCTGATCATGGGCTGCGAACGCCGCGTGGTGTACGACTTCGTCAACGTGGTCAACGGCGAAGCCAACCTGCAACAGGCCCTGATCAAGGACAAGCGCCTCGAGAACCTGTACGTGCTGGCCGCCAGCCAGACCCGTGACAAGGACGCGCTGACCCAGGAAGGCGTTGAAAAGGTGCTGATGGAACTGAAGAAAGACTTCGACTTCGTCATCTGCGACTCGCCAGCCGGTATCGAGAAAGGCGCGCACCTGGCCATGTACTTCGCCGACGAAGCCATCGTGGTCACCAACCCGGAAGTGTCCTCGGTACGTGACTCCGACCGCATGCTGGGCATCCTGTCGAGCAAGTCGCGCCGCTCCGAAAACGGCGAAGAGCCAATCAAGGAACACCTGCTGATCACCCGCTACCACCCCGAGCGCGTGGAAAAGGGCGAAATGCTGAGCATCGCCGACGTCGAAGAAATCCTGGCGATCAAGCTCAAGGGCGTGATTCCCGAGTCCCAGGCCGTGCTGAAGGCTTCCAACCAGGGTATCCCGGTCATCCTCGACGACCAGAGTGATGCCGGCCAGGCCTACAGCGACACCGTCGACCGTCTGCTGGGCAAAGAGAAGCCCCTGCGGTTCATCGAAGTGCCGAAGCAAGGATTCTTCGCGCGCCTGTTTGGAGGCAAGTAAACCATGAACCTTTTTGACTTCTTTCGTGGCAGACAGAAACAGACCAGCGCGTCGGTAGCGAAAGAGCGTCTACAGATCATCGTGGCGCACGAGCGCGGCCAACGCAGCGAACCGGACTACCTGCCGGCGCTGCAGAAAGAACTGCTGGAAGTCATCCGCAAGTATGTGAACATCGGCAACGATGATGTGCATATCGAGCTGGAAAACCAGGGCAGCTGCTCGATTCTGGAGCTGAACATTACCCTGCCGGATCGCTGATCCGCGCTACCGGGAATTTGGGGCTGCTGTGCAGCCCATCGCGACACAAGGCCGCTCCTACAAGGGAATGCACTCCCCTGTAGGAGCGGCCTTGTGTCGCGATGGGACGCAAAGCGGCCCCAATAGCTTTCCCCGATTTAACAGAGACCACGCAATGCCGCTGTCGAACATCCAGATCCTGCACGAAGACGCCGCCATCCTCGTGATCAACAAGCCGACCCTGCTGCTGTCGGTGCCCGGCCGCGCCGAAGACAACAAGGACTGCCTGATCACCCGCCTGCAGCAAAACGGCTACCCTGATGCGCTGATCGTGCACCGCCTGGACTGGGAAACCTCCGGCATCATCCTGCTGGCCCGCGATGCCGACAGCCACCGCGAGCTGTCTCGCCAGTTTCACGACCGCGAAACCGAAAAGGCCTACACCGCGTTGTGCTGGGGCCAACCGGCGCTGGACAGTGGCAGCATCGACCTGCCACTGCGCTACGACCCGCCAACCAAGCCACGGCATGTGGTGGACCACGAACAGGGCAAGCACGCACTGACCTTCTGGCGCATCGTCGAGCGCTGTGGCGATTACTGCCGGGTGGAACTGACGCCGATTACCGGGCGTTCTCACCAGTTGCGTGTGCACATGCTGTCGATCGGGCATCCGCTGCTGGGTGACCGGCTGTATGCCAACCCTGAGGCGCTGGCTGCGCATGAGCGGCTGTGCCTGCATGCATCCATGCTGAGCTTTACCCACCCGGTGTCGGGGGAGCGGTTGAAGTTCGAGTGCCCAGCGCCCTTCTGAATGTGTACTGCCTTTACAGGCCTCTTCGCGGCTTTAGCCGCGAAGAGGCAGACACAATTTGTCGACTTAATACGCTAAACTCGCGCCACTGCTGTCTGGAGTGAGCTATGCGCGACGCACTGAATTCTGGCCTTATCGACTTCCTCAAGGCCTCCCCCACGCCCTTCCACGCCACCGCCAGCCTGGCCCAGCGCCTGGAAGCGGCCGGCTACCAGCGCCTGGACGAGCGCGACAGCTGGGCCACCGTGCCCGGCGGCCGCTATTACGTCACCCGTAACGACTCCTCAATCATCGCCATCAAGCTGGGCAAGCAAGCCCCCCTGCTGAACGGCATCCGCATGGTCGGCGCCCACACCGACAGCCCGTGCCTGCGGGTGAAACCGCAGCCCGAGCTGCAGCGCCAGGGCTTTCTGCAACTGGGTGTCGAGGTGTATGGCGGTGCCCTGCTGGCGCCGTGGTTCGACCGCGACCTGTCGCTGGCCGGGCGCGTTACCTACCGCCGTGACGGCAAGGTTGAAAGCCAGCTGATCGACTTCAAGCTGCCGATCGCGATCATCCCCAACCTGGCCATTCACCTGAACCGCACCGCCAATGAAGGCTGGGCGATCAACCCGCAGAACGAGCTACCGCCCATCCTCGCCCAGGTGGCCGGAGACGAGCGCATCGACTTCCGCGCCCTGCTCACCGAGCAACTGGCCCGCGAGCACGAGCTGATCGCCGACGTGGTGCTGGATTACGAGCTGAGCTTTTACGACACCCAGGATGCCGCACTGGTCGGCCTGAACGGCGACTTCATCGCCGGCGCCCGCCTGGACAACCTGCTGTCGTGCTACGCCGGCCTGCAAGCCTTACTGGCCGCCGACAGTGATGAAACCTGCGTGCTGGTGTGCAACGACCACGAAGAAGTCGGCAGCTGCTCAGCCTGCGGCGCCGATGGCCCGATGCTGGAGCAGACCCTGCAGCGCCTGCTGCCGGATGGCGACGCCTACGTGCGCACCATTCAGCGCTCGCTGATGGTGTCGGCGGACAACGCCCACGGCGTGCACCCCAACTACGCCGACAAGCACGACGGCAACCACGGGCCCAAGCTGAACGCCGGGCCGGTGATCAAGGTGAACAACAACCAGCGCTACGCCACCAACAGCGAAACCGCCGGGTTCTTCCGCCACCTGTGCATGGCCGAAGAAGTGCCGGTGCAGAGCTTTGTGGTGCGCAGCGACATGGGCTGTGGTTCGACCATCGGGCCGATTACCGCCAGCCACCTGGGGGTGCGCACGGTGGACATCGGGCTGCCGACCTTTGCCATGCATTCGATTCGTGAACTGTGCGGCAGCCATGACCTGGCGCACCTGGTGAAGGTGTTGACCGCCTTCTACCGTAGCCGCGAGTTGCCTTGATGTAGGCAGGTCCGGCCCTATCGCGGTTTTATCCGCAAAGGGCCGGACCTGCTCAAGGTCAATCCCGCCTCGCTTGCCACCCGCTATGCTTGATACATGGCCCCACTGCAAAAGGATTGCTGTCCATGTCCCCGTTCCTGTCCCTGTTCGTGCCGGTGTTCCTGTTCCTGATGCTGCTGACAATCGGCTTCAGCATGCGCGAACGCAATATCGGGGTACTGATGATGTGGATCGGCACCTTGGGTATCTTCGGCCTCACCTGCTGGAAGATCCTTGAGAAACTGCCGTCATAAACCTCTACACTCGGTCAATCGTTTGACCTGAGGTAGATTTGCCAGTGCTTGCCCTCCTGCGTTACCTGTTCCTGCTGCTGTTGCTGTTCATCACCCCGGTAAAGGCGGCGGGCCTGCCTGGCCTGCTGGGTGGCAGTGCGCCTGCGCAACCGGAGGCCACCGAGCCGCTGGGCAAGTCGCTGGACGAGGTGATCAAGAACCTCGAAAACGACCAACAGCGGGCCAAGCTGCTGGCCGACCTGAAAAAGCTGCGCGACGCGACCAAGCAGTCGCAACCCAGCGTCGAACAGGGCGTGCTCGGGCTGATCGGCGGTGCCCTGCATGACTTCGAAAAACAGTTCAGCGGCGACGCCAGCCCGTTCCATCGCTGGGCGGCGGAAATCGAACAGGCCCAGGCGGAACTGACCGAACTGATGGTGCCGGTGCACCAGTGGCCAGCCATCCTGTTCGGCTTTGCCGCTGTCATTGCCGTGTGGAGTGTGCTGGCCTACGCCTTCAACTGGGTCGGGCACCGGATACGCCTGCGCTTTGGCCTGAGCGAAGAACTACCGCAACACCCGCGCACCTGGGACCTGGTGCGCTTTGCCTTGCGCAAGCTCGGCCCATGGCTGGTGGCGCTGGTATTCACCGTTTACCTGAGTTTCGTGCTGCCGCCGTCGCTGGGCAAATCGCTGGCCATGGTGCTGGCCTACGCGCTGGTCGTGGGCACTTGCTTCTCGGCCATCTGCGTCATCGCCTTCTCGCTGCTGGACGGCCCGCACCGCCACCGCGCCCTGCACATCCTGCGGCGCCAGGCGTTCCGCCCGTTGTGGCTGATCGGCAGCTTCGCTGCGTTTGGCGAGGCCATGAGCGACCCGCGCATGCTGGTTGCACTGGGTACCCACCTGGCCCATGCCCTGGCCACCCTGGCCAACGTCATCGCCGCACTGTGCACCGGGCTGTTCATCCTGCGCTTTCGCCGCCCCATCGCCCACCTGATCCGCAACCAGCCGCTGTCGCGGCGCCTGACCCGGCGCACCCTGAGCGACACCATCGAGATTCTCGGCAGCTTCTGGTTCATTCCGGCACTGATTCTGGTGGCCATTTCGCTGTTCGCCACCTTCATCTCGGCGGGCGACACCAGCACCGCCCTGCGCCAGTCACTGATGTGCACGGTGCTGGTGGTGGTGTGCATGGTGCTGAACGGCCTGGTACGCCGCCATGCGGCCAACCCCAAACGCGCCAACAAGCGCCAGGCCGTGTATGCCGAGCGCCTGCGCAACTTTGGCTACCTGCTGGTGCACCTGTTCATCTGGCTGGTATTCATCGAGCTGGGCCTGCGTGTGTGGGGCCTGTCGATGATCAGCTTCGCAGAGGGCGACGGCCACGACATCAGCCTGCGCCTGCTGGGCCTTGCCGGCACACTGATCGTCGCCTGGCTGGTGTGGATCCTTGCCGACACCGCCGTGCACCATGCCTTGGTGCGCTCGCGTCGGGGCCTGGCCAACGCCCGTGCGCAAACCATGATGCCGTTGATCCGCAACGTGATGTTCGTGGTCATCTTCATCATCGCGGTGATCGTTGCCCTGGCCAACATGGGCATGAACGTCACCCCGCTGCTGGCCGGTGCCGGTGTGATCGGCCTGGCCATCGGCTTTGGCGCACAGTCACTGGTGGCGGACCTGATCACCGGGCTGTTCATCATCATCGAGGACTCGCTGGCCATCGACGACTACGTGGACGTGGGCGGCCACCTGGGCACGGTGGAGGGGCTGACCATTCGTACCGTGCGCCTGCGGGACATTGACGGCATCGTGCATACCATCCCCTTCAGCGAGATCAAGAGCATCAAGAACTACTCGCGGGAGTTTGGCTATGCGATTTTCCGCGTGGCGATTCCGCACAACATGAACATCGACCAGGCGATCACGCTGATTCGCGAAGTGGGGCAAAAGCTGCGCAATGACCCGCTGATGCGCCGCAACATCTGGTCGCCACTGGAACTGCAAGGGGTGGAGAGTTTCGAGTCGGGGTCGGCAATTTTGCGGGCGCGGTTCAAGACGGCGCCGATCAAGCAGTGGGAAGTGTCGCGGGCCTTCAACCTGGCGCTGAAGCGGCAGCTGGATGAGGCAGGGCTGGACTTGGCGACACCACGGTTGTCGGTGCAGGTGGTGACTGCGGGTGGTGGTGGAATGGCGCAATCCGGCGCCTCCAGCTAGGCCCTAACCCGCCACGGCACGAATACGAATGGCATCATGCCGCCAATACTCCAGGTCACAGTCGATCAGGTGCCCATGCTGATCACTGTTGACCCGCGTGATGTGCAGCCCCGGGCTGCCCGTCGACACCTTCAGCGCCCCCGCCGCCTCTACCGGCAACGCCGTCGGCAGGATCTCGAAGCACACCTGCCCGTACCGGATGCCATACACCCGCCCATATATCTCGGTAAGCGATTGCGCCAGCTCCTGTTCGAGAATCCCCGGAAAGTACCGGGGGTTCAGGTAATGCTCGGCATACAGCACCGCCCGCCCATCAATCCGCCGTAACCGGCAGATACGCACCACACTGGACAAGGCCGGCAGCTGCAAGCGTGCGCAGATGGCCGCCGAGGCTGGCTGCAAGCGCGCCGACAGCAGCTCGGTACTGGCCACCCGCCCTTGGTCGCGCACCATGGCATGGAAGTGACTGCGCTCGATCAGGTCGTAGGTCAGCCGCTCGGGTGCAACGAACCAGCCGCGGCGTTCTTCACGGTAGATCAGGCCTTGGGCCTCCAGCTGCGCCAGCGCCTCACGCAGGGTGATGCGCGTCGTGTCGAACACCTCACTGAGTTTGCGCTCGGCCGGCAGCTTGCCCCCCGGGGCCAGCAGGCCGTGCTCGATCTGCTCCTGCAGGGCATGGCAGATGGCTGTTACCGCACGCGGTGGCATCGACTGCATCAAAGGTTACCTATCTGGACTAGTCCAGCCCCAGAACAGGGCACTTGGAGAATAGTGCAAGCCTAGGCAGGGCTGATGAACATCCCGTGACAACGCTGCAACCATACTGTTGCCAGAATCGGGCCAGCCCAGAAAAACCGGGGCTGTGGCATGGTCTACGCTGTACTGCCAAGGGCTCGACGCTACCTGTACAGGCCCTCCCCTACATCAAACTGTCACGCAAGCGGCCTACCTTGGCTCAAGGTTTGCTGACCTAGACCAAAGGTTCCAGGCAACGGCTTCACTCATAACAACGATCGTAAAAAGGCACCCACCCAAGGAGCTACGGATGAAAAAGTTGTTCATGGCGTCACTGCTCGGTTCGGCCATCGCGTTCTGCACCTCGGCCATGGCCGCGGACCTAAAGGCCCTGGAAGACGCCGCCCGCAAGGAAGGCACCGTCAACAGCGTGGGCATGCCCGATGCCTGGGCCAACTGGAAAGGCACCTGGGAAGACCTGGCCAGCAAGTACGGCCTCAAGCACAGTGACACCGACATGAGCTCGGCGCAGGAAATCGCCAAGTTCGAAGCCGAGAAGGACAACGCCAGCGCCGACATCGGCGACGTGGGCGCCGCCTTCGGCCCCATCGCCGTGACCAAGGGCGTCAGCCAGCCGTACAAGCCCAGCACCTGGGACCAGGTACCGGAGTGGGCCAAGGACAAGGACGGGCACTGGGCGCTGGCCTATACCGGCACCATTGCGTTCATCATCAACAAGGACCTGGTGAAGGAAGGCGAACGCCCGACCTCCTGGCATGACCTGGAAAAAGGCAAGTACAAGGTCGCCATCGGTGACGTCGGCACCGCCGCACAAGCCGCCAACGGTGTACTGGCGGCGGCCATTGCCTACAAGGGCGACGAAACCAACGTGGCGCCGGGCCTGCAGCTGTTCACCAAACTGGCCCAGCAGAAGCGCCTGTCGCTGGCCAACCCGACCATCCAGACCATCGAGAAAGGCGAGGTCGAGGTCGGCGTGGTGTGGGACTTCAACGGCCTGAGCTACCGCGAGCAGATCGACCCCAAGCGTTTCGAAGTGCTGATCCCGTCGGACGGCACGGTGATCTCCGGCTATACCACCATCATCAACAAATACGCCAAGCACCCCAATGCGGCCAAGCTGACGCGTGAATACATCTTCAGCGATGCCGGGCAGATAAACCTGGCCAAGGGGCATGCCCGGCCGATCCGTGCCGAGCACCTGACGCTGCCGGCGGATGTGCAGGCCAAGTTGCTGCCAAACGAGCAGTACAAGGCCGCGCAACCGATCAAGAATGCCGAAGCCTGGGAAGCCACCTCGAAGAAACTGCCGCAGATGTGGCAAGAGCAAGTGATCATCGAGATGGAGTGAGGGCTCATTTCTGTAGTGTCTGATCCGGCCCTTTCGCTGGCATGCCCGCTCCCACAGGTACAGCACAGGTCCTGAGCCTAGTGCAGTACTTGTGGGAGCGGGTTTACCCGCGAAGAAGCCAACGCGGTTTACGACTGGAGCAATCATGCAACACAACGTCATCCTGGTCCTGCTGGACGGTCTCAACTACCAGGTCGCCCACCACGCCATGGGCCACCTGCACGCCTACGTCGAGGCCGACCGCGCCGCGCTGTACCGCGTGGAATGCGAACTGCCGTCGCTGTCGCGGCCGCTGTACGAGTGCATCCTCACCGGCGTGCCCCCCATCGACAGCGGCATCGTGCACAACAACGTCAACCGCCTGTCCAACCAGCGCAGTGTGTTCCACTACGCCCGCGAGGCCAACCTGGGCACCGCAGCAGCGGCCTATCACTGGATGAGCGAGCTGTATAACCGCTCACCCTTCGACCCGCAGCGCGACCGCCACACCCACGCGCCGAAGCTGCCGATCCAGCATGGGTTGTTCTACTGGGACGACCGCTACCCCGATTCGCACCTGCTGGCCGACGGTGAGTACCTGCGCCGCCGCCACGCACCCAACTTCCTGTTGGTGCACCCGATGAGCATCGACGACGTCGGCCACCGCCACGGCCTGGACAGCAGCCAGTACCGCAACGCCGCACGCAGCGCCGACATCCTGCTGGCCGACTACCTGCCAGGCTGGCTGGAAGAGGGTTACCAGGTGCTGGTCACCGCCGATCACGGTATGAACAACGACCGCTCGCACAACGGGCTGCTGACCGAGGAGCGCGAAGTGCCGCTGTTCGTCTTCGGCGACGCCTTCAGCCTGGACCCGGCGGCCAAGCCGCTGCAGACCGAGCTGTGCGGGACCATCTGTGAACTGCTGGGTGCCGCGCACGACAAGACGGTGTGCCGGGAGTTGCTCAAGTGAACCGTGGCCGCTATCTGGCCCTGCTCTGCCTGCTGCCGTTCGCCGTGTTCTTCGTCATCTTCCAGGTCGCCCCGCTGGCCTGGGTGGCGATCAACAGCCTGCAATCGGAAGCCGGCTGGGGCGTCGAAAACTTCAGCAAGGTCTTCAGCTCGAAGTTCTACCTGCAAGCGCTGCAACGCAGCCTGGAAATCAGCTTCTGGTCGAGCCTGTTCGGCATCGTCATCGCCACCCTCGGCGCCTACTCGCTGCGCCAGGTGGACTCGAAACTGCGCGATTTCGTCAGCGCCTTCGCCAACATGACCAGTAACTTTGCCGGGGTGCCGCTGGCGTTCGCCTTCATCATCCTGCTCGGTTTCAACGGCGCACTGACCCTGCTGCTGAAGCAGATCGGCCTGCTGGAAGACTTCAGTATCTACTCCAAAAGCGGGCTGATCCTGGTGTACACCTACTTCCAGATCCCGCTGGGTGTGTTGCTGCTGTACCCCGCCTTCGACGCCCTGCGTGAAGACTGGCGCGAGTCGGCCGCGCTGCTGGGCGCCAGCCACTGGCAGTTCTGGCGGCACATTGGTCTACCCGTACTCACTCCGGCACTGCTGGGCACCTTCGTCATCTTGCTGGCCAACGCGCTCGGTGCCTATGCCACCGTGTACGCGCTGACCACCGGCAATTTCAACGTACTGCCGATTCGCATCGCCGGCCTGGTGGCTGGCGACATCAGCCTCGACCCGAACCTGGCCAGCGCCCTTGCGATGGTGCTGGTGGGGCTGATGACGCTGGTCACGGTGGTGCACCAATGGCTGTTGAAGAGGAGCTACCATGCGCGCTGACGCCCGTTCCAGCGGCTGGTACCACCGCGCCGTGGTCTACCTGCTGTTCCTGATTCTGCTGCTGCCACTGGCCGGCACCCTGCTCTACTCGCTGGCCACCAGCTGGTCGGCCAGCCTGCTGCCCAGCGGCCTGACCCTGAAATGGTATGCGGCGCTGTGGAGCGAGCCACGCTTCCTGGCCGCTTTCGGCCAGTCGTTGCTGGTGTGCGTGGGCGCACTGCTGCTGTCGATAGTGCTGATTCTGCCGCTGCTGTTCGTGGTGCACTACCACTTCCCCAGGCTGGACGCGCTGATGAACATTCTCATCCTGCTGCCCTTCGCGGTGCCGCCGGTGGTGTCGTCGGTGGGGCTGTTGCAGCTGTACGGCAGCGGGCCGATGGCCATGGTCGGCACGCCGTGGATCCTGATCGGCTGCTACTTCACCATCGCCCTGCCGTTCATGTACCGGGCCATCACCAACAACCTGCAAGCCATCAACCTGCGCGACCTGATGGACGCTGCCCAATTGCTGGGCGCCAGCACCTGGCAGGCCGCGCTGCTGGTGGTGCTGCCGAACCTGCGCAAGGGCCTGATGGTGGCGTTGCTGCTGTCGTTTTCGTTCCTGTTTGGCGAGTTTGTGTTCGCCAACCTGCTGGTCGGCACCCGTTACGAAACCCTGCAGGTGTACCTGAACAACATGCGTAACAGCAGCGGCCACTTCAACAGTGCGCTGGTGATCTCCTACTTCGCCTTCGTGCTGGTACTGACCTGGATCGCCAACCGCCTGAACAAGGACAAGACCTGACATGAGCTTCGTCAGCGTACAGAAACTGCAAAAAAGCTACGCCGGCAGCCCGGTGTTCGAGAACATCGACTGCCACATCGAACGCGGCGAGTTCGTTACCCTGCTGGGCCCGTCCGGTTGCGGCAAGTCCACCCTGCTACGCTGCATCGCCGGGCTGACCCCGGTGGACAGCGGGCAGATCCTGCTGGACGGCCACGACATCGTGCCCGTGAGCCCGCAAAAGCGCGGCATCGGCATGGTGTTCCAGAGCTATGCGCTGTTCCCCAACATGACCGTGGAGCAGAACGTGGCCTTTGGCCTGCGCATGCAGAAGGTGAAGGCCGACGAAAGCCAGGTACGGGTGCGCGAGGCGCTGGACCTGGTGGAGCTGGGCAGCTTTGCCGGGCGTTACCCGCACCAGTTGTCTGGCGGCCAGTGCCAGCGCGTGGCCCTGGCCCGTTCGCTGGTCACCCGCCCTCGCCTGCTGCTGCTCGACGAGCCGCTGTCGGCACTGGATGCACGTATTCGCAAGCACCTGCGTGAGCAGATCCGGGCCATCCAGCGTGAGCTAGGGCTGACCACCATTTTCGTCACCCACGATCAGGAAGAAGCGCTGACGATGTCCGACCGCATCTTCCTGATGAACCAGGGGCGCATCGTCCAGAGCGGCGATGCCGAAACCCTCTATACCGCACCGGTGGACCTGTTTGCCGCCGGCTTCATCGGCAACTACAACCTGCTCGATGCCGACAGCGCCAGCCGCCTGCTGCAACGCCCAGTGGCCAGCCGCCTGGCGATCCGCCCGGAGTCGATCACACTGGGCATACACGGCGAACTGGACGCCCAGGTAAGCAGCCACAGCTTGCTGGGCAACGTGATCCGCTACCGCGTGCAAGTGCGCGACGTGGAGCTGGTGGTCGACGTGCTCAACCGCTCGCCGGCCGACCTGCACGCGGACGGAAAACGGGTAAGCTTGTCGATCGACCCCACGGCGCTGCGGGAAGTGGCCTAAGGAGATTCAGCACAATGGCACTGGCAATTTTCGATCTGGACGAAACCTTGATCCACGGCGACTGCGCTTCGCTGTGGAGCGAACAGATGGCCCGGCTGGGCTGGGTCGACGGCAAGGAATTTCTGCGCCGCGACCATGAGCTGATGGAGGCCTACGGCAAGGGCCACCTGCAGATGGAGGACTACATGGCCTTCAGTCTGGAGCCGATGGCCGGGCGAACCCTGGAAGAAGTCGAGCACCTGGTTGAGCCGTGGGTTGAAGAGGTGATCGAGCCGATCATCTACGGCGACGCCTGCCGCTGCATTGCCGAACACCGCAAGCGCGGGGACCGCATCCTGATCATTTCCGCTTCGGGTACGCACCTGGTTGGGCCGATTGCGGCTCGCCTGGGGGTGGACGAATACCTGGCGATCGAGCTGGAGGCGGTGAACGGAGTGTATACCGGCAAGACCCACGGGGTGCTGACGTATCGTGAAGGCAAGATTACGCGGCTGCTGGAGTGGCTGGATCAGGAACAAGAAAATCTGGAGGGGGCGAGTTTCTATTCCGACTCACGGAATGATTTGCCGTTGTTGTTGAAGGTGGACCATCCGCATGTGGTGAACCCGGATGCGGTATTGCGGGAGCATGCCCAGATCAATCGCTGGCCGATTTTGAGCTGGACCTGAGAGTAATTTATTGCCTGAACCGGCCTATTCGCGGGTAAACCGCTCCCACAGGGATCACACAAATTTCGAATCTGCGGTGATCCTGTAGGAGCGGGTTTACCCGCGAA
Source organism: Pseudomonas sp. FYR_2 (assembly GCF_043106425.1). Lineage (NCBI taxonomy): Bacteria > Pseudomonadati > Pseudomonadota > Gammaproteobacteria > Pseudomonadales > Pseudomonadaceae > Pseudomonas > Pseudomonas sp. FYR_2. The sequence goes on from NZ_JBICMM010000020.1 coordinate 296,877, forward strand.
AGGGCCAGGCCTGCTTACACCAGGCTAGGGTCAATCACCATCACCAGCTTGCCAGAGACCTGATTAGTCTCAAGCTCGGCATACGCCGCCTGGGCAAACTCCACCGGGTAGGTGTCAACCAGCTGCGGCGACAACCGCCCTTCGGCAAACAGCGGCCACACCTGCTGTTGCAACTCACGCAGCAGCTCCGCCTTGAAGCCGTCATCGCGGTTGCGCAGCGTGGAGCCGGTAATCTCCAGGCGCTTGCCCAGCACCTGCGCCAGGTCCAGCTCGAACTTGCGCCCACCCATCAAGCCGATGATCACCCAGCGCCCGTCGCGGGCCAGCAGCTTGAGGTTTAGCTCACCGTAGCTGGCACCCACCGGGTCGAGAATCACGTCGAACGGGCCAAAGCCTTCCAGCGCGTCCAGGTTTTCGTTACGTACCACGCCCCCTGTCGCGCCCAGCGCTTCGCAATAAGCCAGGCGGTCCTGCGAACCGACACTGACCCACACCGGGCTGCCAAACGCCTTGCACAACTGGATAGCGGCCGAGCCCACGCCACTGGCGCCAGCATGCACCAGCACTTTCTCGCCAGCCTTCACAGCACCGAGCTGGAAGATGTTCAACCAGGCAGTGGCATACACCTCCGGCAACGCCGCGGCTTCATGCAGGCTCAGGCCCTCGGGCACAGGCAGCACGTGACGCGCATCGACCACCACTTCCTCGGCCATGGCGCCACTGGCCAACAGCGCGCACACACGGTCGCCCACGCGCCAGTCGGCACCGGCGCCCACTTCCTCAACCACCCCGGCACACTCCAGGCCCATGTACGGGCTGGCGCCCGGCGGTGGCGGGTACAAACCTTTCATCTGCAGCAGATCGGCGCGGTTCAGGCCCGCAGCAGCCACGCGAATGCGCACTTGGCCCGCGTCACAGGCCGGGCGTTCGGCCTCGACCCACTCCACATGTCCGTCAACGCCTTGCAATGCCTTCACAGTGCCTCCATAGTTGAATCATGACTGGGCCTGGGGTTGCTTACCTCAGGCTTTTTGCAGTATTTGCCCGGCTCCATGGAACCGGCAACGGAAAAGACGGCCTACTATGCGTGATCAATTGCCTCCACGTCGAATCAGCATGAAGCATTTCCTCCCAAGCACCGCCCTCGCCGTCATGATCGGCCTTGGCAGCCTCACGCTCGGCGGCAATGCGACGGCCGCCAACAAATGGGACAGCCTGCAGCCAGACCGCGACGAGATCGTCGCCAGCCTCAACGTGGTGGAATTGCTCAAGCGCCACCACTACAGCAAGCCGCCGCTGGACGATGCCCGTTCGGTCATCATCTATGACAGCTACATCAAGCTGCTGGACCCGGCACGCAGCTACTTTACCGCTGCCGACATTGCCGAGTTCGACAAGTGGAAAACGCAATTCGACGATTTCCTCAAAAGCGGTAACCTGGACCCGGGCTTCACCATCTACAAACGCTACCTCGACCGCGTCAAGCAACGTCTGGACTTCGCCCTGGCCGAGTTGAACAAGGGCGTGGACAAGATCGACTTCACCACCAAGGAAACCTTGCTGATCGACCGCAAGGACGCACCGTGGATGAAAGACCAGGCCGAGCTCGACGACCTTTGGCGCAAACGCGTCAAGGATGAGGTGCTGCGCCAGAAGATCGCCGGCAAGGAACCCAAGCAGATCCAGGAAACCCTGACCAAACGCTACAAGAACCAGCTGGCGCGCCTGGACCAGACCCGTGCCGAGGATATCTTCCAGGCCTACATCAACACCTTCGCCCAGTCCTACGACCCGCACACCAACTACCTGTCGCCGGACAACGCCGAAAACTTCGACATCAACATGAGCCTGTCGCTCGAAGGCATCGGTGCGGTGCTGCAAAGCGACAACGACCAGGTCAAGATCGTGCGCCTGGTACCGGCAGGCCCGGCAGCCAAGACCAAGCAGGTGGCCCCGGCCGACAAGATCATCGGCGTGGCCCAGGGCAACAAGGAAATGATCGACGTGGTCGGCTGGCGCCTGGACGAAGTGGTCAAGCTGATCCGTGGCCCGAAAGGCTCGGTGGTGCGCCTGGAGATCATCCCGGCCAGCAATGCACCTAGCGACCAGACCAGCAAGATCGTGTCGATTACCCGCGAAGCCGTGAAGCTTGAAGAGCAGGCGGCCAAGAAGTCGGTGCTCAAGCTGAAGCAGGACGGGCGAGACTACAAGCTGGGCATCATCGAGATCCCGGCCTTCTACCTGGACTTCAAGGCCTACCGCGCCGGTGACCCTGAGTACAAGAGCACCACGCGTGACGTGAAGAAGCTGCTCACCGAACTGCAGAAAGAGAAAGTCGACGGCGTGGTCATCGACCTGCGCAACAACGGTGGCGGCTCGCTGCAGGAAGCCACCGAGCTGACCAGCCTGTTCATCGAAAAAGGCCCGACCGTGCTGGTGCGCAACAGCGACGGCCGCGTCGACGTGCTGGAAGATGAAAACCCGGGCGCCTTCTACAAAGGCCCGCTGGCGTTGCTGGTGAACCGCCTGTCGGCCTCGGCTTCGGAGATTTTCGCCGGTGCCATGCAGGACTACCACCGCGCGCTGATCATCGGCGGCCAGACCTTCGGCAAAGGCACCGTGCAAACCATCCAGCCGCTCAACCATGGCGAGCTGAAGCTGACCCTGGCCAAGTTCTACCGGGTTTCCGGGCAGAGCACCCAGCATCAGGGCGTGCTGCCGGACATCGACTACCCGTCGATCATCGACACCAAGGAAATCGGCGAGAGCGCCCTGCCCGAGGCCATGCCATGGGACACCATCCGCCCGGTGGTCAAGCCTGCGGCCGACCCGTTCAAGCCGTTCCTGGCCCAGCTCAAGGCGCAGCATGAAGCGCGCAGCGACAAGGATGCCGAGTTCACCTACATCCGCGACCGCCTGGCCCTGACCCAGAAGCTCATGAACGAGAAAACCGTCAGCCTCAACGAGCAGGAGCGCCGTGCGCGCCACGATGACATCGAGGCCAAGCAGCTGGCACTGGAAAACATCCGCCGCAAGGCCAAGGGTGAAGAGCCGCTGAAAGAGCTGAAGAAAGAAGACGAGGACGCGCTGCCGACCGAGGATGAAAACACCAAGCCGGAAGACGACGCCTACCTGTCGGAAACCGGTCGCATCCTGATCGACTACCTCAGTGCCAGCACCAAGGTGGCCAAGAAGTAAGGCGCTGCAACGATGATGGCAGAATAATGCGACCTGTCATCAAACAGTCATCGCGCTGTCGTGAAATACGAGGGCCGGGCATGCAGATGCCCGGCCCTTTCATTTTCAGGAATACGTCATGACCGTTGCCGAACAGCTCAGTGCCTTGAGTGCCATCCTGGCTCAACGCAGTATTCACAGTCTGTTCCAGCCGATCATGTGCCTGAGCGAACAGCGGGTGTTCGGCCATGAAGCGCTGAGCCGCGGCCCGTCCAACAGCCCGCTGCACGCGCCGTTGAACCTGTTTACCATCGCCCGCCAGGCTGGCCGCCTGACCGAACTGGAAGCCGTCTGCCGGGAAAGCGCCTGCCGTCGCTTCAGCGAGCAGCAATTGCAGGGCAAGCTGTTTCTCAACATCTCGCCAGAATCGCTGCTGGAGCCACACTACCCGTCCGGCCTGACCCTGAAACTGCTGGAGCAGGTCGGCCTGCCGCCCAGCCGGGTAGTGATTGAACTGACCGAGCACACCCCCACCGACGACTTCCAGCTCTTGTCCAATGCCCTGCACCATTACCGCGACATGGGCTTTTCGATTGCCATCGACGACCTGGGGGCGGGCTATTCCAGCCTGCGGCTGTGGTCGGAGCTGCGCCCTGAATACGTGAAGATCGACCGGCACTTCATCGACGGTATCCACCGCGACCCGCTCAAGCGCGAGTTCGTTGGCTCGATCCTGCAGATTGCCCGGGCCTCGAAGGCGCAGGTGATCGCCGAAGGGATCGAGCTTGCGGAGGAACTGGCGGTGCTGAGGGAGATGGGGGTGGACCTGGTGCAGGGGTACCTGCTTGGGCGACCGCAGGAGCTGGGGGTGCGTGCGTTACCGGCGCTGATGAGTATGCCGCCGGCCGAGCATCCATCTGTGCGGTTGAATGCCACCATTGGGCAGTTGCTGGAGCTGTTTGGGCGGCATCAGCATCTGGATGCGTTGGAGGTAGTGGATGCTGAAGGCAGGGCCTGTGGATTCATTCACAGGGATAGGTTGACTGTTCCGGCCTCTTCGCGGGCAAGACCGCTCCCACAGGATCTCCACCACACTTAAGAAAGGTGGTGTACCTGTGGGAGCGGGCTTGCCCGCGAAGAGGCCCAATCAGGCTGTTTCGGGGTAGCTGTACTCAAACACCCGAACCACCTCGGAAGCATGCCAGGAAGCGGCCTCCATGCCATCCACCGGCCCGGCAAACCGCCCTAACCGTTCGACACATTCAAAAAAGCCGGTACGCGGCAAACGGCTGGCGCCCTGGCTGATCACCAGCGAGCTGCGAAGCGGCTGCTCGGCACGGGCATCCAGCACTGCCAGGTATTCCAGCGCGGCGGTCAGCGTCTGCATGGCCGGGCTGGGCAGTTGCAAGCGCTCGATCAGTGCTCGGTAGGTCAGCAAGTGACGTTGACGGCGGGCCAGGTCAAGCTCGCCCAGCAGGTTGTCCCAGTGCTGACGGCTGATCCTGACCTGGCTCATGATGGCTCGCTCCAGCCAGCCACCCCCAAGTGCCAGGCCAAGGCGCGGCGGATGGCTGCATCCGGCTGGCGCTCGCCCGATTCGATCATGGCCAGGTAGGCCGGGCTTACCCCGACGTTGCGCGCCAGCTGCTCAGGGGCGATGCCCTTGGCCTGGCGAATCTGTGCCACTTCGCTGAATGCTGGCAATTGCGCCGCAGCGGCTGCCATGGCCGGTTCGCCGACAACGGCCTCGGCAGGTGCCTGCCCTGCAGCCTTGAGCAGCGCCTGGTACTGCTCCCAGGGAACGACTGCGTACTCGGGTTGACCGTCCCGGCTGATGACCTGAATACCCATTACAAACCCCTTTAAAAAGGATTACAGCATGTAATCCGTAGGCATAACCCTTATGCCAATTATATTACCAACTCCGGGGTCTGTCCGGTTGAGGTGCAGTTCAGGCGTTTTTCACTGCGTATTGCGCTCCAGGCGCAGCGCTTCGGGGCTTGCGGGCAGGCGCTCGACCACACGCAGCCGCTCGGGTGCCTGGCTGTCGCGCCAGGCCCGGAAGCGCGCCAGCTCATCGGCCACGGTCTTCAGTACCCAGCCCAGCACTGCAATGTCATCAAGGAAGCCCACGCCCAGCAGCCAGTCGGGGATGGCATCGATAGGGCTGACGAAATACAGCAGGCCGGCCACGATGGTGACCAGGGCCTTGGGGCTGATGGCACGGTATTCGCCGCGCCACCATGCCAGGCATAGCGACTGAAGCAGTTTCACGTCCTCGCGCAACTGGCCGATGCGCGGGCCTTTGCGGGCCACGGCGAACAGCAGGGCCGGCAACCGGCCACGGCTGAGCAGGCGCTCGGCCAAGGGCAGGAAACGGGCGAAATTCCAAGGTGCGCTCATGGAGCCTCCACGCGGAACAGGTTATCCACATTTATTGTGGATAACCTTGTGAACAGGGCCACGTTTCTGACCTCGGGTGCCTGCCAGGCAAGGGCCCCGGTCAGATCGGGCGTTTTTTACACAGCCGTTTCAATACGTGGGTAGCTGGCCGCAAACGATTTGCGCCAGAAACATCCTACAGCAACAAGCTGCATTTCCTCGGACAGTATCAGCAGTTACAGGTTCGTCCAATCGTCGTAAACGAAAACGCCCCGTCAGGACGGGGCGTTTTGCAAGAACCTGCCAGTATTACTTGGCGGGTGCTTCTGCAGGGGCTTCGGCCGGGGCCTCGGCTTCCGGCTCGGCGCCTTGCAGCTGGGCCGGGTCCTTGATGGCGATCAGTTCCAGATCGAACACCAGTACCGAGTTGGCCGGGATCAGCGGGCTTGGGCTTTGTGCACCGTAGGCCAGTTCAGCCGGGATGAACAGCTTGTACTTCTCGCCAACGTGCATCAGTTGCAGGCCTTCGACCCAACCCGGGATCACGCCGCTGACGGGCAGGTCAATCGGGCTGCCGCGCTCGACGGAGCTGTCGAACACCTTGCCATCGATCAGCTTGCCTTCATAGTGGACGGTAACCACGTCAGTAGGCTTGGGCTGAGGGCCGTCGGCCTTCTTGACCACTTCGTACTGCAGGCCCGAGGCGGTAGTGACCACGCCTGGTTTCTTGGCGTTTTCTTCGAGGAATTTCTTGCCGGCAGAGGCCGCTTCTTCGCTGGCCTTGGCCAGGCGCTCTTCGGCGCGCTTCTGCAGCGCGGTGAAGGCTTCTACCAGTTCTTCATCCTTGATGCGCTGTTCTTTCTTGCCAACGGCGTCTTCGATACCGAGTGCCACTGCTTTCGAATCAAGGTCTTCCATGCCTTCCTGAGCCAGGCTCTTGCCCATGTTCAGGCCGATACCGTAGGAGGCTTTCTCTGCCGGAGTCTTCAGCTCGGGGCTGCTAGCTTGTTGGTCGCAGCCAGCCAGTACCAAGCCTACCAGGGCAACCGCAGCCGCCAAACGATGCTGTTTCATGCTATTTCCTTGTTCATGCGCCATAAGGGCAATCAGGGTAAAGCCGCGAGCTTAGCAGGCGGCCATCACCAATGGCTACCGGCATAGGAGCGGGTTTTGGTAAGGAAGTTCAGTAGTTAAACGCTTATTCATCAATGCGTTTGCAGCCACTGGCCAGTATTGCCCGGTTGTGTCGATTTTGCCCGGTTCGGCAGGGGATTTATTTCGTTGAATGCCCGGAGGCCTGCACTCAAGGGTAGTGACCTTCGCGGTACTGCCCCGCCACCTCACGCAGCACCTCGCACACCCACTGCCCCGGCAGGCTCTGCGGCAAGGCGGCATTGCGACAAATACCCACCGAGCCACCCGGCTCCCGCACGCCCAGGTCTAGCTCGACCAGCTCGCCACGGCGCAGGTCGAGCAGCACCGCATCGCGTGGCGCCACCCACAGCCCATCGCTGCCCAGCAGGTAGCGCCGGCTCAGGGCCAGCGACAGGGTTTCCAGGCGCTGCGCCGGCATCTGGATGCCGCATTGCACGAACAGGCTGTCGGCATGCTGGCGGATGGTGGTGCCTGCTGGCGGCAACACCAGCGGATAACGCCCCACCTGGGCCCGCTCGACGGGTGTGCCGGCCAGCAGCGGGTGGCCCGGGCGTACCACCAGGCTCATCGACTCGCTGTACAGGTGCTCGAACGACAGGCCCTGGATCTGCGGGCTGTCGGTCATGCGCCCGACCACCAGCTCCAGCTCGCCCAGCCGCAGTTGGCCCAGCAGCTGCGCACTGACCCCGGTGACCACACTGATCACCAGCGCTTCATGGCGCTGGTGCAGGCGGCAGAGCACTTCGGGCATAAGCAGGCCCTCGACCGTCGACAGCACGCCGATGCGCACCTGCGACGGCGCCCGCGCCTCACCACGCAGGCTGCTGACGCCATCGCGCAGGGCCTGCACACTGGGCCCGGCATAACGCATGAAGCGCGTACCGGCCGGGGTCAGTTCGACACCCTGTCGGCTGCGCGCAAACAGGCGCGTTTCCAGCAGGTCTTCAAGTTCCTTGAGGGTTTTGGAAATGGCCGGCTGGCTGATGGCGAGCACGTCGGCAGCCCTGGCCAGGCTGCCCTGTCGGGCAATCTCCAGAAAGCACAGCAGGTGGCGGTATTTGATGCGGGTGTCGAGGTTCATGGGCTGAAGCTTACCGTATTGCCCATGTGGTGGCTGTCTTGGGATTTGTGGTGGGGCGTAGATCGAGCGCCGCCCGCGCGGCGCATCGCGAGCTGCGCTCGCTCCTACGTTTGTTTCGGGCCAATTAATCCTGTGGGATTTGCGCGCGTACGCCTTGGCGGCTGACATGATATCGCGTCGTACCAACAAGGCGGTCGCGCGCGCCTTCCACAGGCGTTACTGGCCCGAAACAAACGTAGGAGCGAGCGCAGCTCGCGATGCGCCGCGCGGGCGGCGCTCGATCTCCCAGGCGCTGCAAACCCGACGGCGAACACCCCCTGAGCATAAAAACTTTCAGACCACGGCCAACTCCACCGCCTCACCATTCAAGCGCACCGGCCACACCCGCAGTTGCTGCCCCGCATCCTCCAGGCACACCCCGCTCTTCAGGCTGAAATGCTGCTTGTACAGCGGCGCCGCCACCACCAGCTCGCCCTGCACACTGCCCACCAGCCCACGGCCAATGATATTGGCGCCGGAGCGCGGGTCGCGGTTGTCCACCGCGTACAGCGGCTGGGCCTGCCCCGGCAGGTAAAACAGCGCCACCTGGGCCCCGTCGAGCCACACCACCACCCCGGAGTCAGCTACCAGGTCGTGCGCGTGGCACACCGCTTGCCAGTTCTCCCGGGTTTGCACAACAGCATTGGACAGGTTCATCAGACAGCCTCCTCGACAGTGGGAATCAGGTGCAGCGGCGCAGCGGGCCGGCGTTGTTCGCGTTCACGCACGAAATGCACGTCCGGATCGGCGCGCCGGTCGTTGACGAAGGTGCGGAAGCGCTTGAGCTTTTCCGGGTCGTTGAGGGCGTTGGCCCATTCGCATTCGTACTGGTCCACCACATGCTGCATCTGCGCTTCAAGCTCGCCGGCCAGGCCCAGGCTGTCATCGATGATCACCTGTTTCAGGTAATCCAGCCCGCCCTCCAGGTTCTCGCGCCACACCGAAGTGCGCTGCAGCTTGTCGGCCGTGCGGATGTAGAACATCAGCACGCGGTCGATCAGGCGTACGAGGGTTTCGTCGTCCAGGTCGGTGGCGAACAGCTCGGCATGCCGTGGGCGCATGCCGCCGTTGCCGCACACGTACAGGTTCCAGCCTTTGTCGGTGGCGATCACGCCGATGTCCTTGCTTTGCGCCTCGGCGCATTCGCGGGTGCAGCCCGATACCGCGAACTTGAGCTTGTGCGGGCTGCGCAACCCCTTGTAGCGGTCTTCCAGGCGCAGGGCCATGCCGACACTGTCCTGCACACCGTAGCGGCACCAGGTGCTGCCGACGCACGACTTCACCGTGCGGGTCGACTTGCCATAGGCGTGGCCGGTTTCGAAGCCGGCCTCGATCAACTCCCCCCAGATCAGCGGCAGTTCGTGCAGCTGGGCGCCGAACAGGTCGATGCGCTGGCCGCCGGTGATCTTGGTGTACAGGTCGTACTTCTTGGCCACCTGGCCGATGACGATGAGCTTGTCAGGGGTGATTTCACCGCCGGGGATGCGCGGCACTACCGAGTAGGTGCCGTTCTTCTGCATGTTGGCCATGAAGGTGTCGTTGGTGTCCTGCAGTGGCACCAGCGCCGGGTCCATGATCGGCTGGTTCCAGCACGAAGCGAGGATGTTGCCCACTGCCGGCTTGCAGATGTCGCACCCCACATGGCCCTTGCCATGGCGTTCGAGCAGTTCGCTGAAGGTGCGGATGCCCTCCACCCGCACCAGCCCGTACAGCTCCTGCCGGGTGTAGGCGAAGTGCTCGCACAGGCTCTTGTCCACCGCGACGCCCCGGGCCGTCAGCTCATGCTCGAACACCTGCTTGAGCAAGGCGGCACAACCCCCGCAGCCCGTGGCAGCCTTGGTGCACCCCTTGACGGCGGCAAGGTCGCTGCAGCCGTTGTCGATGGCGGCGCACACCGCCCCCTTGCTGACGTTGTGGCAGGAGCAAATGGTCGCGCTGTCCGGCAGTGCATCGGCGCCCAAGGCCGGCGCGCCACCGCCTTGCGGCAGAATCAGCGCGGCCGGGTCGGCCGGCAGGGCGATGCCGTTCTGGGCATACTGCAGCAAGGTATCGTAGTAGCTGTTGTCGCCCACCAGCACCGCACCCAGTACATGCTTGCCGCTGGCATCCACCACCAGCCGGCGGTAGGCGCTGTTGGCTTCGTCGATGAAGCGGTAGCTGCGCGCACCTGGTGTGGCGCCGTGGGCATCACCGATTGAGCCGACATCCACGCCCAGCAGCTTGAGCTTGGTCGACATGTCGGCACCGGTGAACGCGACCGCTGCTTCCCCCATCAGCAACGCTGCCAGGTTGCGTGCCATGCTGTAGCCCGGGGCGACCAGGCCGAACACACTGCCGTTCCACGAGGCGCACTCACCAATGGCAAAGATGCGCGGATCGCTGCTGCGGCAGTGGTTGTCGATCACCACCCCGCCACGCGCGGCGATGTCCAGGCCACTGGTGCGGCCCAGGGCATCCTGCGGACGAATACCGGCAGAGAACACGATCAGGTCGGTTTCCAGGTGCTCGCCACCCTCGAAGTTCATACGGTAGCGATAGGCTTCACCATCGCTGATCGACTGGGTGGCGCGGGACAGGTGCACGCCCACGCCCAGCGCTTCGATCTGTGCCTTGAGCGCGGCACCGCCCTCGCCGTCCAGCTGCACCGGCATCAAGCGTGGCGCAAACTCAACCACGTGGGCTTCCAGGCCCAACGATTTGAGCGCGTTGGCGGCTTCCAGGCCGAGCAGGCCACCACCAACCACCACGCCACGGCGGGCACTGGCAGCGGCGGCCCGGATGCCATCAAGGTCGTCGAGGGTGCGGTAGACCAGGCGGGCGTTGCCGCTGGAGCCTTCGATCGGCGGTACGAAGGGGTACGAACCGGTGGCCAGCACCAGTTGGTCGTAGCCGTACCGGCCTTCGGCGGTAACCACTTCGCAGCGTTCGCGGTCGATTTCCAGCACGCATTCGCCAAGGTGCAGGTGCACGCCGTTGGCGGTATAGAAATCGTGCTCGCACAGGGCCAGGGTTTCGGCACAGCTGCCTCCGAAGTATTCGGACAGGTGTACGCGGTCGTAGGCGCGTTGGCGCTCTTCGCCGAACACATGCAGTTCGAAACGCTCGTGGGCGCCGCGGCTGACCAGTTGCTCGACGCAATGGTGGCCGACCATGCCGTTGCCGACGATGACCAGTCGCTCTCGTTGCCCGCTGCTCGCTGTTGCCTTCATAAGCCGATCCTCGATCAAAAAAAAGGCGCCTGGAGCCGAAGCTCCAGGCGCCTTTGCCTGTATTCATCACGGTAGGTGGCCCGGGTTGATCGCCGTTGATCAGTGGGCTTTGTTGTAGCTTGGGTAAAGCAGGGAGTGTGCCAATTGCGTTACCTGTACCGGCCTCTTCGCGGGCAAGCCCGCTCCCACAGGGATCTCCCCAGGTCTGCAGACTTGCACCTTACCTGTGGGGCGGGGTTACCCGCGAAGAGGCCGGCACAGGCAATGCACATTCAAGGTGCAACGCTCCCCATCCTGGAGCACTTCAGTAAACATCCCGCCGATACCGCTTGGCCTTGCTCAAGGCCTCCATATAGGCATCCGCATCCACACCGCCATGCGCGGCAATGACTTCACGCAACGCCGCATCCACATCCTTGGCCATGCGCTGGGCATCACCACACACGTAGAAGTACGCCCCTGCCTCCAGCCATTGCCACAGCTGCGCGCCCTGTTCGAGCATGCGCTGCTGCACATAGATCTTCTCGGCCTGGTCACGGGAAAACGCGGTATCCAGCCGCAGATGACCGCTTGCCTGCCAAGCCTGCAACTGGTCCTGGTAGTAGAAATCGGTCGCCGCGTACTGCTCGCCAAAGAACAGCCAGTTGCCCCCTTTCGCGCCCCGTGCTTCCCGCTCTTCCAGAAACGCACGAAACGGTGCAATGCCAGTCCCAGGGCCCACCATGATCATCGGCACGCTGTCGTCCTCGGGCAGCCGGAAGTGCTTCGACACCTGCGGGAAGATGGCCACCTTCAGCGCCTGGGCACGGTCGGCAAGGAAGCTTGAACACACACCTTTGCGCTCGCCATAACGCACGGTGGATACGGTCAGGTGCACCTGATCCGGATGCGCCAATGGGCTGGAGCTGATCGAGTAAAGCCGTGGCTGCAACGGCTTGAGAAGGTCGAGCCAGCTGGCCAGCGGCAGTTTTTGAGGGAAAGCACGCAGCACATCTACCAGCTGCCGGCCCCACAGCCAGTCCTGCAGCTCGGCTTTGCACTCGGGCTGTAACAGGCGCTGCAGGTCCGGGGCACTGCCGGCAAAGGCCTGCAGTTGTTGCGGGGTCACCTTGGCAATCTCCAGATGCGCTTGCAGGGCTTCGGCCAGTGGCATGGCAGGCTGGCCTTTCAACTCGACCATGGCCTGGCCATCGAGCTGCGTCAGCGCCAGCAGTTCATCGACCAGCGTCGGGCAATTGCGCGGCCATACGCCCAGAGCATCGCCAGCTGCATAGCTGAAGCCACTGCCGCTCAGGTCGAACACCAGTTGCCGGGTTTCCTTGCTTGCACCGGGCCCATTAAGCAGGCGGTTTTCCACCAGGGCGGCGGCCCAGGGTTGCTGCTTGCCATAGATCGTGACCGGCGCAGGCTCATTGACCGGTTGTGGGGCAGCAGCAGTGCCCAGCGCAGGCAACAGCGCTTCGAGCCAGCCGGCGAACGCTGCGTCAAAATCGGGTTCGCAGTCCACCCGCTGCAACAAGCGCCGCCCACCCAGCTCGGCCAGGCGCTGGTCGAGTTTGCGGCCAAAACCGCAGAACTGGTCGTAACTTGAGTCACCCAAGGCCAGCACGGCATAGGGGAGCTCGGCGCAGAGGGTGCCCTCCTCGCCCTGCAAGGCCTGCCAGAATGCCCCGGCGCTGTCGGGCGCGTCGCCATCGCCAAAGGTGCTGGCGATCAGCAGCACGCTGGCGGCGCCTTGTAGCTGGCGCGGGCTGACGGCCTCCATGCAACTGAGCTGCACCTCCAGGCCGGCACCGCGCAAGCGCTCAGCACAGCGCTCGGCCAACAGTTCGCCGTTACCGGTCTGCGAGGCCCACAGCACTTGATGCAGTGGCGCCGGCAACGCCGCAGCGGGCAACGCCGCAGGCTGGGCAAACAGACCGGCCAGCAAGCCGTCGACGAACAACCGACGGCTGGCGGCCAGCGGTGCACTGGCCGGCAGGCTGGGTACGCCTTCGGCACGGCTTTGGTCCAGGCCCAGCAGGAAACCTTGCAGGTAATGGCGTTCTTCTTCGGCCAGCACCGGGGCCGGCAAGGTGTCCAGGCCAAGCAGACGAGACAGGGTGGCAGTTGGCATACGGGCTGGCTCCGCAATGGCAGTGTTCAGCTCAAGGGTATCGATGCGTTCGCCTGCGACCCGCTCCAGGGCCACGGCGCAGTGTTTGAACGCAGGTTGCAGCGACAGCGGGTCAACCGCATCGCAGGTGACGGCATTGATTGCCAGTTGCTCGCCGACCACATCGTTCCAGTGGAAGGGTGCGAAGCAGTTGCCTGGCATGACCCGGTCGCTGATGCGTGCGGGTAGCACGGCCTGGCCACGGCGCGACCGAATGGCCACCTGGTCTTTCTCGGCAACGCCCAGCCTGGCGGCGTCTTCGGGGTGAATTTCGACGAAAGGGCCGGGCTCCAGCTTGTTCAATGCCGGCACCTTGCCGGTCTTGGTCAGGGTGTGCCACTGGTGCTGCACACGGCCGGTATTCAGCACCATGGGGTAGTCGTCATTCGGCAACTCCGGTGCCGGCAACCAAGGCCGGGCGAAGAAACGGGCTTTGCCACTGGCGGTGGGGAAGGCCAACGCCGGGCGCTGGCCCTGGGCATCGTGCAGCAGCACCTGGCTGCTGCCGTCATTCAGGTAGCGCAACGGGCTGCGGTCGCTGTCACGGCCAGGCGCGCAAGGCCACTGGCGCGGTTGCTCACGCAGTTCGGCATAACCGATGCCGCGCAGGTCGTACCCGGTGGCAGGGTTATGGAAGCGACGGATTTCCTCGTACACCGCTTCGGCATCGGCGTAATCGAAGGCGTCGGCATAACCCATGGCGCACGCCACGCGGGCAATGATCTGCCAGTCCGGCAGGCTCTGCCCTGGCGGCTCGACGGCGCGCGGCATCAGGGTAAGGTTGCGCTCGCTGCTGATCATCACGCCCTCGCCTTCGGCCCACAGCGCGGCCGGTAGCAGAATGTCGGCATAGCGATTGGTTTCGGTGTCGAGGAAAGCGTCCTGAGTAATCACCAGCTCGGCCTTATGCAGGCCATCGATCACTTGCTGGCGGTTGGCGACACTGGCCACCGGGTTGCTGCAGATGATCCAGCAAGCCTTCACTTCGCCGGCTTTCATCTGTTCGAACAGCGCCACCGTGCCCTCGCCGCCTTCGCTGCGCAGGCTGCCAGGTGCCAGTTGCCATTGCTGTTCGACAAAGGCGCGGTCGTTTTCCGCCAGTGCCGAGCGCTGGCCTGGCAAGCCGGGCCCCATGTAGCCCATCTCACGGCCGCCCATGGCGTTGGGCTGACCGGTCAACGAGAACGGCCCGCTGCCGGGGCGGCAGATGGCGCCGGTGGCCAGGTGCAGGTTGCAGATCGCATTGGTGTGCCAGGTGCCATGGATGCTCTGGTTCAGGCCCATGGTCCAGCAGCTCATCCAGTTGCGGGCGCTGCCGATCCATTCGGCGGCCTTGATGATGTCGGCCTCGGCCAGCCCGGTGATGGCAGCCACGCGCTCGGGGCGGTAGTCGTCGAGAAAGGCTGGCAGTTCATCCCAGCCTTCGGTGTGGCAGGCAATGAAGTCAGGGTTGGTATGGCCGTTGCGGTGTAGCAGGTGCAGCAAGCCGTTGAGCAAGGCCATGTCGCTGCCGGGGCGTACCTGCAGGAACAGGTCGGCCTTGTCGGCGGTGGCGCTGCGCCGAGGGTCGACCACAATCAGCTTCGCACCGGCCTTGATCCGGTCGAGCAAACGCAGGAACAGGATCGGGTGGCAGTCGGCCATGTTGGCGCCAATCACCAGGAACACGTCGGCGTGTTCGAAATCCTGGTAGCTGCCGGGTGGGCCGTCAGCCCCGAGCGACAGCTTGTAGCCACTGCCGGCACTGGCCATGCACAGGCGCGAGTTGGACTCGATGTGGCGGGTTCGGATAAAGCCCTTGGCCAGTTTGTTGGCCAGGTACTGGGCCTCCAGCGACATCTGCCCGGACACGTACAGCGCCACGGCATCGGGACCGTGCTGGTCGATGATGCCGCGCAGGCGTGTGGCTGTTTCGGCGATGGCCTGATCGATGCTAGTGCGTACCGGCTGCTGGTTACGCTGCTGGCGTGCATAGGCGTCTTCCATGCGCCCGGCGGCGGTCAGCGGCAGGTGCGCAGTGAGGCCTTTGGTGCACAGGCGGCCGAAATTGCTGGGATGCTGCTTGTCGCCGCTGACCTTGCTGACCTTGCCGTCGGCAACGCTCATGACGATGCCACAGCCGACGCCGCAATAGGGGCAGACGCTGCGTACTTCGCTGTTGGCCATGGGCAGGCTCCTGGGGGGAACGCAAAAAGGCGCCGGCTGCCCCGGCTTGCTGATGCAAGCGAGGGGCAACACGGCGCCTTTGTCGTGAGGTTTTGCGGGCTATCGACGTTGATAGCCCGGGATGGTGATGAGTCAGCAATTAATGGGCCAGCTGTGCCGGCCCTTTCGCGGGCAAGCCCGCTCCCACAGATACGGCACCGCCCTCAGGCCTTGTGATATCCCTGTGGGAACGGGCTTGCCCGCGAAAGGGCCGGCACAGGCTACGCACCATCCAGTGGCAACCTAGTACCCCCTGGCGCTATGCTGGGGCACATTCCAGCATGAGCAACTGCCCTCCCCCCATGTCCCAGGTGATCCTCAAGACCCCCGCCCAACTCGACCTGATGCGCCGCGCCGGCCAGCTGCTGGCCCAGGTGTTCGCCGACCTCGACAGCTTCATCCGCCCAGGCATCACCACGATGCAAATCAACGACCGCGCCGATGCATTCATCGTCGACACACTCAAGGCGCGGCCAGCAAGCAAGGGCCAATACGGTTTCACCTACTCACTCAATACCTCGGTGGACCACGTGGTGTGCCACGGCATACCCAAAGCCGATGAAGTATTGAAGGAAGGCTCGATCGTCAACGTCGACATCACCCTGGAGCAAGGCGGCTACATCGCCGACTCGTCGAAGATGTACTGCATCGGGAAAATCAGCGACGAAGCCCGGCGCCTGGTCGACACCACCTATGACGCGCTGTGGAAAGGCATCGAGCAGGTACGCCCAGGGGCCACGCTGGGCGATATCGGTCATGCCGTGCAAACCCATGCCGAGGCCGCGGGCTACAGCGTGGTGCGTGAGTATTGCGGGCATGGCATCGGCCAACAGATGCATGAAGGGCCAGAGGTGCTGCACATCGGCCAGCGCGGCATGGGCATGAAGCTCAAGCCGGGGATGGTGTTTACCATCGAACCGATGATCAACCAGGGTGGGCGTGGCACGCGCACGTTGAAGGATGGCTGGACGGTGATTACCCGCGACCACTGCCTGTCGGCGCAGTGGGAGCATACGGTGGCGGTGACCGAGGACGGGTTTGAAGTGCTGACGTTGCGGGAGGAAGAGCGCTGAAGCTGGAATCTCAGGCACAAAAAAAGCGACCCTAAGGTCGCTTTCT
>NZ_JBICMM010000021.1:0-74677 GCF_043106425.1 Pseudomonas sp. FYR_2
CGCGGGCGCGTCCGGGGTGGCGGCGACTTGCGCCTCGATCAGTTGCTGCAGGCACTGCTCCAGCGGGTAGTCGGCGTGGGTGCGGTTCCAGTCGTAGACCACCTGTTGCTGCTGCGCGGCATTCAACAGCGGCAACTCGGCGATGCGCTGCTGCGGCTGGGCGACGATGGCGGCCAACAGGCCCTGCCAGTGCCCGGCAAGCTGGGCGATGGTGGCTTCGTCGAACAGCGCGGTTGCGTAGGTCAGCGACACTGCAATCCCTGCCTCGTGCTCCACGGTCTCCAGCGTCAGGTCAAACTGCGCTGTCCCGCGTTCCCAGTTCAGGGTCTCGACAGCCAAGCCAGGCAGCTGCCGACCCTGCCCGCGCGCTTCAGTCCGGTGATTGAACATGACCTGGAACAACGGGCTATGGCTGAGGCTGCGCTCTGGCTGCAAGGCTTCGACCAGCTGCTCGAACGGCAGGTCCTGATGGGCCTGGGCACCCGAGACGCGTCGCTGAGTCTGCTCAAGCAGTTCAGTGAAGGTCATCCCCAGGTCGAAGTCCGCCTTGAGTACCTGGGTGTTGACGAAAAAGCCGATCAGGCCTTCGGTCTCCATTCGATTGCGGTTGGCCGTGGGTATGCCGACACGGATATCGTTCTGCCCGCTGTAGCGGTGCAGCAAGGTCTGGTAGCTGGCCAGCAGGAGCATGAACACGGTCACGCCCCGATCACGCGCCAGCTGCTTGAGGCCGGCACACAGTGTGTCGTCCAGGCTGATATCCAGGCTTGCACCTGCCCGGCTCTGCACGGCCGGGCGAGGACGGTCGATCGGCAGTTCCAGCACCGGCTGCTCCCCCCCCAGCTCGGCCTCCCAGTACGCCAGCTGACGCGCCAGCTCACCCGCTTCCATGCACCGGCGCTGCCAGATGGCATAGTCGGCATACTGGATCGGCAGTTCCGGCAACGACGCCGGCTGGCCAAGGCGATGCCCCTCGTAACTGCGGATCCACTCGTCCAGCAGTATCGGCATCGACCAGCCATCGGAGACGATATGGTGCATGACCAGGATCAGCACATGGTCGGCCTCGTTCACCTGCAGCAGCCTTACCCGCCACAGCGGCGCCTGCCCCAGGTCGAAAGGCTGGCCGGCCTCTTCTTCGATGCGACGTTCAAGGCGCTCGGCAAAATCAGCGTCGGGTGCCGCTGCAAAGGGCTCCTGCACAATGTCCACCCGCACACTCGGTTCAATGACCTGGACAGGCTGGTCGCCGTCCTGGGCAAAAGCGGTGCGCAGGCTTTCGTGGCGGTGCACCAGGTCTTCAAGGCTACGCTGCAGAAGCGCGGGGTCCAATGCGCCCCTGAAACGCAGGGCCATGCTGATGTTGTAGGCCGCGCTTTCGGGCTCGAACTGCCAAAGGAACCACTGGCGCTGCTGGGCATACGACAACCCGATGGGCCCCCATTCGTCCCGTATCCGCGGGATCGGCAGCCGAGCGAAGCTCATGCCCTTGGACTGCATCTTTTCAAAGAATTGCTTGCGCTGCTCCAGTGGCAGATGCAGAAACCGTTTAACCAGGTCGATGTTCTGGGCCGTCATTTCAAACACTCTCCAGTTCTGCCAGGAAATCACTCAACTCATCGACATCCGCTGGGCTGGCAGGCGCCAGCTCAGCCATCGTCGCCACGTAGTCCGCAAGTCGCCCGGCACTGAACAGGGCCGAAAGCGGCACCTCCAGCCCCAGCAGCAACTGCACGCGCTGGGTCGCCTGGACTGCCAGCAGCGAATGTCCGCCCAGCTCGAAGAAGTTGTCGTTCATGCCGACCCTTTCAAGCTTCAGCACATCGGCCCAGATCGCTGCCACCTGCACTTCAAGTTCGCTGCAAGGCGCCACGAAACCTTGCTGAAGCGTGTTTGCATCCGGTGCAGGCAGGGCTTTGCGGTCCAACTTGCCATTGGGGGTCAGTGGCAGAGCGTCCAGCGCGACGAAGTGCGCCGGGACCATGTATTCCGGGAGCATGGCCTTCAGATACTCACGCAGGGTGTCGCGAAGCGACTGCATGCACGCATCAGCCACAAGGTACGCGACCAGTTGCCGCCCACCCGGGCCTTCGCTATCGATCACCACCGCTTCGCGAATGGCGGGATGCGCAAGCAGCTTGAGTTCGATCTCGCCCAGCTCGATGCGGAAACCACGGATCTTCACCTGATGATCGATACGCCCGATGTACTCGATCATGCCGTCGTTGCGATAGGACGCCAGATCACCGGTCCGGTACAGACGGCCTCCGCCATGCTCGGAAGTGTCGAAAGGATCAGGCAGGAATTTCTCCGCGGTCAGTGCCGCACGCCCCAGGTAGCCCCGGGCAAGACCGGCACCGGTAAGGCAGAGCTCGCCCGCAACCCCGGACGGCATGGATTTACCATTGATGTCCAGCGTGTACGCTGTCGTGTTCGCGATAGGCCGGCCAATATTGGCTCGCCCACCGGACTCACGGCGGGTCCAGGTGGAATAGGTGGTGTCTTCGGACGGCCCGTACAGGTCGTAGACATGCTCCACGTGGCCCAGTGCATAGAGCCTGTCCACCACTGGCTGCCGCAAGGGTTCGCCTGCCAGGTTGACAATGCGCACGCTCGCAGGCAGCGAACCGGCGTCGAGCAGCGCCTTGATGGCCGAGGGCACGGTATTGACCAGGCGTACGCGTTCTCGTGCCGCCAGGTAGGGCAGTTCCAGCGCATTCTGCGCGAGCACCGCGTAGCCACCCGCAGCCAGCGTGACAAACAGCTCCCATACCGACAGGTCGAAACAGATGGACGTCGATGCCAGCACGCCTTGCAGGTCCTGCGTGGTGTAGACCGTGCGCGCCCAGCCGATCAGCGCCGTGACATTGCGGTGCTCGATCAGCACACCTTTGGGCAGCCCTGTGGATCCCGAGGTGTAGATGCTCAGTGCCAGGTTGCCCGGCGCGGTGACATTGTCCAGATGCCCATCAGCGTCGTCTCGCAGCTGCAACCGGTCAAGCAGCAAGACTTCGGCCGCCCCGCCCTGCGGCAAGCGATCCGCCAGCGAAGCCTGGGACAGCAACAGACGAGCCTGACTGTCCTGCATCATGTAGGCCAGGCGATCACGGGGGTAGAGAGGGTCCAGCGGCACATACGCACCGCCTGCCTTCAAGATCGCAAGCAGACCGATCACCATCTCCTGGCTGCGCTCGAGTGCAACCCCTACCAGTACATCCGGGCCCACCCCGCGTTCGCGAAGGTGGTGCGCCAACTGGTTGGCACGCCGGTTGAGCTGCTGATAGGTCAGGTGTTGGTCGCCGAAAATCAGCGCGGTGGCATTCGGCGTGCGAGCGGCCTGCGCTTCGATCAACAGGTGTACACAAGGCGCGTCCGAAAGCGACAAGGCATCACCGTGTCGATGAACGAGGTCTTGCAGGTCCTCGCCCTCGGTCGTCATTGCCAGGTCACCCAGCCTCTGATCTGCACCACTGACCAGCGCCTGCAACAGCGTGCCGAAGTGGCGGGCGATCTGCGCGATGCTTTCTTGCGTGAAACACTGGCGGTCGTAGCTGTAGTGCACCGACAGGTGCGTACCTGCGCCAATCGCCAA
The DNA here is from genome assembly GCF_043106425.1 of Pseudomonas sp. FYR_2. NCBI lineage: Bacteria > Pseudomonadati > Pseudomonadota > Gammaproteobacteria > Pseudomonadales > Pseudomonadaceae > Pseudomonas > Pseudomonas sp. FYR_2. The sequence goes on from NZ_JBICMM010000021.1 coordinate 3,593, forward strand.
GGTCAGCGGCACGCTCGACTGTTCATGCCCGTGCACGTTGCCGAACACGAGCCCGGCGGGTGCGCTCTGCTGCAGCGCATCGCCGACCGGGTAGTTCTCGAACACCAGCAAGGTATCGAACAGCCCTTCCCCACCCGATCCGGCCCAGCGCTGGATGTCGTACAAGGGGCTGTGTTCGTATTCGCGCAGCGCCAGGTTCTGCGCCTGCAGTTGCTGCACCCATTCTGCCACCCGCTGCTGCGGACGCGGGTTGGCGACCACCGGCAGCGTGTTGATGAACAGCCCCAGCTGTTGCTCCACACCGCGCAGCTCCGCCGGGCGACCGGATACCGTCGCACCGAAGCTCACGCACGATTGCCCGGTGTAACGCTGCAGAAGCAGCAGCCACGCCGCTTGCACCAAGGTATTGACGGTCACCCGCTGCTGCCGGGCAAAAGCAGCCAGCGACTGCGTCTGCTGCTCGCTCAAGCGCTGCTGGTGTTCACCGTAGCCGGTACCCAGGCGGGCCTTGTCCTGACGCATGGCCAGTGCCAGGCGCGTAGGCTCGTTCAGGTCATGCACCTGCTGCTGCCAGAAAGCCTGAGCTTGCCGGGCATCCTGGCGCTGCAACCATTCGATGTAATCGCGATAGCGGCCCGGCAGCCCACCGTTCGGCACCCCGGCATACGCCTGGAGCACCTCCGCGAGCAACTGCGCATTGCTCCAGCCATCCATCAGAATGTGATGGCTGGTGAAGACCAGATAGCACGATGCTTCACTGGTGCGGATAACCGCCAGGCGCAGCAGGGGGTCATGCTGCAGGTCGAAGCCCTTGCGCAGATCCGCTTCGGCCCAGCTGTCCAGAGCCGCACCCTGCTCGGCGATGCCGGCCCAGTCCAGGTACGTGAACGGCAATTCGAGCTGCCTGCGAATGACCTGCAGCGGGTGCTGGAAGCAGGTCACGAAGTTGGCCCTGAGCACCTCATGGCGATCGACAGCGGCCTGCCAGGCGAGCCTGAAGCGTGGCACGTCGAGCCCTTTGACGTCGACGCGCATCTGGTTGATGTAATGCCCCCCGCCTTGCTCGAACAGGCTGTGGAACAGCATGCCCTGCTGCATGGGCGCAAGGGGATAAAGATCTTCGATCTGCGCCGCCGGAACAGGCAGACTGTCCAGTTGGGCCTGGGTCAGCCCGGCCAGCGGAACATCCGAAGGCGTCAAACCTGCGTGGGTATCCGCCAGGCAATGCTCGACAATCGCCTTGAGCTCGGCAGCGAACTGGTCGGCCAGGCGCTGCACCGTGTCAACGTTGAACATGTCGCGGCTGAAGGTCCACTCAAGGTTCAGCTCACCGGCATAGACCTGGCCATTGATCGACAACCAGTTGTCCAGCGGCGCTTCGCTGCTCTGGCTGGCGCCGGCGCTTTCGCCAGCAGGCACCAGGAACGCCGACGCATCGGCGTCCGAGCCCGGCGCGAAGCTGCCGTCGAACTGCCCCAGGTAGTTGAAGGTGATGCGGGGGTTCGGCAACTGCGCGAGCGCCGCGCGGGCCTGCTCATCGCCCAGGTAGCGCAGGGCACCGTAGCCAATGCCTTTGTCCGGGATCGACCGTAGCTGTTCCTTGATCCGCTTGATCGACGCATCAAGCGTCTGCTCTGGGCTCAGTCGCACCGGGAACACGCTGGTGAACCAACCCACGGTCCGCGTCAGATCAATGGTATCGAACAACGCTTCGCGGCCATGCCCCTCCAGTTGCACGAGCACGTCGCTGCGCTGGGTCCAGCGTGCGATGACGCGGGCCAGTGCGGTCAGCAGCAAGTCGTTGATCTGCGTACGGTAGGCAGCAGGTGCCTGTTGCAGCAGTTGCCGGGTACTGGCCGAGTCAAGACGGGTGCGGGCGGTGCCGACATGCATGCCATGCAACGAGCCACCCGGGTTGTCGCAAGGCAGGTCGGCATCAGCCTGGCCGAGTTGCGCCTGCCAGTAAGCCAGCTGCGCCTGCAGCGTTTCGCTGCGAGCGTAGCGCTGCAAGTGCGCAGCCCACGCCTGGGTCGCGCTGGTCTTGGCTGGCAGGTCGACTGGCTGGCCGGCGTGCAACTGGCGGTAGGCGGTTTGCAGGTCTTCCAGCAGCACGCGCCAGGACACCCCGTCCACCACCAGGTGATGGATCGCCAGCAACACGCGCTGGCTGCCATCCGCGAGGGTTGCCAGCAATGCCCGCAGCAACGGGCCGCGCTGCAGGTCAAGGCTACCCTGGACGTCATTGCACAACGCTTCAAGCGCCTCGGCATCCGCCACAGCAGCCTGCCACAGCAGACCTTGCTGTGGCTCTGGCGAACCATAACGAGCCGTCCATTCACCCGCTGCACAATCGAAGCGCAGGCGCAGCGCGTCATGGTGGATCACCAGGGCCTGAAGCGCTTGCTCCAGTGCCTGGCTGTCGAACGCCTGACCTGCCTTGAGCAACAGCGCCTGGTTCCAGTGGTGGCGCTGGGCAATGTCCTGCTCGAAGAACGATTGCTGGATCGGCAGCAGCAGGGTCTGGCCAGTGGCAGCCTTCTGCTCGATCAGCAATCCGCCTTCGTCCCCTTGCCTGGCGACCGAGGCCAGTCCTTGGACGGTCTGGTGCTGGAACAGCTCTTTGGGGGTGAAGTGGATACCCGCCTGACGCGCGCGGCTGACCACCTGGATCGACATGATGGAATCGCCACCCAGTTCGAAGAAGTTGTCGGACAGCCCCACCTTGTCGACTTTCAGAACATCCGCCCAGATCCCGGCGATGGTCTGCTCCAGCGCGTTTCGAGGTGCCACGTACACTTGCTGCAGCTGAGTGACGTCAGGCGCTGGCAGGCCCTTGCGGTCCAGCTTGCCATTGGGCGTGAGCGGCAACGTGTCGAGGAACACCAGGTGCGTGGGCACCATGTAGTCCGGCAAGGTCGCCTTGAGGTGATCGCGCAGTTCGCTGCGCAGCAGGCTTTGCCCCGGCAGGTCGTCAAGCTGCACATCCGCACTGACCAAATACGCGGCGAGCTGCTTGCCGCCTGGGCCCTGGATGTCGATGACCACACTTTCGCGCACCGCCGGGTGATCCTGCAACCGCGCCTCGATCTCGCCAAGCTCGATACGGAAACCGCGGATCTTGACCTGATGGTCGATGCGCCCCAGGTAGTCAACCAGACCGTCGGCGCGTGTGCGGGTCAGGTCACCGCTGCGGTAGACGCGCTCGCCGTTCGCGGCGAACGGGTCGGGGACGAAGCGCTCGGCGGTCAGGCCTGGGCGGTCGAGATAGCCACGCGCCAGGCAGAGCCCGCCAAGGAACAGTTCGCCACTGTGCCCCAACGGCACCAGGTTGAGGCTGGCATCGAGGACATAACTGCGGCGGCGCCCGACCAGGCGGCCGATAGGCGCGTAGGCCGCGCCGCAGGTATCGCCTGGCGACGCGCTCCAGAGCAACGGTGTGACCACCGTTTCGGTCGGCCCGTAGCCGTTGAAGATGTATTGCGGGCGCAGGGCCTGCCAGGCCAGCTCGTATCCAGCTTGCGGTACGGCATCACCACCGAAGCAATAAATGCGCACCGGTGGCGGGTTGCCCACCCGCAGGGCATGCTCGGCCAGCTGTTGCAGATAGACCGGCGGGAACACGGCAATGGTCACGCCATGCCGGTGCATCTCGGCGTAGGCCTGCTCGGGCAGCCACAGGCTGTCGTCACGCACCAGCACACTGGCGCCGTTGATCAGCAGGTGCATCCAGGCCTCATGGGCGCCATCGAAGGCGAAGGACATGAAGTGCAACTCGCAATCCTGCGGGCCGGTTTCATAGCGTTCACCGTTGGCCAGAATGTGCGAGGCCAGAGGCCCGTGCGCCACTGCGACACCCTTGGGCATGCCGGTCGAACCCGAGGTGTAGATCACATAGGCAAGGTTGTGCTTTGACAGCGCCACCTCGGGCGCCGTGTCCGGGCCTTGTTGCCAGGTGGCCGGCAGGTCCACCGCCAGCGTCGGCAACCCGTGCGGGATTGGCAGCGTGCCCAGCACATCGCTCTGCGTCAGCACCAAGGCCGCAGCGCAGTCCTGCATCATGTAGCGCAGGCGGTCCTGCGGATAGGCGATGTCCAGCGGTACATACACGCCACCGGCCTTGAGCACCGCCATGAACGCCACCATGATGTCGGTGGAGCGGCGCATGGCGATGACCACCCTGACCTCCGGGCCGACGCCTTGCTCGATCAAGCGGTGCGCCAGGCGATTGGCCTGCGCATCGAGTTGGCGGTAGCTCAGGCGTTGATCGTCGAAGCGGATCGCGATGGCTTCGGGGGTGCGGGCAACCTGGTCTGCGAACAGTTGATGGACGAAACGGTCGTCCGGATGGTCGTCGCCAGTCTGGTCCCACCTTGCCAACAGTTGCTCACGCTCCTGCCTGCCCAGCATCGCCAGTTCGGCGACACGCTGATGGGGTTGACGCACGATGTCGGCCAGCAGGTTGCACCAATGCTGCGCCAGCGCCTCGATGCGCGGGCGGTCGAACAGCGCGGTGGCGTAGACCAGCGAAGCGCCCAGCCCCTCGGCATGCTCGAAGGTATCAAGGGTGAGGTCGAACTGTGCGGTATAGCGCTCCCAGGCCATGCCTTGAACTTCCAGCCCGGGCAGGCTGCGCACCTGCCCCCGCTGTTCGGTCTGGTGATTGTAGAGCGCCTGGAACAGGGGGCTGTGGCTCAGGCTCCGCTCAGGGTGCAGCGCCTCGACCAACTGCTCGAACGGCAGATCCTGATGAGCCTGGGCCGCCAGGGCCGTCTGACGCGTTTGCTCAAGCAGCTGGCTGAAGGTGGTGTGCAGGTCGAACTCGGCCTTGAGCACCTGGGTATTGACGAAGAAGCCAATCAGGCGCTCGGTTTCCAGGCGGTTACGGTTAGCGATCGGCACCCCAACGCGAATGTCGTCCTGCCCCGAATAGCGGTGCAACAGGGTCTGGAAGCTGGCCAACAGCAGCATGAACAGGCTGACGCCCTGCTGCTGGGCCAATGCCTTGAGCGCGTGCACGAGGTCGCGGTCCAGGTCGATGGCGAAACTGGCGCCGGCGAAGTCCTGGTTGGCCGGGCGCGGGCGATCACCGGGCAGTTCGAGCACCGGCTGCCGGTCGCCCAGCTGGGCCTTCCAGTAGGCCAGCTGGCGCTCACGCTCACCGGCCTCCATCCACTGGCGCTGCCATACGGCGTAGTCGGCGTACTGGACAGGCAGCGCAGGCAACTGCGCCGCCTGCCCGTTGCGCAGCCCTTGGTACAACTGCACCAGTTCATCGACCATCACCGGCATCGACCAGCCATCGGAGACGATATGGTGCAAGGTCAGTACGAGGACATGGTCATCCTCGGTCACGCGCAACAGTTTCACGCGCAACAACGGCCCGTGCTCCAAATCGAAGGGGCGTTGCGTCTCTGCCTCGACCAGGCGCTTGAGCAGCGCGGCCTGTTCGTCTCCCTCGCACGGTTCGACCCCTTCGCAGGCCAGGCTGAACGGCTGCGCCGGGTGGATCACCTGCAGGGCTTGGTCACCGGCCTGGCGGAAGGTGGTACGCAGGGTCTCGTGCCGCGCGATCAGCGCTTCGAAACTCAGGCGCAGTGCCTCGACATCCAGCTCGCCGCGCAGTCGCAGGACCGTGGCCATGTTGTAGGCGGTACTTTCAGGGGCCATCTGCCAGAAGAACCACTGCCGCTGCTGGGCATAAGACAAGGCCAACGGCTGCGTGCGGTCGACCGGCTGCAACGCCAGGGCAGGCGCGTGCGTGCCCTGCCCTGTCAAGGCAACGAAATCAGCCAGCACCGGGGCTTCGAAAAGCGTGCGCAGGGGTATTTCCAGGCCCAGTACCTGGCGAATGCGCGAGGTGACCTGGGTAGCCAGCAACGAATGCCCGCCCAGTTCGAAGAAATGGTCGGTCAGGCCGATGCGTTCAACCTTGAGGACCTGGGCCCAGATGGCTGCAATCTGTTTTTCGCGTTCGCTGCGAGCGGGCACGTAGGCAGGCTGGTCGAGGCTCAGGTCAGGCCTTGGCAGTGCCTTGCGGTCCAGCTTGCCGTTCGGCGTCAGCGGCAATTGGCCGAGGAACATCAGGTGCGCCGGAACCATGTAGTCCGGCAATGCAGCCTTGAGGTGGCTTGACAGGTTTTCACGCAGCGCATCCTGCGGCTCAACACCGCCCTCGATTACCAGATAGGCGACCAGTTGCTTGCCGGTGGGCCCGTCGATGTCGATGACCTGTGCTTCACGCACCCTGGCATGCTCTTGCAGTCGCGCTTCGATCTCGCCCAGTTCGATGCGCAGGCCGCGAATCTTGACTTGATGGTCGATGCGACCGACATAGTCGAGAACACCCTCGACACGCGCGCTTGCCAGATCACCGGTACGGTACAGACGGCCGCCGCCGACCGGGTCGAACGGGTCGGGAATGAAACGCTCGGCGGTCAGCGCCGGGCGGTTGAAATAGCCACGGGCGAGGCAGCCGCGACCACCGATCAGCAGTTCGTTCACCCAACCGGCCGGGGCCAGGACAAGGCCATCGTCACAGACATAGGTCACCCTGCCGCCCACCGCCCGCCCGATCGGCACGATGGCCTTGCCACCGGCACCCGGCTCCAAGCCTGCACAGTCCTGAACAGTGGTTACCACGGTCGCCTCGGTAGGCCCATAGGTATTGAGCAGACGTGCCTGCTGCAATCCGCTGGCGTACCAGTCGCCAAGGCTTTCCATCGGCATGGCTTCACCGCCCACGTGCACCTGACGCAGCGATGCGCAGGCGCCGGCGGGCAGCTTTTCCGCCGCCAGCATGCGCCAGTAGGCGGTGGTCAGGTCCGCCACGGTGATGCCGTGGGTGACGATGGCCTGCTTGAGGGTTTCGATGTCCCACAGCTGCGAGCCGCGCATGACGACCCGGGCACCGCAACACAAGGCCGGGTAAAGCTGCTCGACAAAGCCGTCGAAGTTGACCGTGGCGAACTGCAGCACCCGATCACTGGCATCGAGCCGCGAATAGTCAGCCGCCACGCTGCAGAACACCGACAGCTCCCGATGAGCGATGGCCACACCTTTGGGCTTGCCGGTGGACCCGGAGGTGTAGATCACATAGGCCAGGTTGTCGGGGACGGTCAGGCTCACCGGGTTGGCCGTACTGTAGTTGCCCAGCCACTGCTCACCCGCCTGCATTTCAAGGCAGGTCACCGTTGTGGAAACCGGCAGCATCGGTACCAGGTGGGGCTGGGTCAGGAGCAGGTGAACACCGCTGTCCTGCATCATGAAGCGCAGGCGCTCCTGCGGGTATTGCGGGTCGAGCGGCACGTAGGCACCACCGGCCTTGAGAATGCCAAGCAGGCCTACCACCATGTCCAGGCTGCGTTCCACGGCGATGCCAACACGCACCTCAGGCCCCACGCCAAGCTCGCGCAGCTTGTGGGCCAACTGGTTGGCGCGGCGGTTGAGTGCCTGATACGTCAGTGCCTGATCATCAAGGACCAGCGCCGTAGCCTCCGGTGCGCGCAGAACCTGCGCCTCGAACAGCTGATGCACACCGAGGCCTTCGGCGAAACGCAAGGGGGCCGGGTCGACGGCTTCGAGTGCCAGCGTGTGCTGGGCAGCCGACAGCAAAGGCAGCTCGGCCACCGGCAATGCCGCGTCCTTGGCCAGGGCGCCCAGCAGGTTGACCCAGACCGATGCCAGGCGTTCGATACGCTCGACGTCGAACAGGTCCGATGCATAGCCAAAGGAAGCGATCACACCATCGCTGCGTTCGAGGGTGTCCAGCGACAGGTCGAACTGCGTGGTGTGTTCGACCAGGTCGACCTCCTCGACACGCAACCCTTGCACGCTGTCGCCGGAGACCCGCTCGCCAAGGTCGCTCAGGTGGTTGTACATGACCTGGAACAGTGGGTTGTGGCCCAACCCCCGCTCGGGTTTGAGCGCTTCCACCAGCACATCGAAGGGGATGTCCTTGTTCGCCTGAGCCTGCAGGGTGGTCTCTTTGACCGCCAGCAACAAGTGCCTGAAGGACTGCAACGGATCGACCGCCACGCGAGCGACCAGTGTGTTGACGAAGAAACCGATCAGCCCTTCCAGCTCAAGGCGATTACGGTTGGTCACCGGCATGCCGATGTTGAGCGTTTCGCGCCCGCTGTAGCGCGACAGCAGCAGTGCGAACGAGGCCAGGAACACATGGAACAGCGTGGCATTGGCAGCAACCGCCAGACGCTGCAGATCGGCGGTGAGCGCGGCAGGCAGGAGTATATCCACGCGCCCGCCGCGATAGCTCTGGACCTGAGGGCGAATACGGTCGGCAGGCAGTTCGAGGACTGAAAAATCGTCTTCCAGCGTGGTTTTCCAGAATGCCAGCTGGGCCTGCAGCTCGCCCGAGGCCAGGCGTTCGCGCTGCCAGGCGGCGTAATCGGCGTACTGCACCGCCAGCGCCTGGCGCTCGAGCGACTGCCCGGTGGTGTGGGCGTTGTAGACGGCAGCCAGCTCGCGGACCATGACGCTCATGGACCAGCCGTCCGAGACGATGTGGTGCAACAGCACGGTCAGCACCTGCTCGTGCGAGCCACCCTGGAACAGCTTGACCCGAATCAGTGGCCCCTGCTCGAGGTCGAAGGGCGTAAGCGCCTCGTCCTGTAGGCACTGCTGCAGCGCCCGGCCGTCGGCAGTGCTGAGGTCATGGTACTCGATGCACGGCGACGCTGCGGGCAGTATGCGCTGCCGGGGGATGCCGTCATGCTCTTCGAAGACCGTGCGCAGGGATTCATGGCGCATCACCAGCGCATCGAACGCGGCCTGCAACGCGGCCCGGTCCACCTGGCCTTGCAAGCGGATGGCCAGGGGGGTGTTGTAGGCGGTGCTTTGCGGGTGCAGCTTCCAGAACATCCACTGGCGATACTGGGCGTGCGAAACCTGCAGCGGCACCGTCCGGTCCAGCACCTGGATCTCGCCCCCGGCGACCTGCTCCAGCCCCTGCAGCGCCTCGACGAAACCGGACAGGTCGGCAGTGTCGAACAGCACCCGCAAGGCCACGTCCAGGCGCAGTTGCTGCCTGATCCGCGAGACCACCTGAGTGGCCAGCAGCGAATGGCCACCCAAGGCGAAGAAATTGTCGTCGAGGCCGACCCGGGATTGTTGCAACACGTCGGCCCAAATGGCCGCGACCTGCATCTGCAGTGCGGTCTCGGGAGCCCGGTAAAGGGCTGTGACGGCGACCGGCTCAGGCAATGCCTTGACGTCGACCTTGCCGTTGAGGGTTACCGGCAGATGCTCCAGCAGCATCAGGTAATGCGGCACCAGATGCTCAGGCAGGGCGAGCTTCAACGCGGCCCGGACACCGTCGACGACTGCTTGACGGGCTTCGTCCTGCGCAGCCCAGTGCTGCGGGACCAGGTAGGCGGCCAGCTGCCGATCGGCGTCTTCGCCAACCACGCGCACAACGGCGCTTTCGATTCCCGGCAACTGCCGCAGACAGGCATCGATCTCGGCCAGTTCGACGCGGTAACCGCGAATCTTCACCTGGCCATCGATGCGCCCGGCAAACATGCATTCGCCGTCAGCGTTCAGGCGTACCCAGTCGCCGGTACGGTACATCCTCGCACCCTCGGTGCCGCAGGGGTCGGGCACGAAGCGCTCGGCGGTCAGCGCCGCCTGGCCCAGGTAGCCACGCGCAAGCCCTGCACCGGCGATATAGAGCTCCCCCCTGGCCTTGCCGGGCACGGGCTGAAGGCAGCTGTCCAGCGCATGGGCGCGCAGGTTTTCCAGCGGCTGGCCGAGCACCGGTCGATCCTGCAGGGCATGGGTAAGGACGCCGACCGTTGTCTCGGTGGGACCATAGTGGTTGATCACCTCGAGGTCGGGCGCCAAGGTCTTGATGCGGCCCAGAAGCGCCGCAGTACACGCTTCGCCCCCGACCACCAGGCAGCGCCGTGGCAAGGCTTCGGCACCTGCGGCGAGCATGGCCTGCAAGTGCGAGGGGACGATCTTCAGTGCATCGATGGCATGCGCCTGCAGGTAGGCGGCGAAGACCTGGGCATCGAGCACGGTCTCCTTGGGCAGCATGTGCAGGGTCTTGCCGTAGCACAGTGCACCGAACAGCATGGTGTGGCCAAGGTCGGCCGTCGGCGTGGTGACCATCGCCAGGTTGGCGATCTGGTCCATGGGCAGGCGTTGGCTGACGCCGCGCACGTAGTTGACCAAGGCGCCATGGCTGACCGCGACGCCCTTGGGCTTGCCGGTGGTGCCGGAGGTGTAGATGACATAGGCAAGGTTGTCGGCATGGACCGCCACCTTGGGCGCCGACGCTGACGGGTAGTCGCCCGCCACGTCAATCGCTGTGACGCCTTCAGGCAAGCTGATCTGCCCCGCTCGGCCCACTACCCATTTGACCTCGCTGTCGGCAAGCATGAAGTCGATGCGCGCCTGGGGCTGGTCAGGGTCCAGCGGCAGGTAGGCGGCACCGGCCTTGAGCACGGCCAGGATGCCGATGAGCATCTCGCAGGATCGGTCGGCCACCACGCCGACCCGCTGATCCAGCTGTACGCCACGCGCCAGCAGTGCGTGGGCCAGGGCATCCGAGCGTGCCTGCAAGGTGGCATAGCTGATTCGACCGGCGTCGCCGCTCGCTGCAAGGCCTTGCAGGTTGAGGTTGGCGGCCGTTTCGATCAGGTGATGAACGCACAGGCCGGGCGTTTGCGCCCCGGCAGCTTGCGGTTCCAGCGGCTGTACCGCCTGGGTCGCCAAGGGCAGCTCGCCGACCGCAGTGGAGGGCGATTGGGTCAGCCCGTCGAGCAGTCGCAACCAGTCCTCACCGAAACCGATGATCGTGGCTTCTTCGAAGACATCCAGCGCATAGGTGAACACCGCGTGCAGACGCCCGGCGCTTTCATAGGTGTCCAGGGAAAGGTCGAAGCGAGCGCTGTGCTTGTCCAGGGCGACTTTTTCCAGCGTCAGCCCACTGCCAAGGCGGACCTGACCGGCGTCGGCGATGGCCGCCTGGTGGTTGAACAGCACCTGGAACAACGGGCTTTGCGCGCTGCTGCGATCCAGTTCGAGCGCCTCGACCAGGCGCTCGAACGGCAGGTCCTGGTGCGCCTGGGCGCCCAGGGCGGTGTCTTTGACCCGGCCGAGTAGCTGGCTCACATCCATGAGCGGGTCGATATCGGTATGCAGCACCTGGGTGTTGATGAAGCAACCGATCAAGCCTTCTACTTCGGTACGGTGGCGGTTGGCGACCGGAACGCCGACGCGGATGGCGCGCTGGCCACTGTAGCGTTGCAGCAGCAGCTTGAACGATGCCAGCAGCACCATGAACAGGGTAACCCCTTGGGCGCTGGCCAACGCCCTGAGACGCTCGGCAAGCGCGGGGTCGACCTGCAACTCGCGCCGCGCACCGCGATGGCTCGGTGCGCCGACACGGGGATGGTCGAGCGGCAGCTCAAGCACGGCATGATCATCGCCCAGTTTCTCGCGCCAGTAGCTCAGCTGTCGCGCCTGCTCACCGGCTTCCAGCCAGCTGCGTTGCCACAGCGCATAATCGCGGTACTGGATGGGCAGCGCCGGCAGGGTCGCTTCGCTGCCCTGACAGGCAGCATCGTACAAGCGCACGAACTCATCGATCAGCACGTTCAGCGACCAGCCATCGGCCACGATGTGGTGCAGGGTGAGCAGCAGCACGTGCTCGTCGGTAGCCAGTTGCAGCAGGTTCACGCGCAACAGCGGCCCTTGCAGCAGGTTGAAAGGTGCCTGCGCCTGGCCTTCGGCCAGTGACGCGACACGGGCCTCGCGTTGCGCCGCTGCCAGGGCGGTGAGGTCGTGCTCGACGATGGCAACGGCCTCGGCAGCGAGGACCTCCTGGTACAGATGCTCACCCTGGGTACGCAGGCGCGTACGCAGGCTCTCGTGGCGCGCAACCAGGCGATCGAACGCTTGCTGCAGGGCCTGGCGGTCGAGCTTGCCCTTCAGGCGCACAGCCATGGGCAGGTTGTAGGCAGCGCCCTGGGGGTCCAGCTGCCAGAGAAACGACATACGCCGCTGGGCGTAGGACAACCCATCGCGGTCATCGCAGGCAACATCGGCAGGGATCGGAAACAAGGAAAAATCGACGCCCTCTGCCTTTAGCCCGGCCAGGAACAAACGGCGTTTCTCCGGCGGCAGTTCGATAAAGCGGCGAGCGAGTTTCAACGAGTTTTCGGCATTCATGCAATGCGTCCTTAGCGATAGGAAGCGGGACCACAGGGCCCAGTCATCCCTCAAAGACGAAACAGCCGCGAGCTGATTTAGCCAAAGCCCCGGCCACCGCCGGCAGCCCAGGCTGCGCGCTTAAATCACCGGGTGGGCGACTCGTCTGAACGTCATACCCATCCTCCAGAAGGCGGCCCTCGCGATGCTCTCCACCCTGGCCAACAACCTGCGCAAGCGGGTCACTCAAGCGCTCCCCGGCAAACACCCCAGCTATCGAATCTTCAATGTCCAGCTGAAGCGGCGGATCGCGCTCAGCCCTTCGCTCACCCGGCTGGTATTCACCGGCCCGGAGGTTGCTGAAATGACCACCCTGGCCCCAGACCAACGGGTCAAGCTGCTGTTTCCCGCCCCCGACGGCTCACCGCCCAGCCTGAACAACGACCTGCACTGGAAGGCCGCGCACAGTGCCCTGCCACCGACCCAGCGCCCGCCGATGCGCACCTACACCATCCGTGCCTTGCGCCGTGAGGCGCTGGAGGTGGATATCGACTTCGTGCTGCATGGTGTCAACGGCCCCGCCTCGGCCTGGGCCACCCACGCCCAGGTGGGTGACCGTTTGCAGATAGTCGCGCCCAACCTGGCCTATGACGGCGACCCCGGCGGTTATGAATGGAAGCCACCGCAAGGTGTGCGCAATGTGCTGCTGGTAGGTGACGAAACCGCACTGCCGGCGATTGCCGGCATCCTGGAGCAACTGGCTGACACCCAGCCCGAGCTGGCGGTGCAAGCATTCATCGAGGTGCCGCTGGAGGCGGATTGCCTGAGCCTGCGCCATGGCGATGCCACGGCGCTGCGCTGGCTGCCGCGCGAACGGCTGAGCTGCGCACATGGCCAAGCCATGCAGCACGCCGTGCGCGAGCTGGCCAGCCTGCCGCTTGGGCACGCCGCACCACGGGCGAAGCTGGAAGACGTGGATATTGAGACTCGCATCCTGTGGGAACAGGCCAGTAGCGACAGCAGCGAGTTTCACGCCTGGGTGGCGGGGGAATCGGCGACGGTGATGGAGATACGCCGGTACCTGATCAAGGAACGTGGATTGCAGCGAGAATGCCTGACGTTGATGGGGTATTGGCGGGCCGGCCGAACCTTTGATTGACGTGAGACAGCCGAGGGCGTTGTGCGCCCCCGGCTTTCGGTCAGACTGCCGCGATGAACGCCTCGGCAAAACGCTGCGCCACTTCATCGACCTGCTCGCCGCTGATGATCAACGGCGGCAGGAAACGCACCACGGCGCCATGCCGCCCACCCAGCTCCAGAATGAGCCCACGCTTCAGGCACTCTCGCTGCACCTTGGCCGCCAGATCGCGGTTGGCCAGCGGCTGGCCAAGCGCATCCCGCTTACCTTGCGGGTCCACCAACTCCACGCCGAGCATCAACCCACGCCCGCGAATGTCGCCCAGCTGCGGGTAATCGCGCTGCAACTGCTGCAGGTGCCTGCGCAAGCGCAGCCCCATGGCCTCGGCGTGGTCGGCCAGGCGGTGTTCCACCAGGTAGTTGATTACCGCCGAACCCGCCGCCATGGCCATCTGGTTGCCCCGGAAGGTGCCGGCATGCGCGCCCGGCTTCCAGGTGTCCAGCCAGTCGCGGTACACCACCACCGCCAGCGGCAGGCTGCCGCCAATGGCCTTGGACAAGGTGACTACGTCCGGTACGATGCCGGCATGCTCGAAGGCGAACATACGCCCGGTACGGGCAAAACCGCTCTGGATCTCGTCGACGATCAGCGCCACACCGGCCTGCTCGGTGATGCGGCGAACGCCCTTGAGCCATTCGATATCGGCCGGAATCACCCCGCCCTCACCCTGCACCACCTCCAGGATCACTGCCGCCGGCAGCGGCACACCGCTTTCCGGGTCGAGCAGCAGGTTTTCCAGGTAATGCAGGTTGGCCTTCACCCCGGCTTCGCCACCCAGGCCGAACGGGCAGCGGTAGTCGTAAGGGTACGGCATGAACTGCGCGCCATTGCCGAGCAAGGCCCCCAAAGGCTGCTTCGGCCCATGGCTGCCCATCAGGCTCAACGCCCCCAGGCTCATGCCATGGTAAGCGCCCTGGAACGCCAGCACGGTGCTACGACCGGTGGCCGTGCGGACCAGTTTCAGCGCTGCCTCTACCGCATCGGTGCCAGTCGGGCCACAGAACTGCACCTTGGCCTCGCGGCATAGCGCCTCGGGCAGGATGCCGAACAGGTCCTGGACGAAGCGGTCCTTGACCGGCGTGGTCAGGTCCAGGGTATGCAGGGGCAACTCATCGGCCAGTACCCGCTGGATCGCCTCGACCACCACCGGGTGGTTATGGCCCAACGCCAACGTGCCGGCGCCGGCCAGGCAGTCGATGAACTGGCGGCCTTCGACATCCTCCACGTAGATGCCACGGGCGCGCTTTAGCGCCAGCGGAATGCGCCGTGGGTAGCTTCGGGCGTTGGACTCCTGTTGTTGCTGGCGTTGCAGCAGGGGCGATTCGGTAAATTCGTACAAAGGTTGCGACGCGCTGACCGGTGCAACCTGGGCAAGGCTGGAAGCGGTGGACATGGGTAAATCCTCGCAAACAAGCGAATGGGCAGTTATCGCTTGGAAAACGCTTGAGTGCCGGGAGGATTTAGCGGTTGTTACTGAATTTTACTTAGCCCGCGCCGGCCCTTTCGCGGGTAAAACCGCGAAAGGGCCAGCACAGGCAGTGAAGATCAACCGGCCGAGCGCGCCGGTACTTGCAAGAGCACCCGCAACCCATCGCTACGGCTGTCGAAGCGCAAGCTGCCGGCACACCGCTGCACGATCGCCTGCACAATTGCCAACCCCAACCCGCACCCACCACTCTGTCCATTACGCCAAAAGCGCTCGGTCAGGTGCTCAAGGTCGGCGTCGGCAATCCCCGGCCCATGGTCGCGCACCATGAACCCCACCTGCCCGTCGGCCATCTGCACCTCCAGCTCCACTGCCTCGTCGCCACCATGGCGCAGGGCGTTGTCCAGCAGGTTGCGCAGCGCGGCCACCGCCAAGGGGGCCGGCATGCCCAGGTAGATCTGCGTCGCTTCTTCAGGCAAACGCAGCACGATGCGCCGGTTATCGCCGCCACCGGCGTCCTGCACCGCCTGCCGGGCCACCTGTTCGGCGCTGCACTGCACGCCATCTTCGAACGACAGGCTGCCTTCCACCCGCGCCAGCATCAGCAACTGTTCCAGCGTGCGATGCATGCGGTCGGCCCCTTGTTCGGCATGCTCCAGCGCCTGCTCGCGCACGGTACCGTCGGTCATGCGCGCCACTTGCAGGTGGGTCTTGATCGCGGTCAGCGGGCTGCGCAGCTCATGGGCGGCATCGTCGGTCAGGCGCCGCTCGCGCTCGAGGGTCTGGGCAATGCGCAGGAACAGCTGGTTCTGGGTTTCCAGCAACGGCTGCAATTCGCTGGGCATGCCTGCCACCTGCAGTGGCTCGACGCTATCGGCACGCCTTCGCCGTAGCGCATCGCGCATGCGGTTGAGCGGCTCGAGGCCTTTGCCCAGGCCAATCCACAACAACCCCAGGCTGCCGAGCAGGGCCATCAGCACCGGTGCAGATGCCGCCAGCAGAATCGACTGGTTCAGCGCCTCACGCTCCATGTGCCGGTCAGCCGTGGTGATGCGCACATCACCATGGTTGTAGGTGAAGGTACGCCACAGTGCACCGTCGATCGTCTGGTCACGGAAGCCACTGCGCTCATCGTCCATGGCGCCATCGTGCTTGTGGTTGCTGGCAAGGATCTCGCCACGCAGCGAGCTGACCTGGCAGGCCATGCCGTCCGGCACGCTGAACTGGTCGGCAGAAATGTGCGCCTCCCCGCCCTTGGCGGTGAGCGGCTGCGGCAACTGGTCGATCAGCCCGGCGACCATACGCGCCGACGCCACCAGGCGCTGGTCGAGGGAAAACATCATCTGCTGGCGCAGGTCACGCAGCATCCACGCAGCGGCCAGCACCCAGATGATCACAAAAGCACTGCCCAGGATCAGGCTAAGGCGTACCCGCAGGCTCATGATGCGGCCTCTTCCGGCGCCTGCGCCGGGCCCAGGCGGTAACCCAGGCCACGCACAGTCTCGACGATGCCGTTGCCCAGCTTGCGCCGCAGGTGGTGGATATGCACGTTCAGGGCGTTGCTCTCGACTTCGTCGCTAAAGCCGTACACACAGTCTTTCAGTTGTTCGCTGGACAACACCCGCCCGGGGTTCTGCAGCAATGCCTGGAGCAGGGCCTGCTCGCGGCGGGACAAGTCGACCGGCCGCCCGGCCAGGGTCGCCTCGCAGCTGCTGGGGTCGTAACGCAACGGGCCGTGTTCGATCACATTCACCGCCCGCCCCGCCACCCGCCGCAGCAGCGTGTGCAGACGAGCGGCCAGCTCGCGCAGGTCGAAGGGTTTGAGCAGGTAGTCGTCGGCACCGGCCTGCAGGCCATCGACGCGGTCGGTGACGGCATCACGGGCAGTGAGCACCAGTACCGGCAGTGTTTCGCCCTGCTGACGCAGGCGGCGCAGCAGTTTCAGGCCGTCGTCGTCGGGCAGGCCGAGGTCGAGAATCATCACATCGAACTGCGCGGCCTGCAGCATCGCCCGCGCACCGGCGGCGTTACCCACCCGGTCAACGGTCAGGCCCTGGGCGGTAAGGCCGGCGCAGATGCCGGCGGCGATCAGGTCGTCGTCCTCGCAGAGCAGAACGTGCATGGTGGGGCTCCCGGAGTGGTGTGGCTGGCATTGCACCTTGGGCGGATTAAGGTGGGATTATGAACCAAGCGAGGCCCTGCGGCGTGTCGACATCCAGCAATACCCCTGCATCTTCCACCTCGACCACCACACAGCTACCCCGGTGGGCATGCACCACCGAGCGCGCCCCTCCATCGCCATGCAGTTGCCCCAGCGCCGGCCAGAAATCCCGCCCGAAGATCACCGGGTGCCCCTGCTGCCCTGCGTGGCGTGGCAGCACGATACGGGACGCATTGGCGGCCTCGGCCAGGCGGCGCAGGGTTGCCGGGTCGATACATGGCATATCACCCAGCAAAATCGCTACCGCCTGTGCCTGGCTGTCGTGAAGCGACCGTGCCCCGACAGCCAGGCTATGCCCCATACCGGACGCGGCATCAGGGCTGCCGATTACCCGGCAACCGGCAGGCAACCCGAAATCCTCCCCACGCTCCCCCTCACGCAAGACCACACGCACCTCGTCGAACACCGCCCTGGCCCGCTCCACGCTGTGCGCCAACAGGCTGCGGCCATCGGCCAGGGTTGCCCGGCGCTTGTCGGAACCGAAGCGCGTGCTGCTGCCAGCCGCCAACACCAGCGCCATGACGCTCACGGCGCGACCTTCTGGCGCTTGCCAAGCCACTGCAACGCCCGGCATACCCCCTTTCGTTCACAATGCTGCACGTTTGCTCCGCCTTCAGCGCGACGAATCGCAGGGATTCAGGACCGATATACAGGGGGCCACAATTCGTATCCGTTGAAAAGGGGTTAACCTTGGGTTAATCGACTCCAGCCAGCATGACCCCATTCCTGGATCTACCAAGGCGAAGACATGCGCGTTTTCCTGCTCTTCCTGACACTGTTGCTGGCCGGCCCCTTGCAGGCCAACCCGTTCGACGTCAAACCTGACTTTTTACCGGTCAACCAGGCCTTCGTGCTCACCCACGACCGCCAGGCCGATGGCCAGATGCGCCTGTACTTCCAGATCAAGCCGGGCTACTACCTGTACCAGAAGCGCCTGAAGTTCGACGGCTTGCCCGCCGACCAGCACCCGCAGCTGCCGCCGGCGCTCAACCACCATGACGAGTTCTTTGGTGACAGCGCGGTGTACCGCGACCAGCTTGAGCTGCTGCTGCCCGCCAATGCCCAGGGGCAATTGCGCCTGGGCTGGCAGGGCTGTGCCGACGCCGGCCTGTGCTACCCGCCGCAAACCACGCAAATCGACCTGGGTGGCGGTGTGGCGCCTGCCGCCGAGCAAGCCGGCGACCAGGCGCTGGCCAGCGGCCTGCAACAGGACCGCCTGGCCTGGAGCCTGCTGGCGTTCTTCGGCCTTGGCCTGCTGCTGGCCTTTACCCCCTGCTCGCTGCCAATGCTGCCGATTCTTGCCGGGCTGGTACTGGGCAACGGCGCTAGCGCCCGGCGCGGCTGGCTGCTGGCCGGGGTGTATGTACTAAGCATGGCGCTGGTGTACGCCGCCCTGGGCGTGGTTGCCGCGCTGCTGGGGGCCAGCCTGCAAGCCTGGCTGCAGCAACCCTGGCTGCTGGGCAGCCTGGCGGGGCTGTTCGTGTTGCTGGCCCTGCCGATGTTCGGCGCCTTCGAACTGCAATTGCCCGCCGCCCTGCGGGACCGCCTGGACCGCGCCGGGCAAGGCACCCGTGGCGGCAACCTGTATGGCGCTGCACTGCTGGGGGCGTTGTCCGGCCTGCTGCTTGGCCCGTGCATGACCGCGCCACTGGCCGGGGCGCTGCTGTACATCGCCCAAAGCGGCGACGTGTTGCAAGGCGCGCTGGTGCTGTTCAGCCTTGGCCTGGGCATGGGCGTACCGCTGCTTTTGCTGGTGACCCTGGGCAACCGCTACCTGCCGCGTCCGGGCGCCTGGATGGAGCGGGTCAAGGGCGTGTTCGGCTTCGTGTTCCTGGCCATGGCGCTGTACACCGTGCGCAGCCTGCTGCCCGCCACCCTGCTGCTGGCGCTGAGTGGCGCCTGGCTCATCGCCTTGGCCTGGGCCAGCTGGCCGGCCCTGCAGCGTCTGCCAGCATTGCGCGCTGTGCCACTGTTGGGTGCCCTGTGGGGCGGCTTGTTGCTGGTAGGCGCCGCAGCAGGTGGCGACGATCTCTGGCAGCCGCTGCAACCGTTCGCCGGTGGTGGTGCGCCAGTTGCTGGTCAGCATGCCGAGGACAGCTTCGTCACGGTGAGCCGCCCCGAAGACCTGCAACGTGAACTGGAAGCGGCAAAGGCCCGTGGCCAGTGGGTGATGCTCGACTACTACGCCGACTGGTGCGTGTCGTGCAAGGTCATGGAAAAGCAGGTGTTCGCCCGCACCGATGTGCAGGCCAGCCTGGCCGGCGTGCACCTGTTGCGCCTGGACGTGACCGCCGACAGCCCGGCCAGCAAAGCCCTGCTGCAACGCTACCAGGTACCCGGCCCGCCCAGCATCATCTGGATCGGCCCGGAGGGCGACGAGCGCCGAGCGCGGCGTATCACCGGTGAAGTCGACACCGCTGTGTTCCAGCAACACTGGGCCCAGACCAGGAGCCAAGGCTGATGCTGACCGTAACCCTCGGGCCACTGACCATGGCCCTCAACCACCTGCTGATGCTCGCCGCCCTGGGGATTGCCTGCGTGGTCGGCTGGTGGGTCGCCCGGCGCGGTGGCGAAAGCCCGGAGTCGGCACTGTTCAACCTGTTCCTGATCGGCGTGCTGGCTGCCCGCGCAGGCTTCGTGCTGGCCTACTGGCCGATGTACCGCGATGAGCCGTTGCAGATCATCGACATTCGCGACGGTGGCTTCCTGTTCTGGTCGGGCCTGGCCGGTATCGTCCTCGCTGCCCTGTGGCAAGGCTGGCGCCAACCGGGCCTGCGCCGCCCGCTCGGTTGGGCGCTGTTCAGTGGTGCGTTGTTCTGGGGCCTGGCCAGCCTGGGCGGGCACCTGTACAGCAAAGGCACCGAGCTGCCGGAACTGAGCCTGCGCAACGCTGGCGGCCAATCCGTCGCCTTGCACAGCTACCGTGGCAAGCCGCTGGTGATCAACATCTGGGCCACCTGGTGCCCGCCCTGCCGCCGGGAAATGCCGGTGCTGCAACAGGCGCAAAGCGACTATCCGCACGTGACCTTCCTGTTCGTCAACCAGGGCGAGACCCCGGAAAACGTCAGCACCTTCCTTGCCACCACCGGCCTGAGCCTGACCCACGTGCTGTTCGACGGCACCGGCCTGCTGGCCCAGCGCGTCGGTTCCATGGCCCTGCCCACCACCCTGTTCTACGACGCCGACGGGCGGCTGGTTGGCAGCCACCTGGGCGAGCTGTCCCGGGCCAGCCTGCGCCACGCCCTGGAGCCTTTCGACCGGGCCACCGCGCCCGCCCCTGCCGCACAAGGAAACTGACATGCGACTGACTGCCCTGCTGCTTCTGTCCCTGGCCCTGCTGGCCGCCCCCGCCTTGCAGGCCGAAGAGCTGCCCAAGGCCGTTCAGCAACTGCAAGCCAAGGGCGCTGTGATCAAAGGCAGCTTCGATGCGCCCAACGGCCTGCGCGGTTACGCCGCCGAGTACCAGAACAACGCCCTGGCCCTGTACCTCACCCCCGACGGCAAGCATGTGCTGGTCGGCAGCCTGTTCGACGAACAAGGCAAGGACCTGAGCGCCGAACCGCTGGAAAAGCTGGTGTATGCGCCGATGAGCAAGGAAATCTGGGCGAAGATGGAGAAAACCGCGTGGATTGCCGACGGCAAGGCCGATGCGCCACGCAAGGTGTACCTGTTCAGCGACCCCAACTGCCCGTACTGCAATATGTTCTGGGAACAGGCACGGCCCTGGGTGGAATCGGGCAAGGTGCAGTTGCGCCACATCATGGTCGGCATCATCCGCGAGGACAGCCCGGGCAAATCGGCAGCCCTGCTGGCGGCGAAAGACCCGGCCAAGGCATTGCAAGCGCATGAAAAAGCCGGCAAGGCCAGCAAGCTGAAGGCACTGGAGCAGGTGCCGGAGGCCGTGCAGCAGAAGCTGGCGGCGAACATGGCATTGATGGAAGAGATGGGGTTGCAGGCAACCCCGGCGATTTTCTATCAGGATGAACAGGGCAATTTGCAGAGCCAGCAAGGGGCACCTCGGCCAGAGATGCTTGGGAAGATTCTCGGTAAGCGCTGATCGGCGGTTGCCTGTACCGGCCTCTTCGCGGGCGTGCCCGCGAAGAGGCCAGTACAGGCTAGCCAATCACTTTAGAGCCCCTCAAGCTCAGCCATCAGGTCACTAAGCCGGTCGACCTTGTCGTCATCCAGCGCACTGCCCTGAAGCCCCTGCACATACTCGGCCAGCTCCTCCACCGTGCTGCACTCGAACATCGCCCGCAGTGGCACGTTCAGTTGCAGCTGTTTCTGCACCCGCGAGGCAATTTGCGTGGCCAGCAACGAATGCCCGCCCAACTCGAAGAAGTTGTCGTGCACCCCCACCCGTTCGGCCTTGAGCACATCGGCCCAGATACCGGCCAACACTTCCTCCAGCGCGTTGCGCGGCGCCTGATAGGCCTGGCTGTGCTGGCCGCCGATGTCGATGGCTGGCAACGCCTTGCGGTCGAGCTTGCCATTGGCGTTGTGCGGCAGGTGGTCGAACCAGCCCCAGTGCAGCGGCACCATGTATTCCGGCAACTCGGCACGCAGGCGTTGCTTTACCTGCTCCAGCAACCCGGCGTCAGCGGCGATACCCTGGTGGGCCACGAGGTAACCGACCAGATGCTTGCCATTGACGCCTTCCTGCACGCCCACCGCAGCGTCGCGGATTTCTGCCTGTTCGTGCAGGCGCGCTTCGATCTCGCCCAGCTCGATGCGGTAACCGCGAATCTTCACCTGGTGGTCGATGCGCCCGACGTATTCCAGCACACCGTCCGGGCGCTGCCGAGCCAGATCGCCGGTGCGGTACAGGCGCTCGCCCGGCGATCCGAAAGGATGAGGAATGAACGCCAAGGCGGTGCGCACCGGGTCGCCGACATAACCACGGCCCACGCCAGTCCCTGCAACACACAGCTCGCCCACCGCACCCAGCGGCACCAGCGCCTGGTCTTCGCCGAACAGGTACAGGCGGTTGTTGTCGGTCGGTGTGCCGATAGGCAGGTAGCTGCCTTGGGTTGACGCAGCATCGACACGGAAGAACGCCACGTCATCGGAACATTCTGCCGGCCCGTAGGCATTGACCAGGCCAATGTGCGGGTAGCGTTGCAGCCACTGCGCCGCCAGCTCCGGCGGCATGGCTTCGCCGGTCGGCAGCATCCAGCGCAGGCCGTCGAGGGCCTGGTGGTCGTTGGCCAGCATGCCTTGAATCAGCGATGGCACGCTTTCCAGCACGGTGATGCCGGTCGCCTGCACATGTGCCAGCAGGCCCTGCGGGTCATGGGCGATGGCGTTCGGCACAATCTCCACCTTGGCCCCGAACAACGGTGCAGCGAGGAACTGCCACACCGAAATATCGAAGCTCTGCGAGGCAGTCTGGGCGATCACGTCCTGCTCGCTCAGCGCCAGGTACGGCACCTTGCTCAGCTGGTTGTTGAGCATGCCGCGCTGCTCCACCATCACCCCTTTTGGCAGGCCGGTGGAGCCTGAGGTGTAGATCACATAGGCCAGGTTGTCCGGGCCACTGTGAATGCCAGGGTTATGGCTGGCAACCGGGATTGCCTGGATGTCTTCCCACACCAGCAACTGTGGCCGTAGCGCAGCCTCCAGTTCGCCCAGCAACTGCCGGCCTTGCTCGGCACAGGCCGCGCTACACACCAGCACCGGGGTACGGCTGAGCTGGATGATGCTTTGCAGGCGCGCCGCCGGCAGGCCCGGGTCCAGTGGCAGGTAGCCCGCACCGGCCTTGAAGCTGCCGACGATCATGCCCAACAGCGGCAAACCGCGCTCGGCCAGCAGTGCCACCGGCTGGTCCACCTTCACGCCTGCCGCGACCAAGGCGTGGCCCAGGCGGTTGGCCGCCAAGTTCAGCCCGGCGTAGTCGTAAGACGCTTCCAGGCAGCGGGCGACGGTACGTTCCGGGTGCGCAGCCACCTGTGCTTCGAACTGCGCGATGTAGCTCTGCTCCAGCGGATAAGCCCGCTCAGTGCGGTTGCAGTCCTCCAGCAGGAAGCGCTGTTCTTCTGCACCCAGCAGCGGCAGTTCGCTGACCTCGCCGTCGAAGCCTTGCACCAGCGCCAGCAGCAGGCGCTTGAACTCGGCCAGCAAGCGCTCGACGGTTGGGAAGTCGAAGTAGCGCTGGTCGAACGACAGGTGCAGGCCAAGGTCGTCGCCCGGGTAGCACACCGCCGTCAGCGGGAAGTTGGTGTGGGTACGGCCCGAATCGGAACTGGCATTCAGGTGCTGGGCATGATCGAGCACGGCGGTTTCCACCGGGGCGTTCTCGAACACGAACAGGCTGTCGAACAGCGGCTGGCCTTTAGGCAGCTCGCTGCACTCCTGAATCGCCACCAGCGGCAGGTATTCGTACTCGCGCAGCTCCATGTTGCTTTGCAGCAGGCCTTGCAGCCACTGGCGCACACTGCGGCGCTCACCGGCTACCGGCAACTGCACGCGTAAGGCAACGCTGTTGATGAACAGGCCGACGGTGCGCTGCATCTGCGGCATGCTCACCGGGCGCCCGGCCACGGTCACGCCAAAGGCCACATCGCGGTCGCCGCTGTAACGCGCCAGCACCAAGGCCCAGGCCGCCTGGGCGAAGGTGTTGACGGTGAGCTGGTGGGCCTGGGCCAGTTCGCGCAGGCGCACGCCATCACTGACGTCAAGGCGGGTGTAGCAATCACCCACCACCATGCCGCTGCCGGCGTGGTCATGGCGCAGCGGGCGGTCACTCGGGATGGCAGTGGCGCGCTCGAAACCGGCCAGGTTCGCCTGCCACCAGGCGCGTGCGTCGTCCAGGCCCTGGCGTTGCAGCCAGCCGATGTAGTCGCGGTAACGTGGCGGCACCGGTAGCTGGGCCTGACGGCCTTCGCCAAGGGCCTGGTACACCTCGAAGAAGTCGTTCATCAACAGCGAGCGGCACCAGGCATCGATCAGGATGTGGTGGTTGCTCATCATGAACCAGTAGCGCTCGTCGGCCACGCGCACCAGGCGCAGGTGGAACGGCGCCTCACTGAGCAGGGCGAACCCGGCCTCACGCTCCTGCTTGTGCAGGGCTTGCAGGCGCTGCTCCTGAGCATCGTCCGCGAGACCGCGCCAGTCCTGATAGTCCACCGCCAGGCTGCCCGGCTTGTGGATGATCTGCAGCATCGCCTCGCCACTGTTCCAGCTGAACGATGCGCGCAACGCTTCATGGCGTGCCACCACGGCCTGCCAGGCCTGGGCGAAACGCGCGGGGTCCAGGGCGCTGTTGATGCGGTAGCGGTCCTGCATGTAGTACAGACCCGTGCCGGGCTCCAGCAGGGTGTGCAGCAGCATGCCTTCCTGCATTGGCGTCAGCGGGTAGACGTCTTCGATCTGTGCCGCTGGCACGGGCAGCGCATCGATCTGCTCCTGGCTAAGGTGTGCCAGCGGGAAGTCCGACGGAGTGAAGCTGCCGTTGCCATCGGCCAGGCAATGGGCGACCAACGCCAGCAGTTCCTGGCGGTAGGCTTCGGCCAAGGCAGCGATGGTGCGCTCGTCGTAGCGCTCGGCACTGAACGTCCAGCGCAGTTGCAAGGCACCGCCATACACCTGGCCATCGACGCTCAACCCGTTGGGCAGCGGAGCATCGAGGTCATGCGCCAAGCCGGCCGGGGCTTCCAGCGGCTGGAACAGCGCCGCGCGGTCGAACTGCTGGTCGAACTGGCCCAGGTAGTTGAAGGTGATGCGCGCCTGCGGCAAGGCCGCCATCTGCTCGCGCACTTGCGGGTCGGCCAGGTAGCGCAGCACGCCATAGCCCAGGCCTTTGTGCGGCACCTGGCGCAGTTGTTCCTTGATGCGCTTGATCGAACCGGCCCGCGCCGCATCGTCCTCGCCTGACTGTGGGCGCAGGCTGAGCGGATACGCGTTGGTGAACCAGCCGACGCTGCGGGTCAGGTCCATGTCTTCGAACAACCCGTCACGGCCATGGCCTTCGAGCTGCACCAGCACCTCCTCATCGCCGCTCCAGCGGCACAAGGTTCGCGCCAGCGCCGTCAGCAGCAGGTCGTTGACCTGGGTGTGGTAGGCCGCCGGAGCCTGTTGCAGCAGTTGCCGAGTCTGCTCCACATCCAGGCCGATGGCCAGGGTGCGGGCGTGGCGGTGCAGGTTGCCACCTTGCGGGTGATCGCACGGCAACTCGCGGCGCACGCCACCCAACTGGCCTTGCCACCAGCCCAGTTCGTCACGCAGCGAATCGCTGCCCGCGTAGCTGGCCAGGCGCGCGGCCCAGTCGCCCATGGCGTGGGTCTTGGCCGGCAGCGGCTGGCCACGGTACAACGCCTGCAGGTCTTCAAGCAGCACCCGCCAGGACACGCCATCGACCACTAGGTGATGAATCGCCAGCAACAGGCGCTGGCTGCCCTGCCCGTCACGCACCAGCAAGGCACGCAGCAGCGGGCCCTGTTGCAGGTCGAGGCTACGCTGCAAATCGGTGTATAGCGCCTGGCAATCGGCGAAGTCGGCGACAGTGGCGGTCCACAGCAGTTGCTCGGCGGCTGGCTGGGCATACTCGGCCTGCCAGCGGCCATGGGCCTCGCTGAAACGCAGGCGCAAGCTGTCGTGGTGCTGGACCAGTGCGGCCAAGGCCTGCGCCAGCGCAGCCTCATCCAGCGGCTGACGCGCTTCCAGCAACACCGCCTGGTTCCAGTGCTGCGGCTGCGGCACCTCGCTGTCGAAGAACCAGTGCTGGATCGGCGTCAGGCCGACCTGGCCCTGGCGCTCGCCCTGTTCGATGGTGCTGGCAGCTTCGCTGCGCTGAACCACCTCAGCCAAGATCTGGATGGTCTGGTGCTGGAAAAGGTCGCGCGGGGTGAATTGCAAGCCGGCCTGACGGGCCCGGCTGACCACCTGAATCGACAGGATCGAGTCGCCGCCCAGTTCGAAGAAGTTGTCTTGCACGCCAACCTGGGCAACATGGAGCACATCGCGCCAGATCTGCGCGAGTTGCGCCTCCACTTCGTTGCCGGGGGCTTGGTATTGCTGGCGGGCCTGCTCCAGATCGGGCAGCGGCAAGGCACGGCGGTCGAGCTTGCCGTTACCCATCAGCGGCAGGCTTTCGAGCAGCACCAGGTGCGCAGGCACCATGAAGTCCGGCAGGTGCTGGCGGGCATCAGCCTTTACTGCTTCGCGCAACAGGCTTTGCGCCTCGCTACCGGCAGCGGCCTGCTTGCACACCAGGTAACCCACCAGCTGCTTGCCACCAGGCAGGTCGAGGGCCAGCACCACAGCCTCTTCGACGTCGGCATGCGCCTGCAGGCGGCTTTCGATTTCGCCCAACTCGATGCGGAAGCCGCGAATCTTCACCTGCTGGTCGGCACGGCCGACGTATTCCACCAGGCCATCCGTGCCCAGGCGCACCAGGTCGCCGGTGCGGTACAGGCGCCCGCCTTCAGTGCTGAACGGGTCGGCGACGAAGCGCTCGGCGCTGAGGCCCGGGCGGTCGTGGTAGCCCTGGGCCAAGCCGGCACCGCCGACATACAGTTCGCCAATGCCGCCCTGTGGCAGCAAGGCCAGATCTTCGTCGAGGATGTAGGCCGTGCGGCTACCGATGACGCGGCCGATCGGCACGCTGCCCAGCTCTGCCTGCAGCGTTTCTGGCGCCAGGCAGGCCAGCGGCATGACCACGGTTTCGGTCGGGCCGTAGGCGTTGAAGAACTGCTGCGGCGCAAAGGCCTGGCGAATACGCTGCAGGTGCTCGCCAGTCAGCGCTTCGCCACCGGTAATCACCAGGCGCACCGGCAGTTGTTCGCCTTGCCCGCCCAGGTATTGGGCCAACTGGCTGCCATAGCTGGGGGTAAAGCCCAGAATGCTTACCTGCTGATCACGTACCAGCTGGCAGATCTCTTCGGCGCCCCACTGCCCCTGAGCGCGCAGCACCACGCGGGCACCGCATAGCAGCGGCACCCACAGGCGCTCGCTGGCCGCGTCGAAGTTGATCGAATAGAAATGCAGCTCGCAGTCATCGCTGCGCATGCCGAATGCGGCGATCACCGCCTGGCAATGCATGGCGAATTCGCCGTGGCTGACCACCACGCCCTTGGGCTTGCCGGTGGAGCCGGAGGTGTAGATCAGGTAGGCCTGGTGCTGCGGCAGGCTGAGGTTGTTTAGCGGTGCATCGCTGTAGGCCGAAAGGCTGGCGGCATCGTCTTCCAGGCTCCAGCGGGCCACGCCTTCGGGCAGGTCGCCCAGGGTTTGCAGCAGCTCGCGCTGGCTGATCAGCAAGCCAATGCGGCTGTCCTCGATCATGTAGCGCAGGCGGTCGAGCGGGTACTCTGGGTCCAGCGGCACATAGGCGCCCCCCGCCTTGAGGATGGCCAGCAGGCCGACGACCATTTCCAGCGAGCGCTCTAGCGCCAGACCCACGCGTACCTGCGGGCCGACACCGCGCTCACGCAAGGCGCGGGCCAGGCGGTTGGCCTGCTGGTCGAGTTCGGCGTAGGTCATGTGCTGGCCGGCGAAGGTCAGTGCACCTGCCTGCGGCGTACGGGCCGCCTGGGTGGCGAACAGGGCATGCAGCGTGTGGTCAAGGTCGAAGGCCTGCTCACCCTGCAACTGCCCCACCAACACCTGCTGCTCGGCGCGGCTCAGCATCGGCAGCTCGCACAGGCGCTGTTGCGGGTTGTCCAGCAGACCGACCAGCAGTTGTTGCCAGTGCTCGGCCATGCGTGCGATGCGTGGCTCGTCGAACAGGTCGCGGCTGTAGGTCAGGCAGCAGCCCAGGCGGCCGTCGAGGTCGGTCACTTCCAGATAAAGGTCGAACTTGGTGGCGCTGGCGTCGTTGACCAGGTAATCCACCTGCATGCCGGCCAGCGTACGGCTTTGCTGGAAGGCCCAGCGCTGCACGTTGCACATCACCTGGAACAGCGGGTTGTAGGCACTGCTGCGCGGTGGCTGCAAGGCCTCGACCAGCTGGTCGAACGGCAGGTCCTGGTGCGACTGGCCTTCGATGGCGGCCTGGCGCATCTGCTCCAGCAGGTCGCTGGCGGTCATCTGCCCGTCCAGCTCGCAACGCAGCACCTGGGTGTTGAGGAAGGCGCCAATCAGGCCTTCGCTTTCCGGGCGAATGCGGTTGGCCACCGGCGCGCCGATGCGCAGGTCTCGCTGGCCACTGTAGCGGTGCAGCAAGGCGGCCAGGGTGGCGGTCATGGTCATGAACAGGGTCAGGCCGCGCTGGCTGTTGAAGGCATGCACGCGAGCGACCAATGCTGGGTCGAGCTCAAAGCGGTACAGCTCGCCACGGTGGCTCTGCACGGCCGGGCGCGGGCGGTCGGCGGGCAATGCCAGCACCGGGTGTTCGTCGCCCAGACGGGCCTTCCAGTAATCCAGCTGGCGGGCACCCTCGCCGCTTTCCAGCCACTGCCGTTGCCACACGCTGTAGTCCAGGTATTGCACCGGCAGCGGCGCCAGCGGCGATTCGCGGTCATCGACAAAGGCCTCGTACAGCTCGCCCAGTTCGCGGGCGAAAATGTCCATGGCCCAGCCTTCGGTGACGATGTGGTGCAGGGTCAGCACGAAGAAGTGCTCACGCTCCTGGGTCTTGACCAGGCAGGCGCGCAGCAGCGGGCCACGCTCCAGGTCGAACGGCTGGTGCGCCTGGTCGTCGGCCAGTTGTTGCAGGCGTTGCTGGCGGGTATCGGCGGGCAAGGCGCTGAAGTCTTGCCAGTCCAGCTGCAGGCCGCTGTCTTCGGCCACGCACTGGTACGGCACACCGTCGATGCTGGGGAACGTGGTGCGCAGGGTTTCATGGCGCACGATCAGCGCCTGCAGTGCACGCTCGAAGGCGTCTACATGCAGGGTGCCGCGCAGGCGCGCCATGCCGCCGACGTTGTAGGCCGGGCTGTCCGGCTCCATTTGCCAGAGGAACCACATGCGCTGCTGCGAATACGACAACGGCACGGCCCGGCTGCGGTCGACACGGGCGATTTCGCCTTGCAGGTTGCGCTCGCCGGCGGCGCGGATGCGTGCGATCTCGGCACAGAACGCGCCCAGCTCGCTGGCTTCGAACAAGGCCTTGAGTGGCAGTTCGACGTCACAAGCCTGGCGGCTGCGCGAGACGATCTGGGTGGCCAGCAGCGAATGCCCGCCCAGGGCGAAAAAGTCGTCCTGCAGGCCGACACGCGGCAGGTTCAGCACCTCACGCCAAATGGCAGCGACCTGCTGTTGCAGCTCGGTTTTTGGCTCGACGTGTTCGCGTTGCTGCCACACCGGGGCCGGCAGCGCCTTGCGGTCGACTTTGCCGCTGGGGCCCAGTGGCATCTGTGCCAGCGGGATGAGTTGCGCCGGCACCATGTAGGCGGGCAGTTGTTCAGCCAGCACCGCCAGCAACCCGGCGGGTTGGGCACTGCCGCTGTAGTAGCCGACCAGTTGCGCGCCGACAGCATCCTTGTGAATCAGTACCAGTGCCTGATCGACACCGGCCTGGGCCAGCAGGCAGGCCTGTACTTCCTCCGGCTCGACACGGAAGCCGCGCACCTTCACCTGCTGGTCGAGGCGACCGAGGTACTCCAGGGCCTCAAGCTGAACCTGCCAGCGGGCGCGGTCGCCGCTGCGGTACAGGCGTTCGCCATTGCCGTCGGCCTGGGGCACGAAGCGTTCGGCGGTAAGGCCGGGGCGGCCCAGATAGCCACGGGCCAGGCCTGCGCCACCGAGGTACAGCTCGCCCGGTACGCCGGGGGCCGTCAGTTCCAGCTCATCGTCCAGCACGCGGCACAGCACATTGCCCAACGGGCGGCCGATGGGCGAGCGCTCGCCATCGGCCACCTGGCAGTGCCAGTGGGTGACGTTGATGGCGGTTTCGGTCGGGCCATAGCGGTTGTGCAGTTGCACCTGTGGCAGCACTTGCAATACGCGGTCGCGCAAGGCGGCAGACAGCGCTTCGCCGCCCGAGAACACGCGGCGCAGGCTGTTGCAGGCGGCCACCTGCGGCTCCTGGACAAACACTTGCAACAGCGGCGGCACGAAGTGCAGCGTGGTCACACCATTGGCCTGTACCAGCGCAGCGATGCGCTGCGGGTCGCGGTGCTCGCCGGGGCCGGCCAGTATCAGCTTGCAACCGGTGACCAGCGGCCAGAAGCATTCCCATACCGATACATCGAAGCTGATCGGCGCCTTCTGCATCAGCACGTCGCTGTCATTCAGCGCATAGGTGGCCTGCATCCACTGCAAGCGTTCGGCCAGTGCCGCATGGGTGTTGCCCACGCCTTTGGGCTGGCCGGTGGAGCCGGAGGTGTAGATCACGTAGGCCAGGTTGTCGCCGTGCAGCTGCAGGCCTGGCGCGTGGCTGGGCCAGCTGTCCAGGTGCAACTGGTCGAGGGCGATGGCGCTGACGCCGTCGACCTGCGGCAACTTGCCCAGCAGGCTGCTGTGGCTCAGCAGCAGGCCGGCGTTGCAGTCGGTGAGCATGTAGGCCAGGCGTTCGGTCGGGTAATCGACATCCAGCGGCACGTAAGCGCCGCCCGCCTTGAGGATGGCCAGCAGGCCAACCAGCAACTGCGGCGAACGCTCGATGGCAATGGCGACGCAGGTGTCGGGGCCGACGCCTTTGTCACGCAGGTAATGGGCCAGGCGGTTGGCCTGCTGGTGCAGTTCGGCGTAGTCGAGGCTGCCGCCGTCCCAGACCAGCGCTGTGCGCTGCGGGGTCAGGCGGGCCTGTTCGTTAAGCTGCTCGACCAGCAGCCGTTGCGGCGCGATGGCCGGTGCCTGGCCCCAGCTCAGCAGCTGCGCTCGGCCAGCCTCGTCCAGCAATTGCACCTCACCCAAGGCCCGCTGTGGCGCGGCACTCACTTGCTCCAGCAGCGCCAGCAAGTGATGGGCCAGGCGTTTGACGGTGCTGGTGTCGAACAGCTCGGCGGCATAGTCGAAGGCCAGGCTCAGGCGGCCCTGGTGGTCTTCTTCACTGTGCAGCTGCAAGTCGAATTTGGCTTCGCGGCTGTGCCACGGCAGCTCCTCGGCCAACAGACCCGGCAGGCGGCGCAAGGCCGACAGGTCGCGCTGCTGGTGGTTGAACATGACCTGGAACAGGCCTTGTTCGCGCGCTTCGGGCAGGGCTTCGACCAGCTGTTCGAACGGCAAGTCCTGGTTGGCCTGGGCCTCCAGGGTGGCTTGGCGCACCTGGGCCAGCAGCTGCGTGAACGGCAGGCGGCCATCGAGCTGTGCGCGCAGCACCTGGGTGTTGATGAAGAAGCCGACCAGGCCTTGGGTTTCCAGGCGCGGGCGGTTGGCGTTGGGCACGCCGACGCGGATGTCGGCCTGGCCACTGTAGCGGTGCAGCAGCGCCTGCCAGCCGGCCAGCAGGACCATGAACAGGCTGGCCTGCTGTTCGCGGGCCAGGCCTTTGAGTGCTTCGGTGAGCTTGGCCGGCACCTTCAGATTGAAACGTGAAGCACTGTGCTCGCGCTGGCTGGCGCGGGGGTGGTCGGTGCACAGGTCAAGCGCCGGCAGGTCGCCGCCCAACTGTACCTTCCAGTACTGCAATTGGCGTTCGGCTTCACCGTCGGCCAGCCATTGTCGCTGCCAGGTGCCATAGTCGGCGTAACCCAGGGTCAGCGGCGCCAGGTTGGCCTCCAGGCCCTGGCAGCAGGCGGCGTACAGCCTGGCGAATTCATCCAGCAAGATGTTCAGCGACCAGCCGTCGGCGACGATGTGGTGCAAGGTCACCCACAGCTGGTGGTCTTCATCGTCCAGCCGGGCCAGGGTCACGCGCAGAAGCGGGCCCTGGGTCAGGTCGAACGGCTGGCGGGCTTCGGCTTCACGCTGGGCGCTGACCTGCTCGGCGGACTGGCCTTCGAGGTCCAGGCGGTGCAGGCTGAACGGCTGTTGCGCCAGGATGCGCTGCAGGGCCTGGCCGTCTTCTTCACTGAAGACGGTGCGCAGGGATTCGTGGCGTGCCACCAGCGCCTGAAAGGCAGCCTCCAGCGCGCTTTCGTCCAGCTCGCCACGCAGCTGCAGGCCGGCCGGAATGTTGTAGGCCGCCGATTGTGGCGCCAACTGCCACATCAGCCATAAGCGGTTTTGCGCCAGCGACTGGGGCAAGGCCTGGCCGCGTTCCAGCGTTGCGATAGTGGCGGTTTCGGCAGCGCCCTGCGCGATGACCGACGCCACAGCGCTACTGTAATCGGCCAGCACCGGCGCTTCGAACAGGGTGCGCAGGCTCAGGTTGATACCCAGCTCATCGGCCAGTCGGGCGGTGGCCTGGGTGGCGGCGATGGAGTTGCCGCCCAGCAGCAGGAAGTGGTCGTCGGCCGCAATCGCCTCGACCTTGAGGATGTCGCGCCACACCGCAGCGATGCGTGCCTGCAGTTCATCGGCAGCACCCGCGCCCGTAGCGGCTTCGCTCACATCCGGGAAGCGGGCATAGCAGTCCAGGCTGCCATCGCCCATGCGCAGGCGGCAGGCCGAGCGCTGCAGCTTGCCGCTGGAGGTCTTGGGCAGCGCGCCGGGGTTCAGCAGCAGGACCACGGCCGGGGCCTGGCGGCAGGCATCGGCGATTACCTGGCGCAGGGTCTTGATCAGGTCTTGAGGCTTTATTGCCTTTTGCACGTTGCGGCTTATCTCCACCGCCACGCCGATGCCCTCCTCGCCCTGATGCTCGACGGCGAACACGGCCACCCGCCCTTTGCGCAATACTTCAACTTCACGCTCGAGGGTTTTCTCCAGGTCCTGCGGGTAGAGGTTCTGCCCACGCACGATCAGCATGTCTTTCAGGCGCCCGGTGACGAACACCTCGCCCTCGCGCATGAAGCCCAGGTCGCCGGTGCGCAGCCAGGTCTGGCCGTCCATTTCGACAAAAGTGCGTGCGCTGGCTTCGGGGTTGCGCCAGTAACCCAAGGCGATGCTTGGGCCACCCGCCCAGATTTCACCCACCTGGTTGTCGCCCAGTACCTGCAGCTGCTGCGGCTCGACAATGCGCACGGCGTGCCCAGGCTGCGGGTAGCCGCAGCTCATCAGCACGCTGCCCTGGCCCGGCTGGGCACGGTTGGCGGCGAAGGCTTCGGCGTCCAGCTCCAGCGCGGCGATACCCTGGCCGCGGCGGCTGCCGCTGACGAACAGGGTGGCTTCGGCCAGGCCGTAGCTGGCGAAGAAACTGGACGCATCGAAACCGCAGGCCTGGAACTTGTCGGCGAAGGTGGCCAGGCTATCCTGGCGGATCGGTTCGGAGCCGGAATAGGCCACGCGCCAGCGGCTAAGGTCTAGCCCGGCCAACGCGGCCTCGCTGACCCGTTCGCTGCACAGGCGGTAGGCAAAGTCGGGGCCACCGCTGATGGTGCCGCCGTACTCGCTGATGGCCTGTAACCAGCGCAGTGGCCGGGCCAGGAAGTAGCCCGGCGACATCAGCACACACGGCACTCCGCTGAAGATGGGTTGCAACAGGCCGCCGATCAGGCCCATGTCGTGGTACAGCGGCAACCAGCTGACGATCACGTCGTCGGGGTTGAGATCGATGCCGAAGCCTTGGCGAATCAACTGCTCGTTGGCCACCAGGTTGCCATGGCTGACTTGCACGCCCTTGGGCAACGCGGTGGAGCCGGAGGTGTATTGCAGGAAGGCGATGTCATCGCCTTTCAGCGTAGGTTCGCGCCAGTTCGCGGCCAACGCCGGGTCCAGGCTATCCACTGCCAGCAGCTCAGGGCCGTTGTCCGCTGCCAGGGCTTCCAGGCCCTGCAGGTTGCCGTGCAGTGCCGCCACGGTCAGCAACAGACGTGGCTCGGCGTCATCGATGATCGACAGCAAACGCTCCTGGTGGTGCTGGCGCGCGGACTCTGGCGGATACGCCGGTACCGCGATCACGCCGGCATACAGGCAGCCGAAGAACGCTGCCACGTAGTCCGGGCCGCTGGGGAACAACAGCACCGCACGGTCGCCGAAGCCGGCACGGGCCTGCAAGGCGGCGGCGATGGTGCGGGCGCGCTGGTCGAGGTCCCGATAGCTGAGCACGGCCTGCTCGCCGGGGGCGTCGGCCAGAAAGCGCAAGGCGACCTTGTCCGGGGTCTGGGCGGCGCGTTGCGCCAGGGCCTGGACCAGCGAGAGCGGGAGTTCGAAGGCGTCCGTCATGGGGTGTTCCTGCCAGTGTCTGGGTGGGGCGGGCCGGCTGCGGCGCGAACGTGGGCGGGCAGCGAATGGCGACCAAGGATGTACACAGGGGAACGGATGGGCAGGGGCAGAAATTAACGGGTCATGTCTTGAGAGGTGTGACGCCTGGGAGATCGAGCGCCGCCCGCGCGGCGCATCGCCGGCAAGCCGCCTCCCACATTTGTTTCGGGCCAGTTATTCCTGAGACAGAGACGCGCGGCCTTAGAACTGAAAAATACAGATACTAATTACGTTTCGCATTTGACAACCATTATCATTCTGAATAGCTTGTCGCACGTCGTAGGAAGCTTCCCAGCCTTGGGTGCCTCCTTTCCCCTCTGTGACAAGGTGATTTCCATGGCGGAACAACTATCCACAAGTAAGTGCGATTCACCATTACTGCAGGCCTTCGTCGACAACCGCAGCATCCTGGTCAAGATCGCTGCGCGCATTACCGGCTGCCGCTCGCGCGCCGAAGATGTGGTGCAGGACGCCTTCTTCCGGCTCAGCGCCGCCCCGCAGATCACATCGTCGTTCAAGGCGCAGCTCAGCTACCTGTTCCAGATCGTGCGCAACCTGGCGATCGACCATTACCGCAAGCAGGCGATGGAGCTGAAATACTCCGGCAGCGAGGAGGAAGGCCTGAATGTGGTCATCCAGAACGCCTCGCCCGAAGCCACGCACATCAACCTCGCTGCGCTGGATGACATTGCCGAGGCACTGAACGAGCTGCCGCAGCGCACCCGCTACGCCTTCGAGATGTACCGCTTGCACGGCGTGCCGCAGAAGGACATCGCCAAGGAGCTGGGCGTGTCGCCGACACTGGTCAACTTCATGATCCGTGATGCACTGGTGCATTGCCGCAAGACGGCCAATCGCCAAGGTTGATCTTACGGGGCCGCTAAGCGGCCCCATGACCCTCAAGCCAATCTGCAGCGATCGAAGAAGCGCTCCCGCCCCAGAATCATCAACGCCGCCCGCTTGTGCGGGAAGTCGAACTCCTTGTCACAATGGAAGCACTGGTCCTGCATGTAGCCGATCATCTTGCCGTTGTCGGCACGCGGCTCGGCCACCACCCGTTGGGTACGCGGGTCATCCAGAAACAGGTAGTGCACCAGCGCCGACAGCCAGCTGGCGACCTTGTGTGGCCCGCGATGGCTCTCTTCCCCTACCAGCATGTGGATGCCACGGTCGTAATCATCGGCCGGGTAAAACGGTGCAATACGGTCTTCCTTGGCCCAGTACGCCTCGAAGTAGGCAAACGGCTCATCATCGAAGCAGCCGATCAGCGTCAGGGTGTGCGGGTCGGCTTCGAGTTTGTCCAGGTATTCGCGGTGCTGCGCCAGCGTACCGCCCTCCTGCCAGAACGCCTCTACCCGTGGGTTGTTCTGCCAGCGGTTGAAACGCTCCAGGTCGTGCTCGATCTCAAGGGTGCGCAACGACACCCAGCTTCCCAGGCGCGCATCGAAGCGCCGGTACACCTCACCACGCGGCTTGGGTGCGCGGCGTGGGTGGCGTTTGCCGTTGCTGATCTGCATCTGCTGCGGGTACACCGCCGCCATCGACTCCCCCAGCCAAGGCTGTGGCAACTGCCAGAACAACGCCCGCTCGCACAGGTATTGGCCAGGCTGCTCGCCCACCCGCAGCAAACCACAGGCCAGCGCCTGAGGCTGTGGCTCGGGCAAGTGCCAGACCAGGCGCTGGCAGGCCGTGTCTCGAGACAGCAACCAGTAGCAGGCAGCCCACAAGGCCTGGTACGGGCGCTCGGGGCAAAGACGGTCCAGGTGAACATGCAAGGCGGCACCGGCCTCCAGGCGCACCTGGATCAACGGTTGGCCTTCAAGGGTAAGGCTCAGCCAGCCGCCCCCCTCCTCGGCACTGAGGTGGCGCCAGCGTGGCGGTGACGGGGGCTGCGAAGCGGCATCGAACGGCATGGGCTTGACTCACGAAAATGAAGAAAAGGCTCACTGCTGAGAACGTTGCCGTGGCGCGTGAATTTAGTCTTTCGGGGCCAAGACGGTGATACGGTAAGGCTCGAAGATCCGGGCCAGCTCACCGCTGTCACGCAGGTCTCGCAGCAGGCCGGCGAACGACTGCTGGCCGATAGGCGCCCCCGGGCGCAGCAAGGCGTAGTGGTGATACACCTGATCAATGCGCTGCGAGGGCACAAGCTGCGCCTTGCTGGCCGGGTTGCGCGCCATGAAGTCACTGAGGTAGGAGCGCGTGACCAGGGCGATGTCGGCGCGGCCGGCCTGCACCATCAGCAGGTTGCTGTCATGGGAGTAGGTCAGGGTCGCGTTGTACGCCTTGCGCAGGTAGTCCGGGTCGGGGTTGAAGCGGGCGAACGCGTAATGGTAGCCGTTGAACAAGGCCAGGCGTTTGCCGCGCAGGTCGTCGAAGTAATGCGGGTCACGGCCATTGGCCTGGCGGGCGACGAACACTTCGGCATCTTCCAGGCCCATGTCCACGGTCTGGTGGGCAATCTGCTCCCAGCCCCATTGCGGGTTCTCGAAAATGGCCATGTCGGTGCGGCCCTGCTGGAAGTCACCAAAACGCCGCTGGATGGACGTGGGCACCAGGACGAAGTGGTAAGCCTGTTGCAAGCGGTTGAGCGCGTCGACCAATTGCGGCAGCAGGCCGGTGTCGGCCCCCTGTTCGGGGCGCACCGTGTAAGGCGGGAAGTGCGCAGCGCCGATCTTCACCTCGACGGCATCTGCGGCCCATGCCGGCACCGCCAGCCAGTACACGGCCAGCAGCATCAGGGAGGACAGGGCCTTGAGGCCGGGCGCTGGAGTCAAGACGGACACTCATCACGGTTCATGCCTGGGTCCGTCTAAGCTAGGCGTTTTCCCTTGACGGCACAACTGCCGGTTCCCATCTTTGTGCCAAAGCAGGCGGCAAAATGCCATAGGGTGCCGTATGCCCCGACATTGGCTACGCTCTAGCAGGATCTGCAAGGGAGCCTGGTATGGGCCATTGGTTGGTGATCGACCTGGAAGCCACCACCGACGATGGTGGGTGGCCGGTCACAGAGATGGAAATCATTGAAATCGGCGCAAGCCTGGTCACCCGCGAAGGCCGCGAGGTTGACCACTTCCAGCGTTTTGTGCGGCCACGGCGGCGTCCGCAGCTTACCCCGTTCTGCCGTGAGCTGACGCACATCAGCCAGGCCAGCGTGGACGGCGCCGCACCGTTTCACGAGGTGTGGGCAAGCTTCGAGCGCTGGCTCGGGCACCACCGTGGGCAGCTTCAGGCCTGGGTCAGCTGGGGCGACTACGACCGCCAGCAACTGCACCAGGAATGGCAGCAGCACGGGCTCGACAGTCTGCTGCGCACCCTGCCGCACATCAACCTCAAACAACGCTTTGCCAAAGCCCGTCACCTGCAACGCCCCACGGGTTTAAACGGGGCCTTGCAACTGGCCGGCATGCACTTTTGCGGGCAGCAGCACAGGGCGCTGGAAGACGCGCGCAATACGGCGCGGTTGCTGCCGCTGACGCTCCCCGCCAATGGCCCCTGAAAGCAGATGACGCAGGCAATGGGCTTGGGCATACTGGCCAGCCATTTTTCATCACCCTGTTCAGGAGTCGCCCATGTTCCAGGTCAACGAGTACTTCAACGGCACCGTCAAGTCGATCGCATTCAAGGGCGAAGAAGGCCCGGCCACTGTCGGCGTGATGGCCCCGGGCGAATACGAGTTCGGTACCGCCAAACGCGAGATCATGCATGTGGTGTCGGGTGCGCTGACCGTGAAGCTGCCAGGCAGCGACAACTGGGAAACCTTCAAGGCGGGCGACAAGTTCAATGTACCGGCTGACAGCAAGTTCCAGCTGCAGGTGAAAGTGGATACCGCTTACCTGTGCGAGTACCGCGACTAAGCGGTAGCCCGTTCCGGCCTCTTCGCGGGCTCGCCCGCGAAGAATCCAGCACTAACCCTTCAGGAATGCCGCAACCTTTTCAGCCGCCGTCTGCAAATGCTGCTCATGGCTGAACCCCGAAGCCTTCAACGGCTTCAGGTCATGGTCCCCCGCCACTAGCCAGCTCACTTCGATCGACGGCGACAACGCATACCCTGCCACCGCCTCACGGTTGCCCAGCGCATCGCGCTCGCCCTGCACGATCAACGTCGGTGTTTTCAACCCGGTCAGGTGCTCCACGCGCGGCTTCTCAGGTTTACCCACCGCGTAAAAGGGATAGCCCAGGCACACCAGTGCATCCGCACCCAGTTCGTCGGCCAGCAGGCTGGCCATGCGCCCACCCATGGACTTGCCACCCACCGCCAACCTGCCCGCGACCAAAGGTCGCACCTGCCGGTACACCTCGCGCCAGCATTCCAGTAACACCTTCTGCGGGTTCGGCGGCCGCTTGCCACCGGTAACCCTGCGCTCGGCCATGTACGGGAACTCGAAGCGCACGACCGCCACCCCAAGCGCCGCAAGCCTTTGCGCCATTTCGTCCATGAACCCGCTGTCCATCGGCGCACCTGCGCCGTGGGCCAGGATCAGGCAGCCCTTGTAGCCGTCCTTACCCTGAACCTGTGGAGGATCGCAGCGCAAGCCTGGGACATTTCCGACCTTCGCCCATTGATCCCCGTCAATACCGGCACTTTGCCCATTAATCATGCTTGCCTCGCTGTAAAGCCTGCCAAATAACCGTGGATGGGAACCCATACATGAACACAACCAGCAGTACCGCCTATAACTACAAGGTGGTCCGCCAATTCGCCATCATGACGGTGGTGTGGGGAATCGTCGGGATGGGGCTCGGCGTCTTCATCGCCGCCCAGCTCGCCTGGCCTTCCCTCAACTTCGACCTCCCCTGGACCAGCTTCGGCCGCCTGCGCCCCCTGCATACCAATGCGGTGATCTTCGCTTTCGGCGGCTGCGCGCTGTTCGCCACCTCCTATTATTCGGTGCAACGCACCTGCCAGACCACCCTGTTCGCACCGGGCCTGGCCGCGTTCACCTTCTGGGGCTGGCAACTGGTGATCCTGCTGGCGGCCATCAGCCTGCCGCTGGGCTACACCAGCTCCAAGGAATACGCCGAACTGGAATGGCCGATCGACATCCTGATCACCATCGTCTGGGTGGCCTACGCCATCGTGTTCTTCGGCACGCTGATGAAGCGCAACACCAAACACATCTACGTGGGTAACTGGTTCTTCGGGGCCTTCATCCTGACCGTGGCGCTGCTGCACATCGTCAACAACCTGGAACTGCCAGTCAGCCTGACCAAGTCGTATTCGGTATACGCCGGCGCTACCGATGCCATGGTGCAGTGGTGGTACGGCCACAACGCGGTAGGTTTCTTCCTGACTGCGGGCTTCCTGGGGATGATGTACTACTACGTGCCCAAGCAGGCCGAACGCCCGGTGTATTCCTATCGCCTGTCGATCGTGCACTTCTGGGCGCTGATCACACTGTACATCTGGGCCGGCCCGCACCACCTGCACTACACCGCCCTGCCCGACTGGGCGCAATCGCTGGGCATGGTGATGTCGCTGATCCTGCTGGCACCGAGCTGGGGCGGCATGATCAACGGCATGATGACCCTGTCGGGCGCCTGGCACAAACTGCGCAGCGACCCGATCCTGCGCTTTTTGGTCGTTTCGCTGGCGTTCTACGGCATGTCCACCTTCGAAGGCCCGATGATGGCCATCAAGACGGTCAACGCCCTGTCCCACTACACCGACTGGACCATCGGCCACGTGCACGCCGGCGCCCTCGGCTGGGTGGCGATGATCTCGATCGGCGCGCTGTACCACACCATCCCGAAAGTGTTCGGCAAAGAGCGCATGTACAGCCTCGGCCTGATCAACGCGCACTTCTGGCTGGCCACCATCGGCACCGTGCTGTACATCGCCTCGATGTGGGTCAACGGCATCGCCCAGGGCCTGATGTGGCGCGCGGTCAACAGCGACGGCACGCTCACGTACTCGTTCGTGGAAACCCTGGTGGCCAGCCACCCAGGCTTTGTCGTGCGCTTCGTCGGCGGCGCGATCTTCCTCAGCGGCATGTTCCTGATGGCCTGGAACACCTGGCGCACCGTGCGTTCGCCAGCGCTTGATGTCGCCCCTGCGAACGCCCAGTTGGCTTGAGGAGAAACGCCTGATGAAACATGAAGTCATCGAGAAAAACGTCGGCCTGATGGCCCTGCTGATGGTGTTCGCCGTCAGCATCGGCGGCCTGACCCAGATCGTCCCGCTGTTCTTCCAGGACGTCACCAACAAGCCGGTGGAAGGCATGAAGCCCTACACCGCGCTGCAGCTGGAAGGCCGCGATATCTACATCCGCGAAGGCTGCGTGGGCTGCCACTCGCAGATGATCCGCCCGTTCCGCGCCGAAACCGAGCGCTACGGCCACTACTCGGTAGCCGGTGAAAGCGTATGGGACCACCCGTTCCTGTGGGGCTCCAAGCGCACCGGGCCAGACCTGGCCCGCGTGGGCGGCCGCTACTCGGACGACTGGCACCGCGCGCACCTGTACAACCCCCGCAACGTGGTACCGGAGTCGAAGATGCCGTCGTACCCGTGGCTGGTCGCCCAGCAGGTCGACAACAGCCACACCGACACCAAGATGCGCACCCTGCGCACCCTGGGCGTGCCGTACTCCGACGACGACATTGCCGGCGCCCGCGACGCGGTCAAGGGCAAGACCGAGATGGACGCGCTGGTCGCCTACCTGCAGGTGCTCGGCACCGCGATCAAGAACAAGAGGTGAGTGCGATGGAACTGGACATCGGCATGATCCGCGGCCTGGGCACCCTGGTGGTGATGATCGCCTTCATCGGCCTCTCGCTGTGGGTATTCAACCGCCGCCGCGACCGTGATTTCGCCGAAGCGCGCCTGCTGCCCTTCGTCGACGACCGCCTGCCCCCTGCCGGGCAGGAACCTGCTGCAAAAAGGAGTAACGGGCAATGACCACCTTCTGGAGTACGTACATCAGCGTACTAACCATCGGTAGCCTGATTGGCCTGACCTGGCTGTTGCTCGCCACCCGCAAGGGCGAGAGCAAGAACACCACCGACCAGACCATGGGCCACAGCTTCGACGGCATCGAGGAGTACGACAACCCGCTGCCCAAGTGGTGGTTCTGGCTGTTCGTCGGCACCTTGGTGTTCTCGGTCGGCTACCTGATCCTCTACCCGGGCCTGGGCAACTGGAAAGGCATCTTGCCGGGTTATGAAAACGGCTGGACTGGCGCCAACGAATGGCAGAAGGAAATGGACAGGGCCGATGCCAAATTCGGCCCGATCTTCGCCAAGTACGCTGCCATGCCCGTGGAAGAAGTCGCCAAAGACCCGCAAGCGCTGAAAATGGGTGGCCGCCTGTTTGCCTCCAACTGCTCGGTGTGCCATGGCTCGGACGCCAAGGGTGCCTTCGGCTTCCCCAACCTCACCGACAAGGACTGGCGCTGGGGCGGCGATGCGGAAACCATCAAGGCGTCGATCATGAACGGCCGCCATGGTGT
Source organism: Pseudomonas sp. FYR_2 (assembly GCF_043106425.1). Taxonomy (NCBI): domain Bacteria; kingdom Pseudomonadati; phylum Pseudomonadota; class Gammaproteobacteria; order Pseudomonadales; family Pseudomonadaceae; genus Pseudomonas; species Pseudomonas sp. FYR_2. The sequence continues at coordinate 45,178 of NZ_JBICMM010000021.1, forward strand.
GATGCCGGCCTGGGCCGAGGTGATCGGCGAGCAGGGTGTGGCCGATGTGGCCGCGTACGTGCTGACCAGCATGGACGGCCGCACCCTGCCGGAAGGCGCCAAGGCCGACCCGGCCAAGGGCAAGGAGATCTTCGCCGGCAACTGCGTGGCCTGCCACGGACCGGAAGGCAAAGGCACTCCCGCCATGGGCGCGCCAGACCTGACCCACCCGCAGGCGTTCATCTATGGGTCGAGCTTTGCCCAGTTGCAGCAGACCATTCGTTATGGTCGCCAAGGGCAGATGCCGGCGCAGGCCGAGATCCAGGGCAACGACAAGGTGCACCTGCTGGCGGCTTATGTGTATAGCCTGTCGCAGGATGGCGCTGCTGAAACTGTGACCGCCAAATGAGTTCGCCGAGAGGGATTCGGCGCCTGTAAGACCGAGCGCCGCCCGCGCGGCGCATCGCGAGCTGCGCTCGCTCCTACGTCTGTTTCGGGCCAATTATTCCTGGGGGATTTGCGCGCGAACGCCTTGGCGCATGGCGTAATATCGGGTCGTACAAACAAGGCGGTCGCGCGCGCCTGTAACAGGCGTTACTGGCCCGAAGCAAACGTAGGAGCGAGCGCAGCTCGCGATGCGCCGCGCGGGCGGCGCTCGATATCCGCCCCACCACAACACGAAAGCCTTACCCCCACCCTACCCCCTCCTTGCACCCCCTCCGAACAGAACTAAGCTTGTTGCCTCAGTGGGCTTCGCTCCGAAAGGACCGATGCAGACGCGGCGCATAGCCTGTCGCCGTCCCGATAAAAAGCCTGACCGATCGATCAGAAAAAGATGAAAAACGGTACACATTACAAATATTTATTTGTGTACAATCGTCCGGACCCGATCGCTGCGGGACATCAGCGAACGGGCTCGGACACGGGTCGGCGTACCAAAGTTGCGTTGCGGTAACCCTGATGGTTATCAATACTGGCGCCGATTTTTCGACCAACAAGAACATTAAAACCGTGGAACCTTAGCATGAGCACAGCAATCAGTCCGACTGCTTATAACTATAAGGTCGTCCGCCAGTTCGCCATCATGACGGTGGTCTGGGGGATCCTTGGCATGGGCCTCGGCGTCTTCATCGCCTCGCAGCTGGTATGGCCGCAACTGAATCTGGACCTGCCCTGGACCAGCTTCGGCCGCCTGCGCCCGCTGCACACCAACCTGGTGATCTTCGCCTTCGGGGGCTGCGCGCTGTTCGGCACCAGCTACTACGTGGTGCAGCGCACCTGCCAGACCCGGCTGATCTCCGACAGCATGGCGGCCTTCACCTTCTGGGGTTGGCAGGCGGTGATCGTCGGCGCGCTGATCACCCTGCCGATGGGCTATACCACCACCAAGGAGTACGCCGAGCTCGAATGGCCGCTGGCGATCCTGCTGGCCATCGTCTGGGTGACCTACGGGTTGGTGTTCTTCGGCACCATCGTCAAGCGCAAGACCAAGCACATCTATGTCGGCAACTGGTTCTACGGCGCCTTCATCGTGGTGACCGCGATGCTGCACATCGTCAACCACATCTCGCTGCCAGTGAGCCTGTTCAAGTCGTACTCGGCGTACTCCGGCGCCACCGACGCGATGATCCAGTGGTGGTACGGCCACAACGCCGTGGGCTTCTTCCTCACCACCGGCTTCCTGGGGATGATGTACTACTTCGTGCCCAAGCAGGCCGAGCGGCCGATCTACTCGTATCGCCTGTCGATCGTCCACTTCTGGGCGCTGATCACCCTGTACATCTGGGCCGGCCCTCACCACCTGCACTACACCGCCCTGCCTGACTGGGCACAGTCGCTGGGCATGGTGATGTCGATCATCCTGCTGGCGCCAAGCTGGGGCGGCATGATCAACGGCATGATGACCCTGTCGGGCGCCTGGCACAAACTGCGCACCGACCCGATCCTGCGCTTTTTGGTCGTTTCGCTGGCGTTCTACGGCATGTCCACCTTCGAAGGCCCGATGATGGCCATCAAGACCGTGAACTCACTGTCGCACTACACCGACTGGACCATCGGCCACGTCCACGCCGGCGCCCTCGGCTGGGTGGCCATGATCTCGATCGGTGCCGTGTACCACATGATCCCGAAACTCTACGGCCGCGAGCAGATGCACAGCATCGGCCTGATCAACGCGCACTTCTGGCTCGCCACCATCGGTACCGTGCTGTACATCGCCTCGATGTGGGTCAACGGCATCACCCAAGGCCTGATGTGGCGCGCCATCAACGATGACGGCACCCTCACCTACTCCTTCGTCGAAGCCCTGCAGGCCAGCCACCCTGGCTATATCGTCCGCGCCCTGGGCGGTGCGTTCTTCGCCAGCGGCATGCTGCTGATGGCCTACAACGTGTTCCGTACCGTACGTGCCGCCAACCCGGCACAGGCCGAGGAAGCCGCCAAGATCGTCGTTGTGGGAGCGCACTGATGAAGCATGAAGCCGTCGAGAAGAACATAGGCCTGCTGGCCTTCTTCATGGTCATCGCCGTGAGCGTCGGTGGCCTGACCCAGATCGTCCCGCTGTTTTTCCAGGACGTCACCAACAAACCCGTTGAAGGCATGAAGCCGCGCACCGCGCTGGAAGTGGAAGGCCGCGACATCTACATCCGCGAAGGTTGCGTGGGCTGCCACTCGCAGATGATCCGCCCGTTCCGCGCCGAAACCGAGCGCTACGGCCACTACTCGGTAGCCGGCGAAAGCGTGTGGGACCACCCGTTCCTGTGGGGCTCCAAGCGTACCGGGCCGGACCTGGCCCGCGTGGGTGGCCGCTACTCCGATGACTGGCACCGCGCGCACCTGTACAACCCGCGCAACGTGGTACCGGAGTCAAAGATGCCGTCCTACCCGTGGCTGGTCGAGAACAAGCTCGACGGCAAGGACACCGCGAAAAAACTGGAAGTGCTGCGCACACTCGGCACCCCGTACACCGACGCCGACATAGCCGGCGCGCGTGACGCGGTCAAGGGCAAGACCGAAATGGACGCTATCGTCGCGTACCTGCAGGGTCTTGGCACCATCATCAAAAGCAAACGGTGACGCTGATGGATATCGGGATGATTCGCGGCCTGGGCACCGTCGTGGTGATGGTGGCCTTCGTGGGCCTGGCGCTGTGGGTGTTCAACCCACGGCGTAAAAAGGACTTCGACGAAGCAACCCAACTGCCCTTCGCGGATGACCCCGAGGCCACCCGGCACGTCGAGCAAGCAAAAGCTTCTGGGAGCAAACAACAATGACAACCTTCTGGAGTCTGTACGTTACCGTCCTGACCCTGGGCACCATCTTCTCGTTGACCTGGCTGCTGCTGTCCACCCGCAAGGGGCAGCGCGAAGAAGTGACCGACGAAACCGTCGGGCATGCCTTCGATGGCATCGAGGAGTACGACAACCCACTGCCGAAATGGTGGTTCTGGCTGTTCGTCGGCACCATCATCTTCGCCCTTGGCTACCTGGTGCTGTACCCGGGCCTGGGCAACTGGAAAGGCGTGCTGCCGGGCTACTCGTACCTGGACAACGAAAAGCAGACCGAGTTTTCCAACGGCCAGCCGGGCTGGACCGGTGTGCACGAGTGGGAAAAGGAAATGGCCAAGGCCGACGCCCGCTTCGGGCCGATCTTCGCCAAGTTCGCCGCCATGCCCATCGAGGACGTGGCCAAGGACCCGCAGGCGCTGAAAATGGGCGCACGGCTGTTCGCCTCCAACTGCTCGGTGTGCCACGGTTCCGACGCCAAGGGTGCCTTCGGCTTCCCTAACCTCACCGACAACGACTGGCGCTGGGGCGGTGAGCCCGACACCATCAAGACCACCATCATGGGCGGCCGCCACGGCGTGATGCCGGCCTGGGCCGAGGTGATCGGTGATCAGGGCGTGGCCGACGTGGCGGCGTTCGTGGTCAGCAAGCTGGATGGCCGCACCCTGCCGGAAGGCGTCAAGGCCGATGCCGAGAACGGTCAGAAGATCTTCGCCGCCAACTGCGTGGCCTGCCACGGGCCGGAAGGCAAAGGCACACCGGCCATGGGCGCACCGAACCTGACCCACCCGCAGGCGTTCATCTACGGGTCCAGCTTTGCCCAGCTGCAACAGACCATCCGTTATGGTCGCCAGGGGCAGATGCCGGCGCAGGAACAGTTGCAGGGTAATGACAAGGTGCACTTGCTGGCGGCTTATGTGTACAGCCTGTCGCATCAGGACCAGGCGCCGGCCAAGACCGAGTAAGCAGGCCTGGCCTCTTCGCGGGCAAGCCCGCTCCCACAGGTCCTGCACATGCCTCGGGACCTGTGCAGTACTTGTGGGAGCGGGCTTGCCCGCGAAGAGGCCAGCACTGACAACGGTTTTCCACCGCCAGACTGACCTGGATCAATTGACACCCGCTATAACACGATTCACACCACAAACCCAACGCGACTAAAGGTCGCAGTGCGACCCCATACCGCCATCAGCGGCGTATCATGGGCCGTAGAGCGCTAGCAGATTGCGCGAGACTGCGGCCGGCACGCACTGGCCGCGGCGTTTCTCCACTGCCGTGGGACTTGATGATGAGCAAGCAAATTCCGGTACATGACGTCACCCCGCCTGCCAGCAAAGGGAAGGATTCCGTCGACCTCTACGCCTCCCGGGAAAAGATCTACACCCGCGCCTTCACCGGCCTGTTCCGCCGCCTGCGCATGGTCGGTGGTGCCGTGTTGTTCCTGCTCTACTTCGGCACCGTATGGCTGAACTGGGGTGCTCACCAGGCCGTATGGTGGAACCTGCCCGAGCGCAAGTTCTACATTTTCGGCGCCACCATCTGGCCGCAGGACTTCATCCTACTGTCGGGCATCCTGATCGTCGCCGCCTTCGGCCTGTTCTTCATCACCGTGTTCGCCGGCCGGGTGTGGTGCGGCTACACCTGCCCGCAAAGCGTGTGGACATGGATTTTCATGTGGTGCGAAAAAGTCACCGAAGGCGACCGCAACCAGCGCATGAAGCTCGACAAAGCCCCCATGAGCGGCAACAAGTTCCTGCGCAAATTCGCCAAGCACAGCCTGTGGCTGCTGATCGGTTTCGTCACCGGCATGACCTTTGTGGGCTATTTCTCGCCCATCCGCGAACTGGTCATCGAATTCTTCACAGGCCAGGCCGATGGCTGGGCCTACTTCTGGGTCGGGTTCTTCACCCTCGCCACCTACGGCAACGCCGGCTGGCTGCGCGAACAGGTGTGCGTTTACATGTGCCCCTACGCCCGCTTCCAGAGCGTGATGTTCGACAAGGACACACTGATCGTTTCCTACGACCCGCGCCGCGGCGAAACCCGCGGCCCGCGTAAAAAGGATGCCGACTACAAGGCACAGGGGCTGGGCGACTGCATCGACTGCACCATGTGCGTCCAGGTCTGCCCTACCGGCATCGACATCCGTGACGGCCTGCAGATCGAGTGCATTGGCTGCGCCGCGTGCATCGACGCCTGTGACGGCATCATGGACAAGATGAACTACCCCAAAGGGCTTATCAGCTACACCACTGAACACAACCTGTCCGGGCAGAAGACCCACATGCTGCGCCCGCGCCTGATCGGCTATGCCGTGGTGCTGCTGGTGATGATCATCGGCCTGGCCACCGCCTTCGCCACCCGCTCGCTGGTCGGCTTCGACGTCAGCAAAGACCGCGTGCTGTACCGCGAGAACGCCCAGGGCAGGATCGAGAACGTGTACAGCCTGAAGGTGATGAACAAGGACCAGCGCGACCACGTCTACGTACTGGACGCCGCCGGCCTGCCAGACCTCAAGCTTGAGGGCCAGCGCGAGATCCGCGTGGCTGCCGGTGATATCGTCAGCCTTCCGGTGCAGCTGTCGGTGGCCCCCGAGAAGCTGCCCTCGACCACCAACGAAATCACCTTCATCCTTAAAAGCGCCGACGACAGTGACGCCCAGGTTGAAGCCAAGAGCCGTTTCATCGGCCCACAGATCCGCTAAGAGAGATAACGCACAATGCCTGTCGCCACCGCCGCCAGCCCCTGGTACAAGCACCTCTGGCCCTGGATCATCATCGGCATCCTCACCACCTCGGTGTGCCTGAGCCTGACCATGGTCAGTATCGCCGTGAACAACCCGGACAACCTGGTGAACGACAACTACTACGAGGCCGGCAAGGGCATCAACCGCTCGCTGGACCGTGAACTGCTGGCGCAGCAGCTGGGGCTGAAGGCCAGCGTGCACCTGGACGAGCTCACCGGCGAAGTGGACCTGCGCCTGACCGGCAACAGCGGCCCGCAGAGCCTGGAGCTGAACCTGATTTCGCCTACCCAGCCAGAGAAAGACCGCAGAGTGCTGCTGAGCCGGGTTGAAGCAGGGCGTTATGTGGGGCAACTGGAGGACAAGGTGGAGGGGCGGCGCTTTGTTGAGCTGCTGGGGAGCGAAGGTGGCCAGGTGTGGCGCTTGTTCGAAGAGGAAAAAGTGGAGCATGGGGTGACCTTGCAGCTGGGTGACGAAGCGCTGCAAGGTGCTGAACACCAATAACTGCACCACCACCGCCCCTTGTGGGAGTAACTGTCTTGCACAAAAACTAGAAGTTGGCGCGATCACTGTGGGAGCGGGCTTGCCCGCGAACACGGACGAAGCCCGTGCCATCCACCGCGTCGCCTGCTTCGCGGGCAAGCCCGCTCCCACAGGTAATGTGTATCGCTCGCGAAATGTGTAAGGCAATGATGTGATGACCCAGCCCACCCCCTGCTACCACTGCGCCCTGCCCGTCCCCGCTGGCAGCCGCTTCACCGCCGTGGTCCTTGGCCAGCCTCGGCAGTTCTGCTGCCCCGGTTGCCAGGCGGTGGCCGAGTCGATCGTTGCCGGTGGCCTGGAGCACTACTACCAGCACCGCAGCGACAACAGCGCCAACCCCGAAGCCTTGCCCAAACAGCTGCAAGACGAGCTGGCCCTGTACGACCGTAGCGACGTGCAGCAAAGCTTCGTGCGCCACCAGGGCGAGCTGGCCGAAACCACGCTGCTGGTCGAAGGCATCAGCTGCGCCGCCTGCGGCTGGCTGATCGAAAAGCACCTGCGCAACCTGCCCGGCGTCGCCGAAGTCCGCCTGAACCTGTCCAACCACCGTCTGCTGCTGAACTGGGACGACAAGCAACAGCCGCTCTCGCGCCTGCTGGCCGAGCTGCGCCAGATTGGCTACGCCGCCCACCCCTACCAACCCGACCAGGCCGCCGAACAGCTGGCCCGCGAAAACCGCAGCGCCCTGCGCCGCCTGGGCGTGGCCGGGCTGCTGTGGTTCCAGGCGATGATGGCAACCATGGCCACCTGGCCGGAATTCAACATCGACCTGTCGCCTGAACTGCACACCATCCTGCGCTGGGTGGCGCTGTTCCTCACCATCCCCATCGTGTTCTACAGCTGCGCACCGTTCTTCAAAGGCGCAGCACGCGACCTGCGCACCCGCCACCTGACCATGGACGTTTCGGTATCGCTGGCCATTGGCCTGGCCTTCGGCGCCGGCATCTGGACCGCCATCACCGGCAGTGGCGAGCTGTATTTCGACACCGTGGGCATGTTCGCCCTGTTCCTGCTCACGGGCCGCTACCTGGAGCGCCGCGCCCGCGAACGCACTGCCGCCGCCACCGCGCAACTGGTCAACCTGCTGCCGGCCTCGTGCCTGCGCCTGGACGCCCTCGGCCGCAGCGAACGCATCCTGCTCAGCGAACTGCAATGCGGCGACACGGTGCAAGTACTGCCGGGCGCCGTGATCCCCGCCGACGGGCGCATTGTCGAAGGCCGCTCCAGTGTGGATGAATCGCTGCTGACCGGCGAATACCTGCCACAACCGCGCCGGGTGGGCGAACGGGTCACCGGCGGCACGCTGAACGTCGAAAGCACGCTGAACGTGGAGGTTGAAGCACTGGGCCACGATTCGCGGCTGTCGGCCATCGTGCGCCTGCTGGAACGCGCGCAAACCGAAAAACCACGCCTGGCCGAAATCGCCGACCGGGCCTCGCAGTGGTTCCTGCTGTTCTCGCTGCTGGCCGCCGTGGCCATTGGCTTGTGGTGGTGGTATCTGGACCCAGCACGGGCGTTCTGGATCGTGCTGGCGATGCTGGTAGCCACCTGTCCCTGCGCGTTGTCCCTGGCCACGCCAACGGCGCTGACCGCCGCCACCGGCACCCTGCACAAGCTCGGCCTGCTGGTCACCCGTGGCCATGTGCTGGAAGGCCTGAACCAGATCGACACGGTGATTTTCGACAAGACCGGCACACTGACCGAAGGCCGCCTTACCCTGCGCAGCATCCGCCCACTCGGCAGCCTGCCCGCCGACCGCTGCCTGGCCCTGGCAGCCGCGCTGGAAAACCGCTCCGAACACCCCATCGCCCGCGCCTTTGGCCGCACCGCCACACCCGCGGATGATGTGCAGACCGTACCCGGCCTGGGCCTGGAAGGCCTGGTGGACGGCCAGCGCCTGCGCATTGGCCAGGCCACCTTCGTCTGTGCCCTGAGCGGCGCGGAGATCCCCGGCGTGCCGGAACCGCGCGGCCAGTGGTTGCTGCTGGGTGACCGCCAGGGGCCGCTGGCCTGGTTCGGCCTGGACGACCGACTGCGCGACGATGCGCCTGCCCTGCTCGCCGCCTGCAAGGCCCGGGGCTGGCGTACGCTGCTGCTGTCGGGCGACAGCTCGCCGATGGTCGCCGAAGTGGCCGCGCAGCTGGGTATAGACCAGGCCATTGGCGGCCTGCGCCCGGACGACAAGCTGGACCGGCTGAAAGCGTTGCAGGCAGCCGGAAGCAAGGTGCTGATGCTGGGTGACGGGGTCAACGACGTGCCAGTACTGGCCGCCGCCGATATCAGCATCGCCATGGGCAGTGCCACGGATCTTGCCAAGACCAGCGCCGATGCCGTGCTGCTGTCCAACCGCCTTCAGGCACTGGTGCAGGCCTTCGACCTGGCCCGCCGCACCCGCCGCAACATCCTCGAGAACCTGCTATGGGCATCGCTGTATAATGGCCTGATGTTGCCGTTTGCCGCGCTCGGCTGGATTACCCCGGTTTGGGCCGCCATCGGCATGTCGGTCAGCTCGCTGATCGTGGTGCTCAATGCCCTGCGCCTGACCCGCATGCACCCGGCAGCGGCCTTGCCGAACACCGAAACACCCCTGCCCGGGAGGAAGTCGCCATGCCCGCCCTCTATGTCATGATTCCCGCCGCTTTGCTGCTGGTGGGCGTGGCCGTGTACATCTTCTTCTGGGCGGTGGACAGCGGCCAGTACGACGACCTTGAAGGCCCCGCCCATAGCATCCTCTTCGACGACCAGGACCCGCGCCACCAGGCGGCGGTAAAACCTGACGACGCCCCGGCCGACACCGACAAGGAACCACCGCCCCGTGCCTGACCTGCTTCCCCTGCTGGGCTCGGCACTGGTCCTTGGCCTGCTTGGCGGCGGCCATTGCCTGGGCATGTGCGGCGGCCTGATGGGCGCACTGACCCTGGCCATCCCGCCCGAACAGCGTGGCCGGCGTTTGCGCCTGCTGCTGGCGTACAACCTCGGGCGCATTACCAGCTATGCCTGTGCCGGCCTGCTGCTGGGCCTGGCTGGCTGGGCCGTGGCCAGCAGCCCGGCAGCACTGGCACTGCGGGTGCTGGCGGCACTGCTGCTGATTGCCATGGGGCTGTACCTGGCCGGCTGGTGGAGCGGGCTGACCCGCATCGAAGCGCTGGGCCGGGGGCTGTGGCGGCACATCCAGCCGGTCGCTTCGCGCTTGCTGCCGGTATCCAGCCTGCCCCGGGCATTGTTGCTGGGCGCGCTGTGGGGGTGGCTGCCGTGCGGGTTGGTGTACAGCACCCTGTTGTGGGCGGCCAGCCAGGGCAACGCCGGGTATAGCGCGGCGTTGATGCTGGCGTTCGGGGTGGGGACGTGGCCAGTGCTGCTGGCTACCGGGTTGGCAGCAGAGCGGGTAAACGCTTTGTTGAGACGGCGCAGTGTGCGGGTGGCTGGCGGGGTGTTGGTGATGCTGTTTGGGGTGTGGACCCTGCCCGGGCCGCACCAGCATTGGCTGATGGGGCATTGATGGGGCCGCTTTGACGCCCCGATGCCCTTGATACAAATCAACACAGTTTCCTACAGACGGCCATAGACTCCGGTGCACTGCTGCTCTTTCCGGGGACCGCCCTCATGCTCGACGACCTACGTTGGGATACCGACCTGATCCGCCGCTACGATCTGGCCGGACCACGCTACACCTCTTACCCGACCGCCGTGCAACTGCACAGCGAGGTGGGCTCGTTCGACCTGCTCCATGCCCTGCGCGAGAGCCGTCGAGCCGTGCGCCCGCTGTCGCTGTACGTGCATGTGCCGTTCTGCGCCAACATCTGCTACTACTGCGCCTGCAACAAGGTCATCACCAAGGACCGCGCCCGCGCTGCGCCCTATTTGCAGCGCCTGGAGCAGGAAATCCAGCTGATCGCCTGCCACCTGGCCCCTAAACAACGTGTTGAACAGCTGCATTTCGGCGGCGGCACGCCGACCTTTCTCAGCCATGTGGAACTGCGCCAGCTGATGGCCACCCTGCGCCAGCACTTCCACCTGCTGGACGACGACTCTGGCGACTACGGCATCGAAATCGACCCCCGCGAAGCCGACTGGTCGACCATGGGCCTGCTGCGCGAGCTGGGTTTCAACCGTGTCAGCCTGGGCGTGCAGGACCTGGACCCTGCCGTGCAGCGTGCGGTCAACCGCTTGCAAAGCCTTGAGCAAACCCGCACCTTGATCGAAGCCGCACGCACGTTGCAGTTCCGCTCGGTCAACCTCGACCTGATCTACGGCCTGCCCAAGCAAACCCCGGAAGGCTTTGCCCGCACCGTCGAAGAGGTGATCCGCTTGCAGCCCGACCGGCTGTCGGTGTTCAACTACGCCCACCTGCCCGAGCGCTTCATGCCGCAGCGGCGCATTGACAACAACGACCTGCCCAGCGCGGCGGCCAAGCTGGAGATGCTGCACGCCACCATCGACCAACTGACCGCCGCCGGTTACCGCTACATCGGCATGGACCACTTCGCCCTGCCCGACGACGAGCTGGCCATTGCCCAGGAGGAAGGCACCCTGCAGCGCAACTTCCAAGGCTACACCACCCACGGGCACTGCGACCTGATTGGCCTGGGCGTGTCGGCCATCAGCCAGATCGGCGACCTGTACTGCCAGAACAGCAGCGACCTCAACACCTATCAGGACAGCCTGTCCAACGCCCAGCTGGCCACCCAGCGCGGCCTGCTGTGCAACCACGACGACCGTATCCGCCGGGCTGTGATCCAGCAGCTGATCTGCCATTTCGAGCTGGACTTCGAGCCGATCGAACAGGCCTTCACTATCGATTTTCGCGGCTACTTCAACGACCTCTGGCCCGAGCTGCTGACCTTGCAGCGCGACGGCCTGATCAGCCTGGACGACAAAGGCATCCGCATCTTGCCGGCGGGCCGCTTGCTGGCACGCTCGGTGTGCATGGTGTTCGACGCCTACCTGGCCATGCAAAACCGCCAGCGCTTCTCGCGGGTGATCTGAAAACCGAGGCGTTCAACCGCATGGACAAGTTTCCTTGCCGGGCACACTATGGGCACACAAGGACTCCCGGCAGGGCACCTGCCGGGGTTTCGCCAGTGCGCACCAAAAACGCGCACACTGGCCTACACCCTGCGTCGTAGGTTACCCTTACGACTTATGTGTGCTTTCCCACAAGGATCGATTCAAATGTCCGAGCCAGTCAAACTGCGCCCACACAACCAGGCCCACTGCAAGGACTGCAGCCTGGCCCCCCTGTGCCTGCCTCTTTCGCTGAACCTGGAAGACATGGATGCACTGGATGAAATCGTCAAACGCGGCCGCCCGCTGAAAAAAGGCGAGTTCCTGTTCCGCCAGGGTGACAATTTCGGCTCGGTCTACGCGGTACGTTCCGGCGCCCTGAAAACCTTCAGCCTCAGCGACAGCGGCGAAGAGCAGATTACCGGCTTCCACCTGCCCAGCGAGCTGGTCGGGCTGTCGGGCATGGACACCGAGGCCTACCCGGTATCGGCGCAGGCTCAGGAAACCACTTCCGTGTGCGAGATTCCCTTCGAGCGCCTCGACGAGCTGTCGGTACAGCTGCCGCAGCTACGCCGCCAGCTGATGCGGGTGATGAGCCGGGAAATCCGCGACGACCAGCAAATGATGCTGCTGCTGTCGAAAAAAACCGCCGACGAGCGCATTGCCACCTTCCTGGTCAACCTGTCGGCACGCTTCCGCGCCCGCGGCTATTCGGCCAACCAGTTCCGCCTGAGCATGTCGCGCAACGAAATTGGTAATTATCTGGGCCTGGCGGTGGAAACCGTTTCGCGGGTGTTCACCCGGTTCCAGCAGAATGGCCTGATCCGCGCCGAAGGCAAGGAAGTGCACATTCTCGACCCGATCCAGCTGTGTGCGCTGGCCGGTGGTGCAATCGAGGCCTGAGGCCAGCGTTTAGCGGGTATACTTGGGCATTCGTTTTCCCAGGATGCCCGCAACAATGCACAGCGACACCTTCGACCTCAAAGCCCTCATCCGCCCGGTAGTGGACTTCCCCAAGCCAGGCGTGATCTTCCGCGACATTACCCCGCTGTTCCAGTCGCCGCGCGGGCTGCGCTATGTGGCCGACCAGTTCATCGAGCGCTATGTCGAGGCCGAGTTCAGCCACATTGGTGCCATGGATGCGCGGGGCTTTCTGATTGGTTCGATCATCGCCCACCAGCTGAACAAGCCGCTGATCCTGTTCCGCAAGCAAGGCAAACTGCCGGCTGACGTGCTGAGCGAGGGCTACCAGACTGAGTACGGCGAGGCCTTCCTGGAAGTGCACGCCGACAGCCTGTGCGAAGGTGATTCGGTGTTGATCTTCGATGACCTGATTGCCACGGGCGGAACGCTGCTGGCGGCGGCCAACCTGGTACGTCGTACCGGGGCGCAGGTGTTCGAGGCGGCGGCGATCATTGACTTGCCAGAGCTGGACGGGTCGCGCCGGTTGCAGGCGGCTGGGGTGCCTACCTTCTGCCTGACCGAGTTTTCCCTCAGCGAATACTGAGTTGGCTTCCGGGGCTGCTTTACAGCCCCGGCAATTTCAAATCAGAGCGAAATCGGCCGCCGCCCCGCAAAGGCATGGGCCAATGTCCCGCCATCCACCATCTCCAGCTCGCCACCCAGCGGCACGCCATGGGCAATCCGCGAAGCCACCAACCCCTTCTCAGCCAGCAACTGCGCAATGTAATGCGCTGTCGCCTCCCCTTCCACCGTCGGGTTGGTCGCCAGGATCACCTCGGTAAAGGTGCCCTGTTCCTCGATACGCGCCATCAGTTGCGGAATGCCAATCGCCTCCGGCCCCAGGCCGTCCAGCGGCGACAGGTGGCCCTTGAGCACGAAGTAACGGCCACGGTAGCCGGTCTGCTCCACTGCATACACATCGGTCGGCCCCTCGACCACGCACAGCTGGGTGTCATCACGGCGCGTGTCGGCGCATTGCGGGCACAGCTCCTGCTCGGTCAGGGTACGGCACTGACGGCAATGGCCAACACCTTCCATGGCCTGGGTCAACGCTTGGGCCAGGCGCAGCCCGCCACTGCGGTCGCGCTCGAGCAGTTGCAGGGCCATGCGCTGGGCGGTTTTCTGGCCGACACCGGGCAGAATACGCAGGCCGTCGATCAGTTGGCGGATGAGGGGGCTGAAGCTCATGAGAAAGGCCTGACAATTCAATAAGAGGCGGTTTATACCCAGCGGGGGCAGTGGCGTCAAATCAGTAGACCGCGCCCTGGCTGAAATCTTTGCAAAAAAAACCGCCGCTGGATTCAGCGGCGGTTTTCGGTATCGCAATGCCCTTAGAACGGCATCTTGAAGCCCGGCGGCAGTTGCATGCCAGCCGTCATGCCGCCCATCTTTTCCTGGCTGCTCTGCTCAACCTTGCGCACCGCGTCGTTCAGCGCGGCGGCGATCAGGTCTTCCAGCACTTCTTTGTCGTCCTCGTCGGTCGACATCAGGCTCTGGTCGATGCTGACACGCTTGACGTCGTGACGACCGGTCATCACCACGCTCACCAGGCCACCACCGGACTGGCCGGTGACTTCAGCGTTGGCCAGCTCTTCCTGCATCTTCTGCATCTTTTCCTGCATCTGCTGGGCCTGCTTCATCAGGCCGGCCATGCCACCTTTCATCATGGGGGTATACCTCGATTGGGTCATGTGATACGGCCCGGCGCAGGGCCGGCCGCATGGTTATCCGTTACTGGCCCTGATTGGCCAGGGCCTCTACAGGCTCAATAGTATCCTGCCGCACCTTGGCACCGAACAACTTGATCATCTGCTGGATCAACGGATCCTGCTCGATCGAGGTGACCGCGTCCTGCTGGCGTTCGGCGCGCTTGCGCGCGGCGGCCTGGGCCGGAGTCTCCTGCTCGGGCAGGATCAGCTCGATGCGCAGGTTCAGCGTGCGCCCCAGGTGCTGGTTGAGCGCTTCGTTCAGGCGTCGCTGCTGGGTAGTGTTGAACAGCGCGCCTTGACCTGGATCCAGGTGCAGCAGCCAGTCGTCGCCTTCTGCACTGATCAGCGTACAGTTTGCCGCGATGTTGCCTGTCATCCCGGACACAGGCAACTGCGGGAATAATTCGAGCCATTGCAGGGCCAGGCCGGTGGCCGGCTTGGCCGCTGGCAGCGGCTGGGCTACCGGCTTGGGCGCTTCCTCCTGGATGTGCTCGGCCAGTTCGTCCAGGTAACTGAAACCGACCGGGTCACTTTCACCGCCGTAATAGTCTTCGTCCAGGGGAGGCTCATCGTCCCGGTCCATGCCTACGGCGGAGTAGGCGGACGGGTCGAAAGGCGGTTCATCATCATGGGCCGGGGCGGCCTGCTGGATTGGAACTGCGGGCGCAGGTGCGGGCACTGGCTCAGGTTGCGCCACCACCGCTGCCGGCGGTGCTGCGGGCTCTTCCCATGGCAGGTCGATCACCTCTACCGCTGGCTCGGACTCGGGTTCGGGCTCAACCACAGGAACAGGCTCAGGCTCAACGGCCGCAGCAGGTTCGGCCGCAGGCTGAGGCGGCGGCTCGACTGGCGCGGGGGCCTGAACGGGTGGCGCAGCAGGTTCTACCACAACCGTTGGCGGCGCCACGGCAACTACAGGCGCTGCCACTGGTTTTGCAGAATCAGCTGTGGCCTGGCTGATCCCCACTGGCTTTAGCACCGGTTTCGGTGCGTCGTCGGTATCGGCCGGGCGGAACGCCAGCATGCGCAGCAGCACCATTTCGAAGCCGCCACGCGGGTCCGGGGCCAACGGCAGGTCTCGGCGGCCGATCAGGCCCATCTGGTAATAGAACTGCACGTCTTCGGCCGGCAGCGCCTGAGCCAGCGCCAGCACCCGCTCGCGATCGCCCTGGCCGTTGTCCACGGCCTCGGGCAGCGCCTGGGCAATGGCCACGCGGTGCAGCACATTGAGCATTTCAGCCAGCACGCCGGCCCAGTCCGGGCCCTGTTCGGCGAGGTTGCGCACGGCCTCTAGCAAGGCCCGGGCATCACCTTCCAGCAAGGCCTGCAGCACGCCATAGACCTGACCATGATCCAGGCTGCCAAGCATCGCCCGCACATCAGCGGCCAGCACTTTGCCTTCGCCAAAGGCGATGGCCTGGTCGGTCAGGCTCATGGCGTCACGCATCGAACCATCGGCCGCGCGGCCCAGCAGCCACAGGGCATCCGGTTCGAACGGCACGTTTTCGGCAGCCAGTACGTGGCTGAGGTGCTCCACCACACGCTCCGGGCTCATGTTCTTCAGCGAGAACTGCAGGCAGCGCGAGAGGATGGTGGCCGGCAGTTTCTGCGGGTCGGTGGTGGCGAGGATGAACTTGACGTAGGGCGGCGGCTCTTCCAGCGTCTTGAGCAAGGCATTGAAGGAGTGCGTCGAGAGCATGTGCACTTCGTCGATCAGGTAGACCTTGAAACGCCCACGGCTCGGGGCGTACTGCACGTTGTCGAGCAGTTCGCGGGTGTCTTCGACCTTGGTACGGCTGGCGGCGTCGATTTCGATCAGATCGACGAAACGGCCTTCGTCGATCTCCCGGCACACCGAACAGGTGCCGCACGGCGTGGAGGTGATGCCGGTTTCGCAGTTAAGGCACTTGGCGATGATACGGGCGATGGTCGTCTTGCCCACACCGCGGGTACCGGTGAACAGGTAGGCGTGGTGCAGGCGCTGGTTGTCCAAGGCATTGATCAAGGCCTTGAGCACATGGGCCTGGCCGACCATTTCGCGGAACGAGCGCGGACGCCATTTACGTGCAAGAACCTGATAACTCATCGAAAAACCATCGTTGCCTGATAGAGCGGAAGAGCGCTAATGCTAGCGGAGCGGGGGCAAAATTGCACCCTACGCGAATCGTCTAAGCTTTGAGGCAGGTGCGTTGTTCAGGGAGGATACGCCTTTGCGAAGTTTGCTGGCCCTACTGCTGCTCTGGCCCATGCACAGCCTGGCTGAACAGCCCGTGCTGCGCTTCTCCGTTGCAGAGAGCTGGAGCATGCCGCTGGTCCGCATCGAAGGCGACCAGCCGGTGGAAGGCCTGGTGTATGACCTGATACAAGCGCTGGCCAGGGAAGTGGGCGTACGCCCCCAGTATCACGTCATGGCCCGCCTTCGCCTGCAGGAGGCCATGAACAACGGCGATATCGATGTACGCTGCTATGTCAGCCCCCAGTGGTTCAATGACCGCCCCGGGGATTTTGTCTGGAGTATCCCGCTGATACACCAGCGTGACGTACTGGTAGGCCGTGTGGGCGACAGCAGCCCCATGCCCCCGGAACAACTGCCGCCCCAAGCTATTGGCACGGTGCTGGGCTACACCTACTCGACCCTGCAACCGCTGCTGGATCAGGGCCAGTTGCGCCGTGAAGACAGCCGCAGCCAATTGCTGGTGCTGCAGAAGTTACAGGCTGGGCGCTATCGGCATGCGGTCAGTAACCAGCTGTCGTTGCAGTGGTTTAACCAAGGGTTGCCGGCTGATCAGCAGTTGCAGGTGCTGGCGGTGCTGGAGGAACAGGATCTGGGGTGCATGGTGCGTAGCGATCCGGGGTTACCGACCCAAGGGCTGCTGCGGGCGCTGGTGAGGATGAAGCAGTCGGCGGAGATCGAGCGGATTGTGCAGCGGTATGGGGGAGCAGGGCTTTCAGGGGATTCAGTGGCTCAACCTTGATCTGGGGAGGGCTGACGGGTGTACGCCGATGGTTTTTTATTGCCTGTGAGACCGAGCGCCGCCCACGCGGCGCATCGCGAGCTGCGCTCGCTCCTACGTTTGTTTCGGGCCAATTTTTCCTATGGGATTTGCGCGCGAACGCCTTGGCGCATGGCGCGATATCATGTCGTACAAACCAGACGGTCGCGCGCGCGTGCCACAGGCGTTACTGGCTGGAAACAAACGTAGGAGCGAGCGCAGCTCGCGATGCGCCACGCGGGCGGCGCTCGATCTCACAGGCGCCAAACAACCCAAGCCAAACACCCCGCAGCCATCACGCAATCACATGCCAACGCTGAGCACCTATAACCTCACCGCCGCTCAACTGCCAACGCGACAGCATCCGCCTGCCCCCAGGCAGTAGCTGATTGTGCGCTCACTCTGATCGAGCTCCCTGCCATCACACCAAAGCCAGCAAACCTGCACTCAAGTACAACCCCACGCCAAACACAAAATGCGTAGCCAAGCTCTTCAGGCAGTTACGCGCAGGCTTCGGCGTCCTGGACGCAAAGAACCCCGCGCCCATCGCCGGCTGCATGAAGCACAACGGTGCCACGACCGTACCCACGCCAACAACTGCTGCAGGCAACAAAGTAGGCGACAGCAACCAACCCTCCCCTACGATCACAACCAGCAGCATTGCGAACAGCACACCGATGGCGTAATGGATCACCCATCCCCACGCCAACTCATTTCGCACGGGTTCGGCTTTGGCAATCGCCTGATGCAGTACACGACCGTTCAGCAAATGCCCCGCCCAACGCCCGACCATGGCGAAATTCAGCGTGGCAACACCCAAGCGCCGCAGCAGTAGCCCCCACAGGTCCATGACCACCGTGGCACCAATGCCAATCGGCAAGGCAGCAGAAAACATCGCAGTAATCGTCATAGAACAAGCCCTCGAAGATTGACGGTCATCACCATGACGCGCAGCATAGAAGTTGAAGTCAACTTCAAGTCAAGGGCCTTCAATGGACATTGCCGACGTCGCCAAACGCACAGGCGTACCCGCCTCGACACTGCGTTACTACGAGAAGAAAGGTTTGCTCAAGTCACTCGCCGGGCGCGGCCAGCGGCGGCAGTTTGCAGCTGATGTGGCGGACAAGCTGGCGCTGATCGCGCTGGGGCAGGCTGCGGGGTTTTCGCTAGATGAAGTGGGCGTGATGCTGGTGGACCTGCAAGTGAACCGGCAGATGCTGATGGCCAAGGCGGACGAACTGGATGCGCGAATCAAGCGATTACAGGCGATGAGCAAGGGCTTGCGGCACGCAGCACAATGCCCGGAAGAGGATCATTTGGCATGCCCGAAATTCCAAAGGCTGATGAAGCTGTCTGCGGCAGGGGAACTGAACGATAAGCAGGCAAGTAAGAAGGCGTTCGCCGCAGCTTAAGGCTTTCTGACCCCGAAAATGGAGGCGGCCCCACCAGCCACACCCCGGCACTCGATGTCACCGCTACGGCTGCTCCCTTCCGGGCCTGACCGGGTTAACGGTTAATCAATGCGGGTAGCCTGTAAGCCTCGCCATTCCTGGGCTCTAACGCTTTCTGCTCGTCGCACAGCTATCAATAAGTGACCCCATTCTACAGTGCTGCCACAAGCCTTTGGGAGGGCTTTGGATCACTGCTTCGGATCACTTCTGGATCCCTTTTGGATCACCTAGCCACACCCTACCGGCTATTTTTGCCAAAAATGCGAGGCGATATAAACGACGCTGGCGCGCCACATTCCCCCGTCCCCCCCCGGGTCTGGCCGACCGAAAAGAGGCACCCCACCAGGCCTCACTTAAAATCCATTCAGTCGCTGCCGATTGATAGCCTTTTCGCGGCAATTAGATTGGGACTTTAGACTGGCTTACCTTGCCTGAACTCCCAAGTTGCAATCAGGAAGGTAGCCATAGCGCCAGCGAGGTTGACCGCTAGCTCAGCATGACGGGGAGCTGGCTTTACCCAGGTGGCTCCCTTTCCATGAGAATCACCGAGCCTGTTTCGGAGACCACCTAACCCCTCAACTACTGAGGTGCAGCCACCAAGAATGCGCTTAAAGTCTCTATCTGCATGTTGACTTGGCGAGAGGTTCAACTGCTCGGACGCCATGCCGTAGAGCTTGTTGATATCAGGTGCGTCACCATAACTGACCCCTGCCCCATCAAGTATCAGCTTGCACACAGCCTCAAGCAGACTCCTCGCCATAGTAATAGCGCCCTCTGGATCGCTATTCCGTCGCTCTATAGCTTTCTCCCAGGCAGCATGGACGTAGGCACCATCCAGTTTCCTCACTGACCCACTGATTAACTCGTCAGCTGGAGAGCGGGATGCGGATTCGAGTTGATCTAGAAGCGGTTGAAACTCCGAATAGAGATAGTCTCTCCGCTCTTGATAGGTGCCGAACTTCTGCTTGATGACTCCCCAGAATTGCCCAAGTGAACGGCACGTCTGCACCATCTTAGGAACCAAGTCTCCAAGCGCAGCCCCGAGTAGCTGCTTCCGCAAGCGAATGTAATCTGCATCTTCTCCTGGTGAGCCTGTCGCATGAGCGATCATTAGGTTCAGCAAGGACTCGGCTGAAGTCAAAAGCTCTCCACGCATGGCATCCGTGTCCGTCTCAACAATGTCTATGGACTATAGCGGAAGCCGCTCCCCCAGACCGGATCAGAAGGTGTACCTTCCGAGCCAACTTGAGCCAAACGAAGCGCTGCGGCCTTCGGCTGGATCAGAACTGTTGATTTATACCGATCCACTCAATAGCATATTGAGCTAGCTTTGTGATCCACCTTGCGCTCAAGGAGCTATTCGCCATGACCGCCACCATCGCCTACGTCCGAGTCAGCACCGACGACCAAACCACCGAGGCCCAGCGCCACGCCATCAGCCAACGCTTCCATGTCAGCGAGTGGTTCTCCGATGAGGCCACCAGCGGGGCCACTAAGGCAATGCAGCGGGAGGGCTTCAAGGCACTCCACGCCTACGCCAGGAAGGGAGACACGGTTGTCGTGGCAGCCATCGACCGATTGGGCAGAGACACCATCGACGTTCTGGAAACAGTCGAAGCCCTGAAGGCCAAGGGAGTGACGGTGGTATCCATACGCGAGGGATTCGACCTATCCAGCCCAGTCGGCAAGGCCATGCTCACCATGCTGGCTGCCGTAGCTGAACTAGAGCGGGCCAACATCAAGGCCCGCCAGATGGCTGGGATCGAGCAAGCCAGGGCGCTGGGCAAGAAGCTGGGGGCGCCGAAGGTAATCGATGATCAGGCCGTAGCCATCTGGAGGAAGGAGAACGAGGCTAGCATTGCGGATACGGCTAAGCACTGGGGGATTTCAACGGCTGCCGTGAAGCGGGCTTGCAGGGTGCTTCGAGTGCCACAGGGGGCAGCCGTATAGGCGAGGTTGCGTGTTTGGGGGTGCATTATTTTTTGCTCCCCCAAAGCACCGTTACCGCATGGCCGAGTACACGCTCTCACCAGCCCCGTAGTAGCTCGTGAAGATGTGGTGGAAGGCCAGCTCGCACTTCTCGTTGTAGATCCCCTCGTCGTAGCTCTCAGGCAAGCCCCGGTCGAAGACGATCTCCAGAGTGCGCCGCACATCACTCCTGGCTCTGTCTTTCTTGCGCCAGTCGAGCACCAGCTTCTCGGCCTTCAGGGTCTCCAGAAGCTCCTTGCAGACCTTCTTCACCTGCGCCTTTTCCTTCTCCGCAAGCTCAGGTACTGGCTTGGTCAGGATGTCGAACAGAGCCAGCTCTTCCTCGGAGAGGTTCTCGCGGATAGCTCGTTGATCCTCGACCTGCAGATCAGCAGTCAGATCCACCAGCTCCTTGAAGAACACCTCGATGTTCAGGCTGCCAGAGTTGTAGGCGTCGATCAGCTTCTGGAACTTCTCCATGAAGTCCTTGCGAGTGGGGTTCTCGGTCAGCATGGTTTCCAGTTTCATGCTCAGCAAGGCCCGGAGCTTCTCGGCCTCGGTGCGTTTGCGTCCCTGATTGAACTTCTCCTTGAGCTTCTCGAAGTCGATCTGGCTAAGGTCATGCAGTGGCTGATCGTCGTCTTCCTTGATGATGTAAGGCACCGGAGCGATGGAGCGATCCAGCAATTCCTCGACCTGCTGCATCACCTCGGAGATGTCGACGGGAGGGGCAAGTGCCTTGATCTTCTGAGCAATCACGGAGATCAGCACAGCGTCAGCAGCAAGCTCATTGGCATCAGGATCGGGAAGAATCGCCCTGTAAACCCGAGACACAATCCGGGCCTGGCTCATGAAGCTGTTCTTGGTTTCCTCATTGGCAATGAGTTGCTCAACCGCATCATCCAGTTTGGCCACCTTCTCGAAGCCTTGAGCATCCTTGATGGCCTGGGCATTCACACCGTGCTCAGACAAGAACGAGATCCCCCTGGCAAGCAGGTGCTTCAAGTACTCGACCAGCTCGGCCTTGTTCTTGATTGGCTCACCCTCACTGCCTTCACCAGAAGAAGCCCCACCGTAGATCGCCAAGGCTTCCTGCAGCTTACGGAAGACCCCCACATAGTCGACGATCAGCCCCGCCTCCTTGCCCGGATACTTCCGGTTGGCCCGAGCGATGGTCTGCATCAGGGTGTGGTTCTTCATCGGTTTGTCGAGGTAGATGGTCGAGCAAGACGGCACATCAAAGCCGGTGATCCACATGGCGCAAACGAAGACCAACCGCAGCGGATCCTTCGAGTCCTTGAACTTCTCGCCCAGGTTCTCTTCATTCATGCGCTTACGGTGCGGGAGGATATCTAGCCCTTTATCGGCTAGCTCCTTCACCTCGTTCTGACCTTGGGAGACGACCACCGCCATGTCGGTCGATGTCATCACCTGGATCTTGTGCCGCAACTCTTCTTGCTGCTCCTTGGGAGCCTTTGCGAGCTGAGCTTTCAGGTCAGTCAGATACGTCTTCCAGTGATCCTGAACCTTGTTGTACATGCGGACGGCGGTGGCCTTGTCGATGCACACCAGCATGGCCTTGCCCTGGTAACCACGACCAACGAAATGGTTCACCAGATCCTTGGCGATGGCTTCAAGGCGATCCTCTCGGGTGATCAGGTGATACTCACGGGCGAAGACCTGCTCGACCTTGCGCTCCTGCTCCTCGTCCAGCTCGGCCTCTTCGAGTAGCGCCGCCATGTCCTCATTGAGGTTGTCATTGATGAGTTGCATCTCGGGAATGCGGTTCTCGTAGTACAGCGGAACCGTGGCACCGTCAGCGATGGACTGGCCGAAGTCATAGACGGAGATGTAGTCACCGAAGACCTCTTTGGTCTTCTCCTCGCCAGCCATAAGTGGCGTCCCGGTGAAGCCCAAGAAGGCGGCATTAGGGAGTGCCGTCCTCATGTTCATGGCCAGGGTGTCGTACTGGGAACGGTGAGCTTCGTCGGTGATGACGATGATGTCCTGGCGGTCAGAGAGCTGCGGGTAGACCTCGCCTTTCTTGGTGCCGAACTTCTGGATTAGCGTGAAGACGTAGCGGTGGTCTTCGCTGAGTAACTGCTTGAGGTGAGCGCCGCTGGTGGCATGAGCCTCGACCTCACCCACCGCGCCTGTGGCAGCGAAGGTCTTGTAGATTTGCTCGTCCAGTTCGTTGCGGTCGGTGACGATCACGAACGTCCAGTTGCCTGGGATCTTGCGAAGGATCTTCTGAGCGAAGAAGACCATCGACAGAGACTTGCCTGAGCCTTGGGTGTGCCAGAAGACGCCAAGCCGCCCGGCCTGATCCTTGGGGCGATCCTTGGTTCGCCAGACCTCAGCGATGGCCTTATTGACCCCCAAGTACTGGTGGTTCTTGGCGATCTTCTTGATCACGCCCCCAGCCACATCCTCGAACACGGTGAAGTTCTCGACGATATCCAGCAGCCTGGAAGGCTCACCGATGCCTCTGATCGCGGTCTCCAGGGAGACAACGCCCTTCTCACCTTCATCGTTGATCCGCTTCCACTCGAACAGATGCTCCCACGGCGAGAAGGTGCTACCCACCACCGTCTGGGAACCGTTCGACAGCATCAGCGCGCCGTTGTAGGTGAAGAGCTGCGGGATGACCGTGCGGTAGTCGGTGAGGTTGTCGTCGTAGGCAGCCTTGAGCGTCTTGTGGGTCGCCTTCAGCTCAACGAACAACAGCGGGATACCATTCACGAAGCCCAGCAGGTCAGTGCGCCGCGTGTGGTAGTCCCCCTTCACCCAGAACTGGGAGGCGAGGAAGAAGTCGTTCTCCTCGACATTGCCCCAATCGATGACCTTGGCCACCTTGAGCGTGTTATGCCCGTGCTCATCAGTAACCGGGACAGGCACCCCGTCCTTCAGCAACCGGTAAACCTCCTGATTGGCGTTGACCGGCAGCAGCTTGGAGCGATCTCGGGCCAATTCCTCGACCACCAGATTGATGGCATCGCTGGGCAAGTCAGGGTTGAGCTTGCTGAGTGCGGCCCGCAGACGATCCTCCAGCACCACATCCTGCTGGGTCTGGCGTCCTTCGCTGGAGGAACTACCTGTCCACTCTGCGTAGAGGTTCCCAGTTTCCCAGCCGAGAGACTCGAACAGCGCGATGGCTGGCTGCTCGACCAGCGTGTCCTCGGAATAGTCGTGCGAATGTGGTGCTGCTGGACTCATGCGCCTGAACTCCTTTTAGGTCGGCATGGGAATATCGGATACGTCGATCTCACCGGAGATTAGCTTGGGAAGGAGCAGGTCTCGCTGGGCTCGGAGGTTACGGTTAGCTTTTTGCAAACAAAGGATCTTATCAAACAACGGAGCTGCTAACTTGTTGTAACCGCACAGCAAATCCTCTTTTGGCTCAACAACTTGCAGAGAAGCGAACTTTCCGCGACTAAGGTTAGTCATTGTCGCGCCCGTAGCTCCATAGTTGTTTATTTTTTCCTTCAGCGCCGTAGCTGAAAAAAACAAAAACTCCCGCAAGCCTGGAGCGCGAGGAACAATAGAGTTTATCTGTTGATTAGTCTGAGAGGGCTCCGAAGTAATAACCACCACCCCAGCAGTGCCGATACAGCTAACGCATATGGAGCCAGGCGGTATGGTTTTCGTTTTTTGAGAGCTCACCCCTTCCTCCGAAAGCCTTTCGGAGGTTTCAATTATGAAAGTATTGCCATGCATGTCAGGGAGTTTAATAAAAGGAACGACCCCACCAAAAAACTCTGAATTATTCTTGCTAGGTGTTTTGCCAGTGATGATTTCACCAAACTCATCAAGAGTTGACACCTTCCAGTCTTCAGGAATCAGCCCAAGCTCACTCTCCTTGAACTTCACACCCTCGTGCCCCGGAAAGCGAAACTGAACGAACCACTCCTCGTACAACCGCCGCGCCATTTCTTCGAGGATCTCGATGCGGCGCGTGTTGTTTTCGATGAGATCGTCGTAACTAGTTATAACCCTTGAGATCCTTTCCTGAGTCGCCACTGGAGGCAGCAAAAATCTAAACCGCTTAATATCCTTTGCGCTTATATGCGGGATGTTTACGCCAGTCAGAATTGAGAGAACATAGTCGGTAAAATCAGCGCTACCGATAACGCAGCGTAGGTAATCCGTCTTAAGACTTTCAGTACCACGAAGACGCGCAACTCGCTGAACAAGGAGTGAGGGAGTATCCTTGCGCTTAACCCTGGCATACTTTAGGCCCGCACTGATCCAAGGTCGATCCATTGCGAGTATTATGTCCCGCTCCCTAAGATGAAACGCCTCGTATCTCTGGTAATCAGCGACAGGCCATCTTTTAGCCTTATCCCAACGCAGCTCTCCCTGAGCAACATTGTCGCCACGCAGGAGACGCACATCGCTTTCGTCGTCTGTATAGCCAGAGCTTTTAAACGCGTACCCCACTACTAAATCAACATGATCCTCTAGAGTAACCTCCTTCCAAGAAGCACCTACAGTCATGCGGATGCTCCATCGAAGATCACTGCAATGTTATCTGCAATTCTCAACTCGAGTTCTCGTGACTCAGCATTCAGAACCTCCAGTTCTTCAGCCAACTCCTCTAATCGCTCAGTGAAGTCCACATCTTCCACTTCTCTTGCAGCAGCACCCACGTATCGCCCAGGGTTCAGCGACCAGCCCTGAGACTCAATCAGCTCGCGAGAAGCAACCTTGCATAAACCCGGCACATCCACGTAGCCCTTGCCCAGTCCTCTTTCAGCGAGCAACTCAGCACTTCCCTGGTCTAGCTCTGGAGCCTCACCTCGATACAGGCGCACGATGTTGGCGAGAAACTCGATCTGTTCAGGCTTGAAGTCACGGTGTGCCCGGTCGATCTGCCGGTAGATGTGGCGAGCGTCAATAAACAGAACCTTGTCTGCTCTCTCTGCATCGCGCTCCTTCGCCCGGTCAAAGAACCACAGCGTGCAAGGCAGGGTCACGGTGTAGAAGAAGTTCGAGCCGACCGAAACGATCACATCGACTGCACCGCTCTCGATGAGCTTCTGCCGAATCACCTGCTCGCTGCCTCTTGCATCACCTGCCGAGTTCGCCATTACGAAACCAGCACGGCCATTCTTGTTTAGCGATGCGTAAAAGAGCTGGATCCAGAGGTAGTTGGCGTTGTCGGTCTTCGGTACACCGAACGGGAACCGCAGATCCCCCTCAAGACGCTCCTTATCGACACCCGATACGTTGAACGGCGGATTGGCCATAACGAAATCGAAGCGCCCGCCATCACGAGTAACGGCCTCATGCGGGTCTTCGTAGTAGGTGTTGGCGATACGCACATCACCCGACAGGCCATGCACAGCCAGGTTCATCTTGTTCAGATTGACCGTGACCTGCTCTTTCTCGGTGCCGAAGATGGAGATTTCTTCCATCGCTGTCTTGTGGTGACGCTTAACGAAGTCAGCCGACTGGGCGAACATACCGCCCGAACCACAAGCCGGGTCGAAGATCCGCCCGTGGAACGGCTCGATGATCTCGACGATCAGCTTTACGATGGACTCTGGGGTATAGAAGACACCGCCCTTTTGGCCTTCCTTCAGCGCGAAGTTGCCCAGGAAGTACTCATAGACTTTGCCGAAAGCGTCCCCACTGAGATCCACCGGGCCAAGCAGCTTGATCAGCTCCAGCAGCACCGTGTTGCCAAGCTGGACGTAGTTGCGAGGCAGAGCGCCCTTGAGGTCGACGTTCTCCTCCTCAACGGCCTTCATGGCTTCGTTGATCGCCAACCCGATGACATCGCCCTCGGTGAGGGTCTGCAGATAGGAGAAGCGGGCCTTCTCTGGCAGAAAGATCACGCCCTCGGCCAGATAGTCATCTTTGCTGACCTTGCGGCGACCACCAGAACCAATCGGCCCCAGCTTCTCTTCAGCAGCGGCGTACATCTTCTCCGCATAACGCAGGAAGATCAGCCCCAGAACAGGCACCGAGAACTCCCCCGGCCTCAGCCCTGTGTTGGCCCATAGTTGGTCAGCTACAGCCCACAAACGCTTCTCTACATCTCCAGTGACCAAGGCACATCTCCACGCAGTAATACAGAAATGCCGAGAGCTTACTACATACGAGAGCCGATCAAACGCATGGCTATAACCGGAGCAGACCAGAGTGCCATCACGCGCTCTACTACCAGAGAAAAGCAGCCGACTTGCCACAAACGCTATATCAGCAAGATCGCAGCACGTTCGGCGATGATCGATTAACACACAGTTATGGAGGAAAGAACGCGTAATCTCGCACGCTCGATCCCCAACCATGACGCTCGATCAGCAGCTCTGGCAAACAGCCGGAGGGACTGATTGAGCCAGGGAAAGGAAACAGCCCAGCGAGGCGACCGCCGAGTACCTACTGCTACTTTGAGCTTCAGGCGTACAGCCCCTCTCACTGCCCCGACCAATCGGCCAGCAGTCACGGGTGATGACGAACCTGACATAGCTGGCTGGGAGGTGATGGCACCCAGTCGAGGCTGGCTACCTGCGATGACTTGCGGGGTGTAGCGGTGGATGGCGAAGCCACTCTATGAGTGTCTTTGAGCTGTCCTTCATCCATGGTCATTACCATCAATCCATCAATGAAGAACGAAGCAATGAGACAGCATCAAGCCTGTCTTGCGGGGACACTGGTAGATGCTCTTCAAGCTGCACCGCAAGTTGCTCTTGATGCAGTGATCATCCCCGTCAGTGGTTGTCAGGAAGCTCAGGCCTCTCTGTCAGTCCACCGCTCGCTCATCTTTATGTACCTCCAGATGACTCCGCCCAGGAGTTTCCCCATTCGCCTCTGCCATCCATCAGCCCTGGCCTCAGCACAGTAACGACCTAGGCAACCACTGCTGCCCAGGCTTTGGCCCATGGATGGCATCCAGGAACCGGGGAACTCCTGAGCAAGTCACCAAGCATCAACCCTGCATCCCTTGCAGATCCCCCTCAAACCCAGCCCGTTTTGTCCAGCCGTCCGAGCCGTCCGTGTTTCCCTTGTAGATGGGAGCTGGTGGCATGGATGGAAGGGACTCTGACGGCTGAACAAAAAGGATGATCTACGCCATGAAAAGCAAACGAACTGGCAAGACCTTTAACCACACTCCCGCCAACTGCCCGAAGCACGTCATGCAGACTCTTGGCTTCAGCGAGGAACAGACCGAGAGGATGATCCGGGTTCGCCGGATACTTCCCTTTGTCGAGAGCAGAACAGAGCCGTGTATTGATGCCCGGAAGCTCTGGGAAATAATAGGCAGACCCGAAGCCCGTTTCGACAAATGGGTCTCTCGCGGCGCGGCAAGAATAATGGACGAGTTCGGGCATTATTCGGAGGTGGCAAAGAAGAGCACGCCATCATCGCGAAAGCCCCGCACCGACTACAGTCTCAGCCGTAACTGCGCGGCGCATTTGGCCATGAGCACACAAACTCCAGAAGGGCGCGAGGTGCGGCACTACTTCCTCGACATGGAAGAACTGGCCTTCAAGCTCATCCGCTATACCCCGATCCGGGGCTCCATGCTCACAAGCATCGACAATCAGGTCGCTCATCAGGCGTTCGTCATCGCTGGCGAAAAGGCTAAGTCTGGAGAGCTGCCAAAGAGCCTCGTCAGGCAGGAAGCCATGGAGATGAAAGCGTGCCTGATGTCGCTCGTATGCTGCGTTATGACCGGACTGTCCGCCAGCGAATGGCGAGCCAAGATAGGCCGTCACATTCGGGACTCGCTCAACCCCGATGACCTCAATCAGTACAGCCGAGCCTATGACGCCGCCCTGACCATGCTGGCTGGCGGCATGACACTGTCGCAGATCGAGGCAGTACTGAGCCATTCCTACGGAACCAGCGTCGACCCGAGCGACTACATCAAGACCCAAGCGGAGGAGGCCTGATGCGTCTGCCTGAATTGATGTTCTTGGGCGCCCTGCTGCTATGGCCTTTGATTCCCCTGATGTACCTGCTCTGCTTCGTCTGGCAGACAGACTTCAAGCTGGTGGCTAGATCCAAGCAGAGAACCATAGAAGGCTCTCGCTCATGAAGAGCATCACCAGCGAAGTGAGAAAGGCCAGGAAACGGAGTGCTTCGGGCATGGCTGCGACAGCCGAAGGCACCATCTAGCATCCACTGCTGAGCGAGACCCTGGCCGCAGACAAGCGCAGATGGAAAGCAGCCCAGCAGATGAACCTTCCAGTGCTCCGGCTGACGCCAACAAGCAGCAACAGACAACACCCCCATCACCCTCCGCCTGGACAGCCAGGAGGCCGACACATCGGCTTGGTGTTGGGGGTTATTTTTTTTACCGCACCTCCTTCGAGAACGACGACAGTCGAACCGGATTCATCACCGCCTCGGTCAGCGAGACGGCCAGTTGCTCACCCTTGTCGGTCAATCGCACGATCTTCCTGCGGCGCTCCATCGGATCTGGGGTTGCCACAAGCAGCCCATGCCCTGGCTTTTCGAGACGATGCCACTCAGACAAGGCCGACACATTCCTTGAGCAGGACGATTGGGTCATTCCAAGGTTCTTCTGTAGATCCGTCATCGTGCAACCTGGGTAGATCGCAGAGTAAAGGAACAGTGCGATGCCTTGTGCTTGCATCTCGGGATCAACACCTCGAACCTCTTCAATTGCCTTGAAAAGCTGGACAAGTGCATACCGATCATAAGTCAAGGCTTGCTTGCTGAATGTGGTTTCCATGTACTTCACGCTCCATCCTTCCCGAAATAGAAACCAGTGCTATTCCACGCCAACTCAAAGCACTTCGGCACTCGGACATACAAGTCGCCGATGAATAAGCAAAAGCGTGCTTTTCCAATAAAGACGTTGAAGCCAAATTGATTACCTATCATTGGCTGA